>JBGANH010000133.1:0-11611 GCA_044222365.1 Candidatus Eiseniibacteriota bacterium
TTCGAACTCGCCGACGGCGGCACGCTGTTCCTCGACGAGATCGGGGAGATGGCCCCGCAGCTCCAGGCGAAGCTCCTGCGCGTGCTCGAGACCCGCACGTTCCGGCGCGTGGGCGGACACGCCGACATCACCGTGGACGTGCGCGTGGTCGCGGCGACGCATCGCGACCTCTCGAAGATGGTCGCCGAGGGACGCTTCCGCGAGGACCTCTACTTCCGGCTCAACGTCGTGCCCGTCGAGATCCCGCCGCTGCGCGAGCGCAGCGGGGACGTGGCGACGCTCGCCGAGCACTTCGTCGCGCGCTTCTGCCGCGAGCTCGGGCGCACCGTCGTGCGCATCGATCCGCGCGCGGCGGAACTCATGAAGTCCTACGCGTGGCCCGGCAACGTCCGCGAACTCAAGAACGTCATCGAGCGCGTCGTGCTGCTCGAAGCCGAGGACGAGATCCTGCCCGAGCACCTGCCGGCCGAAATGACGCGAGGTGCGGGCGGAATCGCGAGCGCCGCGGGCGCAGCGACGGCCGCGACGCCGTTCCCTCCGGGCGTGGTGCGCCCGCTGACGGAGATCGAGAAGCTGGCGATCGTGCACGCGCTCGGCGTGTGCGACGGGAACAAGACGAAGGCGGCCGGCCTGCTGCAGATTTCCCGCCAGACACTGCGGACGAAGCTCAAGGAATACGCCCTGGGTGACGATGCCGAGGAGGCCGGCGAGGGGGCCTGAGGCCCCAGCCGACCGACCAAGAAGCAATCGAACCGCCCCGCGGGCGGTGCGAGGTTAGGCGGCCGGACCCTTCCCGGGTCCGGCCGTCGCCGTGTCGCGGAGCGCCCTTCACCGGAATCTTGAGCCGTATTTCGAGCTCGACCGGACCCTGGGCACGGCGTTCCGCCCGTCGCGAACTCGCCATTTGCGAGCGCCTTGCCCGATTCGGGCCATTTCGCCCCGTGGGATCGCCGGGGCGCCTCCCGCGCGCCCGAGGGCCCGCTCCCGGGCCCGGGGCCATGCGTGGCACGCGTGCTGCAAAACACTGTCGCGTCGCACCACCCCCGACCCCCATCACGGAGCCCGACGCCCCATGAGCCACATCCTGATCGTGGAAGACGAACCGACCACCGCCTGGGCACTGGCCGAGGGGCTGTCGGACGACGGATTCACGATCGACACCTTCCGTTCGGCGGAAGAGGCGCTCGTGTGGCTGCGTGACGGTTCGAGCGACCTGGTGATCTCCGACCTGCGCCTGCCCGGCATGAGCGGCCTGGAACTGGCGAGCAAGCTCCGCCGCGGCCGCAACGCCCAGCCCGTCATCCTCGTGACCGCCTACGGCAATCCCGGTTCGCCGGCGGAGCTGAAGCGCGCGGGCGTGACGGCCGTGTTCACGAAGCCGTTCCTCATCGACGAACTCCGCCGCGCGGTCCGCGGCGCCATCGCCGGCGCGAGCGTTCGCCGCCGCCCGGCACTGCGGAAGGCCGCCTGAGATGAAGCGCAACGTTCCCTCCGTCGACAAGCTGCCGGCCCGCGTGCGGGTGTCGGCCGCGATCGAAAAGCTCGCGGACCGCGAGCGCCAGGTGCTCGCGCTGCTGCTGCTCGAGCGGCTCACGCCGCTCGAGGCCGCCGGCGCGCTGCGTCTCACCGTCCGCCAGGTCGAGGCGAGCTTCGCGCTCGCCGTCGAGTCCATCCGCGAAGAGTCGGCCGGCGGCCGTTTCTGGAACTCCCAGCGGAGGGCGTCGTGAACTTCGCCCCGCTGACGCCGTCCGCCGACACCGCGCGCCGCATGCCGGCGAGCGAGGCCGCGCGCCTCGACGCCGCGAACGCCGCCGTGTCCTCGCTCCGCGACGAGCAGCGCCGGCTCGAGCGCCTCGGGTTCGAACTGCCGCTCGCGCGCTGCCACCAGCAGCTGCGCTACTGGTCGTTCGTCCGCGCGATGATCTCGCTGCCGCGCGAGGTGCGCTCGTGAGCCGCCGTCCGAACATGAAGCTCGTGCCCGTGCAGGGCTCGGTCGCCCCGCAGGCCGCGCCGGAACATCCGGCGCAGCTCGGCCGTCCGCGCGTGCGCACGATCGTCGTCACCAGCGGCAAGGGCGGCGTCGGCAAGAGCAACCTCGCGGCCAACCTCGCGCTGGCACTCGCCGAGCGCGGCGCGCGCGTCGTCCTCGTGGACGGCGACCTCGCGCAGGCGAACCTCGACATCCTGCTCGGCGTGCACCCGCGATTCGACCTGCAGCACGTGCTGTCGGGCCAGAAGACGATGGACGAGATCGTCGTCCACGGTCCCGCCGGCGTGAAGCTCGTGCCCGCCGCCTCCGGTGCGCCCGAGCTCGCCGAGCTCGACGACTTCCGGCGCGAAGCGCTGCTGCGCGCGCTCGGGACGGTGGACGAGCACGCCGACCTCATGATCATCGACACGGCATCCGGCGTGTCGCGCCAGGTGACCGAGTTCTGCCGTCTCGGCCACGAAGTGCTCGTCGTGACGACGCCCGAGATGCCGGCGTTCTCCGACGCGTACGCGCTCATCAAGCTGCTGCAGAAGCAGGGCGGCCTGAATCACGCGCCGCGCCTCGTCGTGAACATGACCACCGGCGACGAGGAAGCCGACGACACCGCGCACCGGATCAAGCTGGTCGCCCGCCGCTTCCTGGGCTTCGAGCTCGAGTGCGCCGGCACCGTTCCCTTCGACCCGTCCGTCGCGCGCGCCGTCCGCGCTCAGGAACCGGTCGTCACCGCCTTCCCGAAGTCCCCGGCCGCCGCGGCCTACCGCGCGCTCGCCGCCCGGTTGTGGAAGCCCGTCACCACCGGTCCCGCCCTTCGTGAAGAGTTTCCGCAGCAGTCCCAGCGCCTCGAAGCCTAGGAGGAGCATCCCCATGCCCCGCGCCGCCACGCCCGCCCGTTCGACGAAGTCCGCTTCCGCCACCGCCGTCGCCACCCGTCCGTCGCGTCCCGCGCTGAAGGTCGTCGCCGGCACGAAGGCCGCTCCGGTCTCCACCGTCACCGGCACGCCGGTCACCTACAACAAGAACGACCTGCTCAAGCGATTCGCGCCGCTCGTGCGCCACGTCGTCGAGCGCGTCGCCGCGACGCTGCCGCGCAACGTGGATCACGAGGACCTCTATTCGGCGGGCGTGCTCGGCCTGCTCGACGCCCACGCGAAGTTCGACACGGGCAAGGGCGTGAAGTTCGAGACCTACGCGGTGTGGCGCATCAAGGGCGCCGTGCTCGACCAGCTCCGCGCGCTCGACTGGGCGTCGCGCTCCATGCGCCGCAAGGCGCGCAATCTCGACGGCGTGACGCGCAAGCTCGACCAGAAGCTCGGCCGCGCGGCGTCCGAGGAGGAAGTGGCGCGCGAGCTGAAGATGTCGCGCGAGGACTTCTACCGCCTGCTCGACCACGTCCGTGGCGCCGTGCTCGTGTCGCTCGACGAGAGCCGCAGCAACGACGGCGACGACCAGGGCACGCTGGCGGATCACCTCGCGGACCCGAACGCGCTCGACCTCGAGTCGCGCCTCGAGGAGCAGCAGCAGCGCCTCACGCTGCTCCAGACGATCGACCTGCTCCCCGAGCAGGAGCGTCTCGTGGTCGCGCTCTACTACTACGAGCACCTCACGCTGAAGGAGATCGGCCGCACGCTGGGCATCAGCGAGTCGCGCGTGTCCCAGGTCCACACCCGCGCGATGTCGCGCCTGAAGCTCCGGCTGCAGAAGGCCATGACGCTTCACGAAGAGGCGGCGTGACCGTGCACGGCACGCACGAACAGGCGCCCTGGCAGGGCCTGCACCGCACGCTCTCGGAGCACGTCGAGGCGCTCCGGGATCGCGGGGAAGTGGCCGCCGCCGCGGAACTGCACGCAATCGTGGAGCAGTGGTGGAACGAGCAGCAGGAGTGGGACGCCCGCATGGCGGACGTGCTCACGGTGCATCACGAGATCAACAACGCCCTGGTGGGCGTCCGAGGCAACGCGCAACTTCTCCTCATGGGCCCCGCGGGCCAGCTGACCGGCGTCCGCGAACGGCTGGAGGTGGTACTTCGTGAGTCGAGCCGAATCCAGGAAGCGGCAGGCCGTCTCCGAGAGCTCAAGTCGAGCCTCGGTGGCCAAGCTCCCCACTCGCGCGCCGCGTAAGCCGGGCGAGACGATGGCGGCGGAGCCGGCCGTCCCGAACCAGCGCAAGGGCGATCCGCGTGGCGTCGAAGTGCCGCGCGGCACCGACCGCCGCGCCGCCTCGGGCTGCCTCTGGGACGCGTGCGCCGCGATCCTCGCGTCGCAGGCGGACGCGCAGGCGCTCGCTCGCGCGCTCGATTCGCTGCGCACGGCGTTCGACTGCGACGGCGTCTCGCTGCACGTGATCGGCCCGCAGGGCAAGCTCGAGCCGTGGTGCGCGCGCGGCGAGTGGGAAAGCGCCGCGGGCGACCTGCGCGAGTGCATGGGTGTGCCGCTCTTCCGTGGCCGCGAACGCGTCGGCGCGCTCGACCTGCGCGGCCGCAAGGGACAGCGCTGGACGCCGGAGCAGCTCGCGCTCGTGCGCACCGCCTCCGGCGCGCTCGGCGCCGCGCTCGGTTCGCGCCTCGAACTCGACCGTCTCCGCCGCGCGCCCGGCCGCGACCCCGTCACGGGCCTGCCGGACTCGCGCTCGTTCCACCAGCGACTGCTCGAGGAGTTCGGCCGCTCGCAGCGCACCGGCCAGCCGCTCGCGGTCGTCACGCTCGACCTCGACCTGTTCGCGGGCATCAACGACAAGTACGGACGGGAAACCGGTGACGCCGTGCTCGCCGAGTGCGCGCTCGTGCTCAAGGTCGCGCTGCGCGACGGCGATCTCGTGGCCCGCCTCGGCGGCGACGAGTTCGGCGTCATCCTCCCGGACTGCGACCTCGCGCCCGCGCGCCGCCTGGCGGAACGCCTGCGCCGTGCCGTCGAGGAACACCGTTTCGCGCGCGTGGGCGTGTTGTCGTGCTCGGCCGGCGTCGCCGCCAGCCCGCGCGACGGACTCGATCCCACCGAACTCTTGTCCGCTGCCGAGCAGGCGCTCGGCGTCGCGAAGAAGTCGGGCCGTCACCGCACCGCGGCGGCGGGGCCGGCGCACACGCACTGAGGAGCAGGAAGCCCCATGACCGATCCCTCGCCCATGGACGAGCACGGCGGCGCCGCGGCGTTCGCGCCTGACGCTCCTCCCGCACGCGTCCTCGTCGTCGAGGACGACGAGACCGTCGCGGAAGTGCTGCGTGAGGTGCTGCAGGACCAGCCGTACGAGCTGCGTTTCGCGAACAGCGCCGAGCAGGCGATGCGCGCCGTCGCCGAGGCGCAGCCCGATCTCATCCTCACCGACATCAGTCTCCCCGGGCAGTCCGGCCTCGAGGTCATGCGCCAGGCGCGCGCGATCGATCCGGAAGTCGCCGTGATCCTCATGACCGGCTACGCGTCGGTGCAGACCGCGATCGACGCGCTCCGCCAGGGTGCGGACGACTACGTCACGAAGCCGTTCGACGACATCGCCGACCTGCCCGTGATGGTGGAGAAGCGGCTGCGCAACCGCCGGCTCAAGGCGGAGAATCGCGCGCTCGTCGAGCGCCTGCGCCGGCACGAGCAGGAACTGCGGGAGAAGGTCGAGCTCGCCACCGGCCAGATGAACGCGCTGTACCGCGTCGCCATGGAGATCGGGGCCGACCTCGAACTGCAGCCGCGACTCGCGCGCATCGCCGCGACCGCCGCGCAGTTCGCGCACGCGGACGCCGCCGTGATCTACCTGCACCAGGAGTCCACCGCCGAGCTCCGCGCCGCCGCGGCGCACGGCGTCGAACTGGAGATCGGCGAGGACGGCGCTTCCGCCGTTCCTCCGGGCGCGGGCCCGGTCGGGATGGCGGCGTTCCAGCTGACGCCCGTGCGCACGCGCACCGAGGAAGGCGGCGTGCCGCTGCCGGGAACGCCTTGGACGGCGCGCGAGGTGCTCGCGATTCCCCTGTCGCAGGGCGGGCAGCCGATCGGCGTGATGGCCGTGAGCCGCCGCGACGGCGAGTTCACGACCGAGGACCAGGAGTTCCTGTCGCTGTTCGCGTCGCAGGCGGCGGTCCAGATCAGCAACTCGCAGCTGTTCGAGCACACGAAGTCGCTCGACCGGCTGAAGTCCGACTTCGTGGCGGTGGTGTCGCACGAGATCCGCACGCCACTCACGTCGGTGAAGGGCGCGCTCGAACTGCTGAGCGACGAGCGCTACTTCCAGAACAACGACCAGCAGGTGAAGCTGCTCACGATCGCGCACGCGAACGCCGAACGGCTGCTGCTGCTCATCAACGACATCCTCGACTTCTCGAAGCTCGAGGCCGCGTCGCTGCCCATGACGATCGAGCGCATGCGCCTCGAGCCGGTCGTGCAGCAGGCCGAGCAGCACCTGCGCATGCTCATCGAGGAGCGGCGCATCGTGCTCGAGGTCGCGCTCGCCGACGATCTGCCCGACACGCTGCTCGATCCGCACCGCATCGCGCAGGTGCTGTCGAACCTCATGTCGAACGCCATCAAGTTCTCGCCTCCCGGCGGACGCCTGGTCGTGCGCGCCGAATCACTCGGCCACGAGGTGAAGGTCTCGGTCCGCGACCACGGCGAGGGCATCGCCGCCGCGGACCTCCCGAAGCTGTTCCGCAAGTTCCAGCAGATCGATTCGGGCTCCACGCGCAAGGTCGGCGGCACCGGACTCGGACTGGTGATCAGCAAGGGCATCGTCGAACAGCACGGCGGCCGCATCGGCGTGGACAGCACGCCGGGTGAAGGCAGCACGTTCTGGTTCACGCTGCCGGCCGCGGTGGACGGCGCGCAGGGCGAACGCGCCGCCTGATCGGCACGGCGGGGAAGTGCGGAGCGGGCGGTCACCCCACGTGACCGTCCGCTTCTTCCTGCGCCCCGAGGCGGCGCACGTGCCGCACGCGCGTTCGTGGTGCTTGACCCTGCGGTGCGCGCGCGCGTAACTTCCGCGCGTCACGCGCAGGACGCGCGCGGACTCGCCGCCCCTCCAACTCCGACCCCTCATGAGCGCCACGGACGACGCCCGAAACCAGACTGCCCGGTCTTCCTATCGCTGGACGACGCTCGCCTTCGCCGCGCTGGCCGGGGCCGCGATCGGCGTGATCGTCGCCGTCGCCGGCGCTCCTTCGCACGTCGCGATGTTCGAAGTGCGCATGCCGTGGACGGGCGAGGCGCCGCTCGCGGCCGAATGGCCGCAGGCCCCGCGCGAAGGGGAGAGCGCGAAGCTCGAGAATGCCGACGGCGGACTCGTGCTCGCCGTGCGCGCGCCGCGCGCGCCGCGGGCGCACGCGCTCGCCGTGCAGCTGCGCACGCGCCGCGAGGGCGGCGTGGTCGCGCTCGCCGGAGCGGGCGACGACGTGCGCGACCGCTGGGTCGCGCGCCTCACGCCCGAGCCGTTGCCCGCGATGACTCCCGCCGCCGAATGCGCGGCGTGGCTCACCGCGGCCGCGCGCCGCGATCGCGACCTCGCGCGCGAGCTGCCCGCGCCGTGGTCGGCGCTCACCGCGCGGACGCGCGTCACGCCGCCGGTCGCCGTGCTCGAACGCCTGCAGGAAGTCGAACTCGCCGCGGCCGCCGCCGATCCGGCCGCGCTGCGCGACGCCCTCGTCGCCGCCGCGCGCGCGAGCGACGACTGGTTCGCCGCCGGCGTGCCCTTGCGCGCCGCGCGGCCGGCCGAGCGTGGCGCCGCGTGGCGGCGCTGGACGCTCGAACGCGCCGACTCGCTCGACGCCCGCGCCGCCGCGCTGCTCGCCGCCGAGACGCCGCTGCAGGGCGAACTCGCCGCCGCCGCCGCGAACGCGTGCGTCGTCGCCTTCGCCGATCTCGCTCCCGCGCCCTACGGCGGACTGCTGCGCGCGATGCCGTCCGCGAGCGCGCCGGCGCCGGCGCCCTTGCCCGGCGTGTGGGGCCGCTGGCTGGGAATCGGTGCCGCGCTCGGCGCGCTCGTCGCGCTGCTCGCCGCCGCGTTCGGGCTGTGGCTGCGCCGCCGCGTGGGCGGCGAGTCGCTGCTGCTCATGCCGCAGCGGGACCCGGCCGAGACCGGCGCCTGGCTGCACGTCGTGGCGGGCGCTTCGCCCGCGTGGACGACGCGCGCCGTGCTCGAGCTGGCCGCGCACGCGCTCGCGCGCGGGGAGCGCGTGCTCGTCGTGGACGGCGCCTCTCGCCTGCGCCTGCACGACCGGCTCGGTCGGGAGGCCCGCTGGGGCCTCATGGAGTGCCTGCTCGCCGACATGCCCGTGCTCGGTCTCGTCCAGTATGGTGGCCGGCCCGGGTTCTACCTGCTCGCCCACGGCAACTCCACCCGGGGAGAGGGCTGGGCAAGGCTTGGGCGGCGCCTCGACGACGTCCGGCCCCACTTTGGCCGCATCATCCTCGCGCTCGACTCGCACGCCCCCCGCGCGATCGGGGATTCCCTCGCGGGCCGGGCGCTCGAGGGCTGGTGGGCGGACGCCGTCGGCCGTCACCCCCGGAGCGTGAGCGAGCTTTCGTCGCGCCTCGGCATCGCGTTTTCGGGCATGGACTTGACTGTGATGCCTGAGGTGACGCTCGAGGCGCTGACGGGGCGCGTCCGGGCACTCGCACCGGTCGTTCCGGAGGGCTTCGCGCTTCCCGAGGCCGCCCCGCTGCCCGCGACCGAGACCGTGACGGCGATCGAGCCGGCCGGACCCGTCGTGCTGGACTGCGACTTGCAGGTGCTGCAGCGGCTGCGCTTCCTGGCGTGGATGCGCCGGGTGCAGTCGGAAAGCCGGGCCGCCGAGGCCGCGACCGCCCTGTAGGGGCCGAGCCGTTTCATCGGGCCGGTGCACTGCGGACCCGCTCCACGGATCGGAGCGCGTCGCGCACGTTTCGCCCCGGCGCCGGTCGCGCCGGCCGGTCGGGTCACCAGGTTTCGCCGGGCGCCGTGCGCTCGGGCGCCGGGACACGCTCCGGGTCGGCGGGACGGACGCGGCGGCACGTCACGAGGCACCTGTTGAACGCACCACTGCGCGTCCTGCTCGTCGAGCACGTGGACGCCACGGGCGCCGCGCCCGCCGATGCGCGCGCGCGCGCCGTCGCCTGCCGCGAGGCCGGCTTCGCCGTCGAGACGCTCGTGCTCGACGCGCTTCCTTCCGACGACCTCCAGTTCCCGGAGCGCGACGGCCGCACCGGCACGACGATCGACGTGCTGACGGACGACGAGCGCGGCCGCGCGCAGTTGCGCGCCCGCATCCGTGCGAGCCGCGCCGACCACGTGCTGTGGGCGAGTGCGTGCGCGGGCGGCGGACCGGACGCCGCGGAAGTCGTCGGCGAACGCGCGTCGTCGTGGTGGCCCACGGGCCATGCCGGATCGCGCGGCCGCACCGGAGCGCTGCGTGCGCTCGACCCGGCATTCGCGCCGGCCGAGGGCAGTGCGTGGGATCCCGAACGATCGCCGCGCGGCCGCCTGGCGCTCTGGGACGGGCCGTTCGTGCTCGTGCCCTCGCGGCCGTCGCTGGCGTCCGCGCGGCTCGTGCTCGAGGGCTTCGCCGCCGCGGGAGCCGATCGCGACGAACTCGATCTCGTGGTCCTCGATCATCCGCGTCCCGAGATCGAGACGCTCGCGCGGGAGGCCGGGGTGTCGCTGCGCGTGCACTTCGTCGGGCCCGCGCCGCGGGAGGCCGAACTCGCGTGGCTCGCCACGGCGCGCGCCGCGCTCGTGACCGGAGACGCCCCGCTTTCCGGCGGGCTGCTCCTGCGCGCGCTCGGAGCCGGGCTGCCGGTGATCGCGGCCGGTGCGCCGGCGCGTCCGATCGGGACGTGGCTCGAGAGCAGCGGTGCGGGCGGTCCGGCGCGGGAGAGCGCCGCGGCCGTCGCCGGCGCGCTCGAAGACGTGCTCGACCGTGCGAGCGGGGATTCCCCGTGGCGGCAGCGCGCGCGTGCCGCGGCCGCGGCGCATCATCCCGGTGCGCTCGCGGCGCGTCTCGCCGCGGCGCTCGGCGAACGACGGCGGGGCCGGCGCGCGGCCTGACGCGATTTCCATTCACCCGGAGCTTGCGCGCGCGAGCGCCGGTCGCCTAGCTTGCCTCGCGCTCACCGCGAATGCGGGCGCGCGGGACTCCCCGAGGAGGAAGACGAAGTGCGTATCCTGGTGACGGGCGGTGCTGGCTTCATCGGTTCCAACGTGGCGGACCGTTTCGTGGCGCTCGGTCACGAGGTCGCGATCTTCGACAACCTGTCGTCCGGCTTCCGCGAGTTCGTGAACCCGAAGGCGAAGTTCTACGAGGGCGACCTCGCGGACGCCGCCGCGGTCGAGGCGGCGATCGCCGACTTCCGTCCCGAGATCGTGGACCACCACGCCGCGCAGATCGACGTGCGCAAGTCCGTCACCGACCCGGTCTTCGACGCGCGCGTGAACGTGCTCGGCTCGATCGGCCTGCTGCAGGCGTGCACGAAGCACGGCGTGCGCAAGGTCGTGTACGCCTCGACCGGCGGCGCGCTCTACGGCGAGGGCCGCACGCTGCCCGCGCCCGAGGACCACCCGGTCAATCCGGAAGCGCCCTACGGCGCGAGCAAGCACACGGTCGAGCACTACCTCTACATCTGGAAGTTGCTCCACGGGCTCGACTACACCGTGCTGCGCTACCCGAACGTGTTCGGCCCGCGCCAGAACCCGCACGGCGAGGCCGGCGTGAACGCGATCTTCATCGGACTCATGCTCGAAGGAAAGCGCCCGCGCATCTTCGGCGACGGCGAAGCGGTGCGCGACTACCTCTTCGTGGACGACGTGGTCGCGGCGAACGTGCTCGCGCTCGACAAGGGCAGCGGCGAGATGCTCAACATCGGCACGGGCATCGGCACGTCGGTCAACGACATCGTGCGCGAACTCAAGTCCATCCTGTCGTTCCCCGAGGACGCGATCTACGAAGCGCCGCGGCCCGGCGAGATCCAGCGCATCTACCTCGACGCCTCGCGTGCGAAGCAGGTGCTCGGCTGGCAGCCCACCGTGACGTTCCGCGCAGGGCTCGAGCGCACGGTGGACTGGTCGCGCCACAACAAGCTGCCCACGAAGCACTGACGGCCGTGGGCGCTCCCGGCGAACGTCACGTGCTCACGCGCGCGGTCGAGCCGTCGGACATCGACGAGCTCGGGCACGTGAACAACGGCGTGTACGTGCGCTGGGTGCAGGAGGCGGCGATCTCGCACTGGGGGACCGACGCCGATCCGGCCGACCAGGCGGCGCTCTTCTGGGTCGTGACCCGGCACGAGATCGACTACCTGCGCGCGGCGATGCCGGGCGACGGCATCGTGATCGAGACGTGGGTGGGCAAGGCGCTCGGACGCGACTTCGAGCGGCTCACCGAGATCCTGCGCGCGAAGGACCGCAAGACGCTGTGCCGCGCGCGCACGCTCTGGTGCCCGATGGACCGCACGACCGGGCGCCCGACGAAGGTGAGCGACGCGGTGCGGGCGCGCTTCTCGGTGACCGACGCGACCTGACGGACGCATCGCGCTCTCGAACACGAAACGGGCGCCGCTCCTCAGAAGGGAGCGGCGCCCGTCGTTTCGTGCGGCGCGTGCCTACCAGATCCGCGCGCGCAGCTCCTGCCTGCGCACCATGGGATCGCCTTCCTTGCAGCCCCACGCGCGCGCGAACTCC
>JBGANH010000134.1:0-11613 GCA_044222365.1 Candidatus Eiseniibacteriota bacterium
CACGGCCGCGCGCCTCGTCGGCGAACGCGACTCGACGAAGCTCGCGCCGATGCCGCCCGGCGCCACGGTGCGCGTGAGCATCGGCGTGCGCGGCGAGGACGCGATCGCGCTGCGCGGCACGCTCGGCGGCGCGGCGCTGTCGCCGATGATGGCGGTGTACGTCGAGGGCGGCTATCGCGTGACGCTCGTGGTGGACTCGAGCGGCGTCGTGCGGCCCACGGACGAGCGCGTCGGCGCGTACTGAGCGAGGGCCGCGCGATCGTGCGCGCCTACGCCTCCGCCCCTCGCTCCGCCGCCGCGCGCGCGAGGCGCGCGAACTCCTCGAGCGTCAGCGTCTCGCCGCGCCGGCGCAGGTCGAGGCCGGCGTGCGCGCCGAGGCGTTCGACGCGCTCGCGCTCCCAGCCGAGCGCGACCTCGAGCGTGTTCGCGAGCTGCTTGCGGCGCTGGCCGAACGAGCCGCGGATGATGCGGAAGAGCAGCGCCTCGGGCGCCTCGACGGGCGGCGTCTCGCGCAGCAGCACGCGGATCAGCATCGAGTCGACCTCGGGCCGCGGCCAGAATGCCGACGAGCGGATCGTCATCAGCGGCTCGAGCAGCGCGTGGTAGCGCGCGAACAGCGTGAGCGAGCCGTACTCGGGACTGCCCGCGGCTGCGGCGAGACGCTCGGCGTACTCCTTCTGCACGAGCAGCACGGCGCCGCGCACGCACGCGCGCTGCTCGAAGATGCGCTCGAGGATCGGCGTCGTGATGTTGTAGGGAATGTTGCCGACGACCGCGAGCTGGTTCACCTCGTACTTCTCGGCGACGGGCGCGAGCTCGAACTCGAGGAAGTCGCCCTGCACGATCTTGACGCGCGGATGCTCCGCGAACTCCTCGCGCAGGTAGTCCGCGAGCCCCATGTCCTTCTCGACCGCGACGAGCCGCCGCGCGCGGGCGGCGAGTCGCGCCGTGATCGCGCCGGCGCCGGGGCCGATCTCGACCACGACGTCGTCGGCGTGCAGGTGGCAGAGGTCGGCGATGCGCTCGCACAGCTCGGGCTGGATCAGGAAGTTCTGCCCGAAGCGCTTGCGCGGCGACAGCCCGCGCTCGGCGAGCACGTCCTTCACGCGGCGCGCTTCGCCCACCTCGCGGTCGGCGCGGTCGCGGATGTAGGACGAGGCGTGGGTCGGACGGGCGCCGAGCGACTTGCGGGGAGTCATGGGCGCATCCTACGGGGAGCGCCGTGCGCGGCAAAGCGCCGCGCGCGCACTCAGGCGGTGCGGCGCTGCACGGCGCGGTCGAGCGCCTCACGCGCCATCTCGCGCGCGAAACCGTCGGTCGAGCGCACGACCAGCTCGCAGAGCGCGTCGCGCCCTTCCGAGCCGATCACCGCCAGCGCGTACGCGGCGTGATGGCGCACCCACCAGGAGCGGTCCGAGACGCGTTCGGACAGCGCCTCGATCGCCGGGGTCGCGCGCAGCCGCCCGAGCGCGTGTGCGGCCTGCGCACGGACGGGCCACGCGGGATCGGTGAGCGCGAGCATGAGCGCGGGAATGGACTCGCCCATGCCGATGCGCCCGAGCGCGCGCGCGGCGGCGACGCGCAGTTCGAGCGCGTCGCTGCGCTGGCGGGCCTCGACGCCGGGCCGCGCCGAGCGGCAGCGCGCGAGGCCGAGCGCGTCGAGCGTGGCGCGTTCGAAGCGGAGGTCCACGATGCCGCGCTCGAGCGCGGTCACCAGCAGCGCGCGGCCGCGCGGGCCGAACGCGCGCAGCAGGCCGGACAGCGCGGTCACCGGGCGCGTGGACAGCGTGTCCGCGTGCACGAGCAACCAGCCGAGCGAGGCGAGATCGCGCTGCACGGCGAGCGCGCGCGCGGCGGCGAGGCGCACGGTTTCGGGGCCGCGCACGAGCGCGCGGCGCAGCACGCGACGGGCACGCGAGACCGGGATCAGCGCGAGGCGGCGGGCGGCGAGTTCGCGGCGCAGGGGATCGTCGTCGTCGCGCAGCGCGCGGCACTCGGCGAGCACGTGGCGGCTGCGTTCGAGGGACCGGGCGAGTTCGCGGCGCTCGCGCGGGCGCAGCGTGGCGGCGATGGCTTCGATCGCCTCCCAGAAGTTCTCGGCTTCGGCGTCGCGCGCGGCCCGGCGCAGCGCGGCGCCGGGTACATTGCCGGCGAGTGATCCCGAGAGCAGGCGGAACAGGTCGCTCGAACGATGCCGCAGGCGCGTGCGGTGATCGCGTTTCGTGGCGCGCGCGAGCAGGAATCCGAGCGCGACGGCGCCCGACAGGGTGGCGATGCCGAGCAGCGGAGCGAGCTGCAGGCCGATGAGGGAGGTCGACATGACCTTCGTATTGTCGGCTCCACCCCGTGATCCTTGAGGGTGGACTCGGCGTAAATGCCGGTCAGTCCGAGGCGCCGGGGGGATTTCCGCCGAGGAACCCGTGCGGACTGCCCGATCCGGGGCCGACGGGCATGCGGAAAAGATCACGCGCGTTCCGTCCGGTGATCTCGACCGCCTCCTGCGGGGTCCAGCCACGGATCTCGCAGAGCCTGCGGATCACCCGCGGCAGCAACGAGGGCTCGTTGCGCTTGAGCGAACGCGGCTCCGGCTCGAGGTAGGGCGCGTCGGTCTCGAGCACGAGCATGTGCGCGGGCGCGGCGGCGATCGCATCGTCGAGCGCGGCGTGCCCGTACGTGAGCACGCCCCCCAGTCCGAGCTTGAATCCGAGCGCCTCGGCCCGGCGCATGGCGGCGGTGTCCTCGTCGAAGCAGTGCAGCACGCCGCCCGCCTCGACGGGTGTGCGTTCGAGCGTGCCGAGCACGTCTTCGAGCGCGCTGCGCTGATGGATGATCACCGGCAGGCCGACTTCGTTCGCGAGCGCGATCTGGGCGTGGAACCAGCACTCCTGGTCCTCGCGCGAGGCGTAGTCGCGGAAGAAGTCCATGCCGATCTCGCCGATCGCGACGACGCGGGCGTGGCGCGCGTGGTCCCGCAGCGCGTCGAGTGCGTCGAACGGCACCTTGCCCGATTCGCTCGGGTGCACGCCCACCGCGAGGAAGAGGTCGGGGTGCTCGGCCGCGAGCGCGAAGGCGCGTTCCCAGATGCCCGGCGCGTAGGCGATCTCGACGAACGCGCGCACGCCCACGTGATGGGCGCGGTCGAAGACCTGCTGGCGGTCCTTGTCGAAGCGGCGGTCGCAGAGGTGGCAGTGCGTGTCTATGAGCATGATGCGGGCCTCCGGCCCGCCAGCGCCCGGTGCGCAGGCCTCCGGCCCGCGGGCGCGGGACGAGAAAAGCGTGCGGCGGGAGCCACCGCGACGCTCACGCGCCGGCCACGCTCTTCAGGTCGATGCGTGGGAACAGGATCTGCGACGGGCCGAGGGAGCGCGACGGCGTCGCGCCGAAGCGTGGCTGCGCCGCCTCGCCGTGCTGTGTCGCCGGCGAGCCTTCGAGGCCGAGCGTCGTCCACATCGCCTCGCACTTCGCGGGCATCGCCGGCCAGGCCCAGATCGCGGCCAGCCGCAGCACTTCGAGCAGGGCCGAGAGCGTGGTGCCCAGCTCGGTGCGGCGCGCCGGATCCTTGCCCGACTTCCACGGCTCGGCGCGGTCGGTGAATTCGTTCGCGCGTTCGATCATGTCCCACAGCGAGTCGAGCGCCTCGTTCAGGCGGATCTCGCTCCACGCCGAGGGCACCTCGGTCGCGGCCTTCTGCGCCGCGGCGATCACGGCCTTCAGCGCTTCGCCGGCCGCCGGGTCGGCGAACGAGTCCACGTCCCACTCGGCGGGCGACTTCCCGTCGAAGTACTTGTGCACGAGCGTCACGCTGCGGCTCACGAGGTTGCCGAGCTTGTTCGCGAGGTGCGCGTTGCAGTGCTCCACGAACTGCTCGATCGTGAACTCGCCGTCGCGGCCCGTCGGGAACGAGTCGAGCAGGTAGAAGCGCAGCGCGTCGGCGCCGAACATCTTCGTCATCTCGACCGGGTCCACGGCGTTGCCGAGCGACTTGCCCATCTTGTCGCCGCCGCGCGCGTAGATGAAGCCGTGGATGTACACCTGCCGCGGCAGGGGCACGCCGGCCGCGAGCAGCAGCGCCGGCCACAGCACGCAGTGGAAGCGGCTGATGTCCTTGCCGATCAGGTGGAACGCGTTCGTGAAGTACGCGTCGCGCGTTCCCGCCCACGCCGCGCCGGGCTTGCCCTGGCCGTCGAGGTGCTGGAACTCGTCCTGCCGCGCCGCGCCGGGACCGCCGACTTCCTTCTCCTTCGCGAGCCACCAGAGCGAGTAGCGGCGCTCGGGCCAGCCCAGCGCGCTCAGGTAGTTGAGCAGCGCGTCGGCCCACACGTAGACCGTGTGCCCTTCGGCGTTCGGGATCTCCTCGGGCAGCGCCACGCCCCACGGCACGTTCGGGCGCGTCACCGAGACGTCCTGCAGCCCGCTCTTGATGACGTTGACCACCTCGTTGCGGCGGTAGTCGGGCTGGATGAAGTCCGGGTGCGCCTCGATGTGCTTGAGCAGCGCCTCGTCGTACTCGGAGAGCCGGAAGAAGAAGTTCGTTTCCTTCACTTCCTTCGGCTTCACCTTGTGCTCGGGGCAGCGGCCTTCCTCGTCGAGGTCCTTCTCGGTCTTGAAGCCCTCGCAGCCCTCGCAGTACAGGCCCTCGTAGGATTCCTCGTACAGCACCGGCTCGCCCGTCTTGGGGGAGAGCGCGTCGTGCAGCCGCCGGAAGAGCTCCTGCACCGCCAGCTCGTGGCGCTTGTCCGTCGTGCGGAAGAACTGGTCGTACTGCACGTCGAGAACGTCCCACGCCGTCACGAACGTCTTCGAGATCTCGTCCACGTACGCCTGCGGGTCCTTGCCCACCGCCGCGGCCGAGCGGGCGATCTTCTGCCCGTGCTCGTCCGTGCCGGTGAGGAAGTAGGTCGCGTGGCCCTGCTGGCGGTGCCAGCGGGCGACGGCGTCGGCGAGCACCTTCTCGTAGGCGTGGCCGAGGTGCGGCTGGCCGTTCACGTAGTCGATGGCGGTGGTGATGTAGAAGCGCGACACACGGGTCTCCGGAGTTGGAAATGCGGCGCGGAGTATAGCGGAAATGCCGCGCGAGGCACGGCGGGACGGGCGGCGCGGGCCTCGCCGCCCGCGCGAGCGGCGCCCGAAGAATCCGGAGCCGGCGCGTGATACCCGGGGCCCTCCTTCGTATCATGCTGCGACATGGCCATGGACGAAGCGGTGCTTCGACAGACCTGGGCGCTGGACCCGGCCCGGGATGCGGACTGGGACGCGCTGTACGCGGACCAGCTGCCGCGCGTCTACAACTTCTTCCGTTGGCGCGTCGGGGACGGCGCCGTGGCCGAGGACCTGACCTCCCGGACGTTCGAGAAGGCGTGGGTGGCGCGCGATCGCTACCGCCGCGATCTCGCGGGGTTCGGCACCTGGCTCGTCGTGATCGCCCGCAACGTCGCCACCGACCACTGGCGCACGCGCCGGTCGCACGCCCCGCTCGAAGCGGCGGCGGACGTTCCGGCGGGCGCCACGCCGGAGGAGCTGGCGGAGAAGCGCTCGGACTTCGAGCGGCTGTCGCGGCTGCTCGCGGCGCTCGACGACCGCGAACGCGAACTCGTCGCACTCAAGTACGGCGCGGAGATGACCAACCGCGCGATCGCCAAGGCCACCGGACTCACCGAATCGAACGTCGGCACGATCCTTCATCGCACGATCCAGGCGCTGCGGGACGGCTGGCAGGAAGGGAGCTGACGATGGACGACCGCTTTCTCCACGAGCAGCGCCGCGAGCCCGATCCGGCGTTCGCCCGCGAACTGCGCACGCGACTGCGTGCCATCGAGGACACCCAGGCTCTCGGCCGCCGCGGCTTCCGCTGGCGTCCGCTGCTGCTGGCGTCCGCGGCGGCGGCCGCGTTCGCCGCTTCGTTCACGCTGCCGGCCGTGCGCGCGACCGCGCAGGCCGCGCTCGACCTGTTCCGCGTGCAGGAGTTCGCCGTCGTGCAGGTGGACCAGGACCGGCTCGAGCGCCTCGCCTCGGCGAAGGTGGATCTCGGCACGCTGGCCGGGGGCAAGATCGAGATGCTGCAGGAGCCGCTGCCGCCGCTGGCGTTCGCCTCGCTCGACCAGGCGAGCTCGATGCTCGGTGAGACGCTCGAGCGCCCGACGCTCCTGCCCCGCGACATGCAGCCCGACTCGGTGCTCGTGAGCCGTGAATCG
Organism: Candidatus Eiseniibacteriota bacterium; assembly: GCA_044222365.1. GTDB lineage: Bacteria > Eisenbacteria > RBG-16-71-46 > RBG-16-71-46 > RBG-16-71-46 > CAIXRL01. The sequence continues at coordinate 6,192 of JBGANH010000134.1, forward strand.
CGCGCGCGCCTCACCGTGGACACGCGCCCCGTGCGCGAACTCCTCGACGCGATGGACCTGCGCGACGTACGCGTGCCCGAGGGCCTCGACGGGCAGAAGATCACGATGAACATGCCGCAGCTCGTCCGCCAGCGCTTCGTCGTCGGCGACAAGACGCGCGCCGTGCTCGTGCAGTGCGAGAGCCCGGTCGTCGAGCTGCCGCCCGGCCTCGAACTCTCGACGCTCGGCGAGGTGGGGCTGCGCCTGCTCGGCCTGTCGTCCTCCGAGGCGCGGCGCCTCGCGGGTACGATCGACTGGCGCTCGACGCTCGTCGTGCCGGTGCTCGCCGGGGCGACGGAGTACCAGCAGGTGCGCGTGCAGGGCCGGCCGGGACTGCTCGTGGAGCGCCCGAAGGACGCCTCCGGCGGCTCCACGGCGCCGAACGAGATGCACGCCCGGCGCGTGGTGCTGTGGACGAAGGACGGCCGCGTGCACGCGCTCATGGCCGAACGTCTCGAACGCTCCGAGCTGCTCTCCATGGCCGAGTCGGTGCGCTGACGCGTGCCGCGATTCGTGAGATGGTCGCGGCCGTGACGAACGCCGCGATCGAGACGCGCTCACTGCGCAAGCGCTACGGCGACAAGGTCGCCGTCGAGGATCTCTCCCTGACCGTGCGCCGGGGAGAGGTCTTCGGCTTTCTCGGGCCGAACGGCGCGGGCAAGACCACCTCGCTCAAGATGCTGCTCGGGCTCGTCGAGCCGACGGGCGGCGCCGGCACGCTGCTCGGCGCGCCGCTCGGCGACCGCGCCACGCGCGCGAAGGTCGGTTTCCTGCCCGAGCACTTCCGCTTTCCGGAGTGGACGTCGGCGCGCGAGCTGCTGCGCTTTCATGCACGGCTGCTCGAGCTGCCGGACGCGGTCGCGCGCGAGCGCAGCGAACGGCTGCTCGGCACCGTGGACCTGCTCGACGCGGCGCACCGGCCGCTGCGCGGCTACAGCAAGGGCATGCTGCAGCGCACCGGGCTCGCGCTCGCGCTGCTCGGCGAACCCGAACTGGTGTTTCTCGACGAGCCCACGTCCGGCCTCGATCCGCTCGGACGCCGGCTCGTGCGCGACCTCATCCGCGCCGAGCGCGACAAGGGCACGACCGTGTTCCTGAACTCGCACCTGCTCGGCGAGGTCGAGGCGACCTGCGACCGCGTCGCCTTCGTGAAGAGCGGCCGCGTCGTGCGCGAGCGCGCGCTCGCGGGCGAAGGGTTCGGGAACGCCGAGGTGCGCGCCGTGCTGCGCGCCTCCGGTCTCGACGAAGCGACGTGTGCGGGGCTCGAACGCTTCGGCCGCGTGACGGGCCGCGCGGGCGACGAAGTGCACCTCGTGCTGGAGTCCGAAGACGCGCTGAGCGCGATCGCCCGCTGGGTGGTCGAGCGCGGCGCCGCGCTGCGCCATCTCTCCGCCGACCACGTCTCGCTCGAGGACGAGTTCCTCGAGGTGATGGGCGCGGATCACCGGCCGGGCTGAGCCATGCGATTCCTCGCCATCGTGCGCTTCACGCTCGAGGAGGCCGCCCGGCGCCGCGTGCTGCTCGCCATGCTGATCTGCGGCGGCGCCTTCCTCGTGCTCTACGCCGTCGGCTTCCACTTCCTCGTGCGCGACCTGGCGGGCGAGAAGGGCGCCATGGCGACGCTGACGCGGCAGTTCGTGGTCAACATGTTCACGGTCGCGGGACTGTTCGCGGTGAACTTCCTCATGGTGATGAGCGCCGTGCTGCTGCCGGTGGACACGCTCTCGGGCGAGATCACCACGGGCGTGCTGCAGACCGTCGCCGCGCGCCCGCTGCACCGCGCCGAGATCGTGCTCGGCAAGTGGCTCGGCCATCTGCTGGTCGTGTGGGGCTACCTGCTGGCGCTCGCCTCCGGCGTGCTCGCGACCGCGTGGCTCACCGCGCATCGCGCGCCTCCGAACGTGCCCGGGGCGCTGGGGTGCCTGGCGCTCGAGGCCGCGGTGCTCGTGTCGCTGTCGATCGCGGGCGGCGCGCGCCTGAGCACGGTGACGAACGGCGTGCTCGCGTTCGGGATGTTCGGCTTCGCGTTCCTCGGCGGCTGGGTCGAGCAGATCGGATCGCTCGTGAACAACGACGCGACACGCAACATCGGCACGATCACCAGCCTCGTCATGCCGACCGAGTCGCTCTGGCGGCTCGCGGCGCACCTGCTGCAGCCGCCGTTCCTCGCGCAGATGCGGATGTCGCCCTTCGCGATGGGCCCCGTGCCGAGCGTCGCGATGGTGGTCTGGGCGGTGCTGTGGGTCGGCGTCGCGCTCGTCTCCGCGGTGCGCGGCTTCCACCGCCGCCCGCTCTGACGCGCGCCGCTTCGCCGTCCGCCTAGGCCTGCGGCGCTCCGCCGGGAGCGCCACCGCTCGGACCGCCGCCCGGACCGCGCCGTGGTCCTCGCCGCCGCGGCCGCGCGGGCCGCGCGCCCGAGCCACCGCCTTCGCCGCTTCCCGGGGCGCCTCCCGGTCGCGGTCCCCGTTCGCCGCGCGGCGGTCCGCCGCTCGTGCGCGCCGGAGTCGAGCCCTGCGGCGCGTGCGATTCCGCCGCGCCCTCGGCCGCCTTCGGCCGCGCGCCGCAGCCGCAGTCTCCGCACTTGTGGTACGGGCCCGGCGGCAGGTCGCTCATCGCGATCTCGTGCTCGGCGCCCTCGTCGTCGCGCACCCAGACCTTCTCGCCGAGCGTTTCGGTGCGCGTCACGGTGACGACGCCCTTGCCCGTCGTCATCTTCACACCGACGGGCGGCAGGCGGTCGGCGCTGTCGCGGTACTGGGCGAGCTCGTACGACAGGCAGCACATGAGCCGCCCGCATGCGCCGGAGATCTTCGTCGGGTTGAGCGACAGGTTCTGCTCGCGCGCCATCTTCAGCGTCACGGGATGAAAGCCCTTCATCCACGTCGAGCAGCAGAACGCGCGCCCGCACGGGCCGCAGCCGTCGAGGCGCTTGGCCTGGTCGCGCACACCGATCTGGCGCAGCTCGATCCGCGTCTGGAACTTGGCGGCGAGGTCCTTCACGAGCTCGCGGAAGTCCACGCGGTGCTCGGCCGTGAAGAAGAAGGTGATGCGATTGCGGCGGAACGCGGCCTCGACCTCGGAGAGCTGCATGGCCAGCTCGCGCACCTCGATCCGGCGCTGGCAGTACTCGAACGCCTCGTCCTCGAGCTTGAGGTTGTGGTCGTCCTGGTCGAGGTCCTCCTCGGACGCCTTGCGCAGGATCTCCCGCGTCACCGTTCCGGGGCGCTTCAGCTCGATGAGCATGGCGTTCTTGAGCGCCACCTTGCCCAACGTCTCACCGTGCTCGCCTTCCACGACGACGCGGTCGCCGAGCAACAGCTCGAGCGAGCGCGAGTTCAGGAAGAACTCCTTCCGGGTGCCGCGCAGGGCGACCTGGATGATCTCCGCCATGACCGACCTCTATGCGCGCGGGGATGGGCCGCGCGAACGCCGGGGGCACCGGCGGTGAAACTCGCATGGGCGGCGCCGGAAGCGGGCGCCGTGCATCGGGCTGCTGCCTATGGGAACAGGCCCGCCGGAGCGGGCTCGCGTGCCGGGGAAGATAGCAGGTGGCTCCGGCCCGGTCGCGCGCGAACCGCGGTTCAGCCGCGGGCGGACATCGCCTGCCGCAGCGCCGCGATCAGGTCGGACGGCGCCCAGGGCTTGGGCAGGAAGGTGGCCACACCTTCGAGTTCCGCCGTGTCCCAGCCCGCGTGCCCGCTCGTCATGACGACGACGGCGCCGGGTGCGCACTGCCGCAGCAGCGGCAGCGCCTGCGCCCCGCTCATGCCCGGCATCGTGAGGTCGAGGACGATGGCGCGAAGTTCGCCCGCGTGACGGCGCGCGAGTTCGAGGCATTCCTCGGCGCCACCGGCGTCGAGCGTGCGGAAGCCCTGCTCGCGCAACGCGCGGCAGGCGAGCTGCCGGAGCACGGCTTCGTCGTCCACCACCATGACCAGTTCGCCGTCCGCGCGCGGGGACTGCGCCACGCTCGCAGGGGCGCCGGCCGGCTGCGCTTCGGGCGGCGCGGCCGGCAGCCAGATCTCGAAGCACGTGCCCTCGCCTTCACGGGACTCGACCTCGACCCAGCCCCCGTGCTTGCTGACGATGCCGTACACCATCGCGAGTCCGAGCCCGGTGCCCTCGCCCACGGGCTTCGTCGTGAAGAACGGCTCGAACACGCGGGGCAGCACGTCCGGGGCGATGCCCTGGCCGTCGTCCTTCACGCGCAGGCGCGCCCACCGGCCCGGTTTCGCATCCGGGTGCCGGTGGTCCTGCTCCCCGAGCGTGGCGGAGTCGGTCGTGAGCACGAGCGTGCCGCCACCGGGCATCGCGTCGCGCGCGTTCACGCACAGGTTGAGGATCACCTGTTGGATCTGCGTCACGTCCATGAGCGTCACGGGCACCGCACTGCCGAGTTCGGTGACGACGTGAATGTTCGCCGGCAGCACGCGCCGCAGGAGCCGCACGGATTCGAGCACCGTGTCGTCGAGCGACGCGGGCGCCGTCTGGCTGTGCAGGCGACGGCTGAACGCGAGCAGGCCGCGCGTGAGCTCGGCGCAGCGCTCGGCGGCCGTGCGCGCGGTGCGGACGTGTTCGGCGCGCTCGTCGCCGGGGCCGAGCCCCTGCTCGAGCAGGTCGAGATGACCGATCACGCCGGTGAGCTGGTTGTTGAAGTCGTGCGCGATGCCGCCCGCGAGCGTGCCGACGGTCTCCATCTTCTGCGCCTGGCGCAGCTGCGCTTCGGTTTCGCGATGCGCCGTGACGTCGGACATGGTGCCGTAGAGCCGCGCCACGCGCCCTTCCGCGTCGCGCTCGAAGAAGCCGCGGTCGTGGATCCAGATCCACTCGCGCTCGTTGCGCCGGTAGCGGTACTCGACGTCGAGCGGCGCCAGCTCCTCGCGGCAGCGCTCGAACTCGGCGAGGACGCGGTCGTGATCGTCGGGATGCACGCGCGCGCGCCAGTTCTCGAGCGCGCCCACGGTGCGCTCGTCCTCGGCGCTGAAGCCGAGCACCAGTTTCTGGTTGCCGGTCCGGCGCACGGTCGCGGCGACGAAGTCCCACTCGTACACGACCTGCCCGGTGGCTTCGACGACCTTCTGGAAGCGATCTTCCCAGCGCCGCAGTTCGCCCGTGAGCGCGACGATCTCGTCGCGCGCCTGCACGACGGTGAGCACGGCGTCGAACTCCGGTCCGCCGCGCAACGAGATCGGCGTGGCGTACGCGGCGTGGGCCGCACGCATGCCGTTGCGGTGGATCGCGACGAACTCCGGGATCGAGGCGGGCCGGCCCGTGCGCAGTGCCCGCGCGGTGGCGAGGTCCTCGAGGGCGAGCGGCGTGCCGTCCATGTGGAAGAACCGCTCGTGGGCGACATGCTCGACGAAGCGCTGGCCGGGAGCCATGT
>JBGANH010000135.1:0-11831 GCA_044222365.1 Candidatus Eiseniibacteriota bacterium
CGCCCGGCGACGACCCTCGCGCGACTCCCGCGCTCCACGCCGTCCCGCGCCGTTCCGCGGTCCCTTCGCGCCCCCACGAGGAAGACTTGTTCGACACCAACGCGCCGCTGTTCCACCAGGCTTCCTACAACGATCCCCAGCAGGCGCTCGAAGCGATCTTCGGCTATCGCGAGTTCCGTCCGGGCCAGCGCCGGATCATCGACGCCGTGCTCACGGGCCGCGACTGCATCGGCGTGATGCCGACGGGAGCGGGCAAGTCGCTCACGTTCCAGCTGCCCGCGAAGCTGCTGCCGGGCACGGTGCTCGTGATCTCGCCGCTCATCTCGCTCATGAAGGACCAGGTGGACGCGCTCGTGCGGCTCGGTTTCCGCGCGACCATGGTGAACTCGACGATTCCGTTCGAGGACCGGCGTGAACGGCTGTCCGCGCTGCGGCGTGGCGAACTCGAGCTGCTCTACCTCGCGCCCGAAGCGCTCGAGGGATCGCTGCGCGACTTCATCGCGGGTTGCCGCATTTCGCTCGTCGTCGTGGACGAAGCGCACTGCATCAGCCACTGGGGGCACGATTTCCGTCCGGCGTACCGCAAGCTGCGCGGGCTCAAGGAGCAGCTGGGCGACATCCCCGTGCTCGCGCTCACCGCGACCGCGACGCGCCGCGTCGCCGGCGACATCATTCGCCAGCTCGGCATGAAGAAGCCGGACGGCTTCAAGGGTTCGTTCCTGCGCCGCAACCTGCACATCACCGCGGTGCGCAAGGGCAAGGGGCCCGACGGCACGCAGCGCAACGTGCGCAAGGACCTGCTCGGCCTGCTCAAGCGCCACAAGGACCGCAGCGCGATCGTGTACTGCATGAGCCGGCGTTCCGTGGAACAGACCGCGGCGTGGCTGCAGCAGCAGGGCCTGCGCGCGGTGCCCTACCACGCGGGCCTGCCGGACGAACTGCGCGAGCGGCACCAGAACGCGTTCGCGCGCGACGAGGTGGACGTGGTCGTGGCCACGGTCGCGTTCGGCATGGGCATCGACAAGAGCAACGTGCGGCTCGTCGTGCATCGCGACATGCCGAAGAGCGTCGAGGCCTGGTACCAGGAGATCGGCCGCGCCGGCCGCGACGGCCTGCCCAGCGACTGCGTCGTCTTCTACTCGTACGCCGACGTCATCGGCTACGACACGTTCCTCGACTCGATCGAGGACGAGGCGCTCAAGGCGGAGACGCGCCGCAAGACGCTCGACCTGTTCCGCATGTTCGACGCCGGCGGCTGCCGCCACCAGGCGGCGTGCGCGTGGTTCGACGAGACGATCGAGCCGTGCGGCGAATCGTGCGACGTGTGCCGCGGCATCGGCGTGGCGGACCTCGTCGCGCCCGTGAGCGTGAAGGTCGCGGCCGGCGCCGGTGCCCGCGGCGGCCGCGCGGCCGCGTTCGCGGAGATGGCGGAGGACGACGTCGAGCGGTTCGAGAAACTGCGCGCGGTCCGCAAGCGGCTCGCCGACGCCGAGAGCGTGCCCGCGTACATCGTCTTCAACGACGCCGTGCTGCGCGAAATGGCGATGCGCCGCCCCACGAACGAACCCGAGATGCTCGAGGTTCCCGGCGTCGGGCCGGCGAAGCTGCAGCGCTACGGCGCCGCGTTCCTCGAGGCGCTCCGCGAAGGCTGAGCGACCGGCAGCAGGACACGGAACGACGCGCCGGCACCCGGAGCGGTCGCGAACGCGATCGTGCCGCCGTGCGCACGCGCGATCCCGAGCGCGGCGCTCAGGCCGAGTCCACGGCCCGCGAAGCGCGTCGAGTAGAACGGCTCGAACACGCGTGCGGCCGTCTCCTCGTCCATGCCGTGGCCGGTGTCGTTCACCTCGACGTACAGGCATTCGACCTCGGGCCTCGGATCCACGCAGCGGAGCGCGGCGGCGTCGCCGGTGCCGTCCGCTTCGAGCCCGGCGCGTATCGTGATCGTGCCCGGACCGTCCGCGAGCGCTTCGATCGCGTTGTTCACGAGCGCCGCGAGCAATTGCTGCAGGCGCGACGTATCCACGGGAACGAGCGGCAGCGGCTCGCGGGCCTCGAGTTCGAACCGCACGCCCGGCGGCGCGACGGCGCGCCACTGTGGTTCCCAGTGGCGGAGCAGCGCCGGCACGTCGGCTTCGTCCATGACGAGCGACGGGCGCCCCGCGAAATCGAGCAGCTGCCGGGTCAGGTCCGCCGCGCGAGTGGCGGAGCGTACGACCTCGGTGATCCACTCCCGGGCCGGCGACCCGGCCGGCACGTCCGCGGCCGCGAGTCCGGCGTAGCCGAGCACGGCCTGCATGAGGTTGTTGAAGTCGTGGGCGACGCCGCCGGCGAGCACGCCGATGCTCTCGAGGTGGCGCGACTCGAGCAGTTGCGCTTCGAGGTCGAGCGTGTGCTGTTCGCGTTTGCGCACCTCGGTGAGATCCGTGGCGATGCCGCACAGGATCGAAAGCGCGCCGTTCGAATCCCGCAGCGGAAACTTCTTCACGAGGAACGCCCGCGGCCCTTCGGCGGTCGTCAGCACGACTTCGTATTCGTAGCGCTTGCCCGTGGACACCGCGATCGTGTTCGTGCGCAGGATCTCGCGCACCTGGTCCGCGGGGAGGAAGTCGGCCGCGTTCCGGCCCACGACGGTGCTCCCCGCGGGGTTGAAGAGCAGGTTCCATTCCTTGTTCACGAAGAGGTAGACGCCGTCCACCGTGTGCAGGAAAGCCGGCGCTCCGAGATGGTCGAGCACGAGCTTCATGCGGTCCTGCGCTTCGTGCCGCTCGGTGATGTCGGTGAGGCTGCCGAGGTACGCGATGCACGTGCCGTCGCGATCCGTGAACGGAACGCCGTGGTTGAGCATCCAGCGCCACTGGCCGTCGTGACGGCGCATGCGCGCCTCGGCGGCGAACGGCGCGCGCATCTGCACCGCGGTGCCGCAAGTCGCCGCGACGGACGTGTAGTCCTCGGGGTGCACGTAGTTCGTCCACGGCTGCGTCGTCGCCTGCTCGAACGTGACTCCGCAGAACTGCAGCCACGCCCGATTCACCCAGAGACCGCGACCGTCGAAATCCGCCACCCACATCGGGGAGGGCATCCACTCGATCAGGCGCTCGAATGAAGCACCGGGAAGGCCGGGGACCGGACCGTGGGAAGTAGGCGGGAGCATCCTCGAACTCCGTGGGGGCGGGGAGTGCGGTCGAACGAGCCGAACATGGGGACTATCCGCACGGGGCGGGTCCGGTTCAATCGCGAGCGAGCGATCCTCCACCCACCGGAGGACGGGCGCGTTTCACGGCTGTTTCAGCCGCGGTGCCGTCGCCGCAACTCCTCCTGCACGTCTTCCCAGCCGGCGCCCAGGCCGCGCAGGGCGACGAGAGCGTGATAGACGAGATCCGCGGTCTCCGCCACGGCCCGCGCGCGATCGGCGTCGGCACAGGCGAGCACGAGTTCCGCGGCCTCCTCGCCGAGCTTCTTGAGACGCAGGTTGCGATCGGCGAGCAGCCGCTGCGTATAGCTCGGCGGATCCTCGGCGGGTGTGCCCGCCCGCTCACACACCACGGCGCTCGTGGTCGCGGCGGCGTCGGCGGCCAGGGCCGCGGTGCCGAAACAGGTCGGTTCGCCCGAGTGGCAGGCCGGGCCCGCGGGGATCACGCGCGCGAGCACGGCGTCGCGATCGCAGTCCCATGCAAGCGAGACGACCTTCTGCACGTTCCCGCTCGTGGCGCCCTTGTGCCACAGGCCGCGCGTGCGCGAGCGGTAGTGCATCTCGCCGGTCGCGAGCGTGCGCTCGAGCGCCTCGCGGTCGGCGAATGCGACCATGAGCACGGCTCCCGTCGTCGCGTGCTGCGCGACGACGATCACGCGGTCCTCCGGTGACAGGTGATCGAACGTCAGCATGTCGTGCTCCCTTCGAACGGCGCGGGCGCCGGACGCACCGGCACTCCGGCCGCGTGCATGGCCTGCTTGAGTCGCGCCACGGTCGTGACGCCGTCGTGAAGGATGCCGGCGACGAGCGCGGCGTCCGCTTCTCCTTCGCGCAGCGCGGCGACGACGTGAGCGGGCCCGCCGGCGCCGCCCGAGGCGATCACCGGCACGTGCACCGCGCGCGCGACGGCGCCCGTCAGTTCGAGGTCGTAGCCGTCTCTCGCGCCGTCGCGATCCACGCTCGTGAGCAGGATCTCGCCCGCGCCGCGCCGCACGCACTCGCGCGCCCATTCGACCGCGTCGAACGTCGTGGCGTTCCGCCCGCCGCGCGTGAACACGCGCCAGGCGCCGTCCACGCGGGCGGCGTCGATGCTCGCGACGACGCACTGCGCGCCGAAGCGTTCGGCGCATTCGCTCAGCAACTCCGGCCGTTCCACCGGAGCGCTGTTGAAGCTGACCTTGTCGGCGCCGGCGCGCAGCGCTCGCGTCGCGTCCTCCACGGTGCGCAGGCCGCCGCCCACGGTGAGCGGCACGAACAGCCGCTCGGCGGTGCGGCGCACGACGTCGAGGAACGTGGCGCGCTCCTCGTGCGTCGCGGCGATGTCGAGGAAGACGATCTCGTCGGCGCCCTCACGCTCGTAACGCACGGCCATTTCCGCCGGCTCGCCGACGTCGCGCAGGCCGACGAACTGCACGCCCTTCACGACACGCTCACCCTGCACGTCGAGGCACGCGATCAAACGGCGCGTCAGCATGCGTCGTCCTCCTCACGCCATTGCACGGAGCCCTTCGTGCTGAACACGGCGCCGCCCTCGGCGATCGCCTCGCGCACCGCGAGCCCGAGCGCCTTGAACGCCGCCTCGACGACGTGATGCTTGTCCGTGCCGCGGATCACGCGCACGTGCAGCGTCGCGCGTGCCTGCATGGCGAACGAACGCATCCAGTGGTCCCACATCGGCGACGGCAGCGGGCCCTCGTAGTACGGCCGCCCGCCGAGATCGAGCGCGACCTGAACGAGTGCGTCGTCCATCGGGATCGTGCGCTCGCCGTAGCGGTGCGCGCGCGCCGGAACGATCCGCGCGAGCGCCTCGCCCGTGGCGATCGCCGCGTCCTCGATCAGGTGGTGCGGCAGGTCGCCGCTCGCGCGCAGCGTCACGTCGAGCGAGGCGTACGCCGCGAACGCCGTCGTCATGTGGTCGAGGAACGGATGCCCGGTCGCCACGTCCGCGGCGCCCGTGCCGGGCACGAGCGTGATCTCGATCTTCGTCTCTCGCGTCTCACGCACCAGCTTGCTCATGTGTGGAACTCCTCGGCGGTCGCGCGCGGATCGAGCGCGCCGGTGTAGAGCGCCATGCCGAGCACCGCGGCACGGGCGCCGCGCGCGGAGAGCGCGCGCAGGTCCTCGGGCGACGCGATGCCGCCCGATGCGGTGACCGGCAGCGAACACGCCGCCGCCACCGCGGAGGTGGTGTCGAGATCGGGCCCGGCGAGCCGCCCCTCGTTGGCCACGGCCGTCACGAGCACGCCCGCGAGCGGCAGTTCGGAAAGCTCCGCCGCGAGCGAGACGACGTCCGCGCCGGTGCCCGCCGTCCAGCCGCGGGCGACGACTTCGCGGCCGCGTGCGTCGAGCGCGACCACCAGGCGTCCGGGCCAGCGCGACGCGGTGCGCGCGAGCCACGCGCGGTCCTCGACCGCACGCGTGCCCACGACGGCGCGCGAGGCCCCCGCGGCGAACACGCGCGCGAGCGCATCGTCGTCGCGCAGGCCGCCGCCCACCTGGACGTCGCCCGCCCAGGCGTCGAGCACGCGCGCGACGAGCGCCGACTGCTCGCCACGGCCGGTCGCCGCGTCGAGGTCCACGACGTGCAGCGTGCGGAAACCGGCCGCGCGCCAGCGGCGCGCCACGGCGAGCGGATCGGCCTCGCGCACGCGTTCGTCGTCGTACGAACCGCCGACGAGCTGCACGCACGCGCCGTCGCGCAGGTCGAGCGCGGGGATCGCGATCATGGACGCACCTCCCGGCCGGCCGTCACCGCGGCGAGCGCGTCGCGCAGGAACGCGAGTCCCGCGGCGCTGCTCTTCTCGGGGTGGAACTGGGCGCCGATCGTGTTCGCGACACGCACGACGGAAGGGAAGCGGTCGTCCTCGTGCCGCGTCCACGCGAGCACGGCGCGCGCGTCGTCCGGCGCGCACGCGAACGAGTGCGCGAAGTAGGCGAGTTCGAGTCCAGCGAACGCGTGTGCCGGCTCCGCGGCGTCCGCCCACTCCACACCGTTCCAGCCCATGTGCGGCACGCGCTCCGCGCGCAACGCGCGCACGTGCCCGGGGACCAACCCCAGTCCTGCGCCCTCGCCCTCGTCGCTCCGCTCGAACAGCAGCTGCATCCCGAGGCAGATCGCCACGCACGGCAGGCCGTCCGCGAGCGCGTCGCGCACGGCCGCGCGGGCGCCGGCGAGCCGTCCCGCCGCGGGACCGAACGCGCCCACGCCGGGCAGCACGAACACGTCCGTGCCGAGCGCCGCCCACGCGTCGCTCTCGATCCGTACCGTCGCGCCGGGCGCCGCGAGTGCGAGCGCCTTGGCGAGCGAGTGCAGGTTGCCCGCGCCGTAGTCGAACAACGTGATCCTCACGCGAGCGCCTCCTTCAGGATCGCGAGCGCGCGGTCCTGCTCCGCGGGTGGCGAGGCGTGCAGGCGCAGCGCGTCGCCGTAGCCGGGAAGGTTCGCGAACGCGCGCACGCCGAGCCCGCGTTCGCGCGCCCGCGCCGCGAGCGCCGGCGCGCCCGCGATCGGCACGAGCACGAAGTTCGCGCGCGAGGGCAGCGGCTCGAGGCCGAGCGCGCGCAGCCCCGCTTCGAGCGCCTCGCGCGCGGCGAGCGATTCCGCGACGCGCGAGCGCATCCAGTCCACGTCGTGCGTGAGCGCCGCGACCGCCGCGCGCTCGGCGAGCGCGTTCACGGTGTAGGGACCGCGCGACAGTTCCACGTCGCGCACGAGCGCCTCGTGCCCCGCGGCCCAGCCCACGCGCAGCCCCGCGAGGCCGAAGGCCTTGCTCAGCGTGCGCACCGCGAGCACGCGACCGAGCGCCGGCGCGGCGGCGGCACGGCTGACGCCCGCGAACTCGGCGTACGCCTCGTCCAGGATCACGATGCCGGTCGCGTGCGCGAGCACGCGGTCCACGGCGTCGCCGTCGAGCAGCGCGCCGGTCGGGTTGTTCGGCGAGCACAGGTACACGATCGCGGGATCGCCGACGAGCAGCGCCGAGGGATCGAAGCCGCCGTCGGGCGCGACCGGGGTCTCGCGCACGCGCAGGCCGTTCAGGTGCGCGAAGCGCACGGGCATCGGGAAGGTCGGCGCGAGGCACGCGAGCGTCTCGCCGGGGCGGGCGAACGCGCGCACGGCCGAATCGAGCACGTCGTCCGAACCGCAGCCGGTCACGATCTGTTCCGGCCGCACGCCCGCGTACGCCGCGAGCGCCCGCTTGAGCGGCTCGCCGTAGCCGGTCGGGTAGCGGGCGACCCACTCGTCCTCGGCCGCGCGCAGCACCGCGAGCGCGGCGGGCGGCACGCCGAAGCGGCTCGTGTTGTCGGACAGGTCGATCGCGACCGCGGACTCCGGCGTCTGGTACAGGCGCAGCCCGTTCCACTCGGAACGCCGCGGAGGAGGAAGCGCGTTCATCGGGATCCTTTCGTTCCGGCGCCGAGCGCCGCGGCGGCGTGGCCGGGAAGTCCTTCCGCGCGCGCGAGCACGGCGCAGTCCGTGGCGAGCGCGGCGGCCGCCTCCGGCGTCACGCGCTGCCACTGAGTCCAGCGCACGAAGTCCTGCGTCGAGAGTCCCGACATCGTGCGCGCGAAACCCGCGGTGGGCAGCACGTGATTGCCGCCCGAAAGATAGTCCCCGAACGCCACCGAGCTGCTCGGGCCGAGGAACACCGCGCCCGCGTCGCGCACCGCGTCGAGCGCCGCGGCGGGATCCTCGACCACGAGCGACAGGTGTTCGGGCGCGAAGCGCGTGGCGAACTCCGTCGCCTGAGCGAGCGTGTCCGCCACGAGCACGCCTCCGCGCGCGCCGAGCGAGCGCGCCACGATCGCCGCGCGCTCGCATGCGACGGCTTCCGCGAGCAGTGCGTCCGCGACCGCGCGGGCCGCGGTCGCGCCGACGACCACCGCGAGCGACAGCGCGTCGGGATCGTGTTCGGCCTGCGCCACGAGTTCGCGCGCCACGGCGCGCGGATCGGCGACCGCGTCCGCGATCACCAGCAGTTCGCTCGGTCCCGCGGGCGAGTCGATGCCCACGACGCCGCTCACCTGACGCTTCGCCTCGGCCACCCAGGCGTTGCCCGGACCCACGATGCGGTCCACGCGCGGCACGCTCGCGGTCCCGTACGCCATCGCGCCGATCGCGCCGGCGCCGCCCAGCGCGAACACGCGCGAGGCGCCGGCGAGTTCCGCGGCCGCGAGCACGAGCGGCGAGGGAACGCCGTTCGCGCGCTCGGGCGGAGAACACAGCACGATCTCGCGCACGCCCGCGACGCGCGCGGGCACGCACGCCATGAGCACGCTGCTCGGGTACACCGCGCGTCCGCCGGGCGCGTACACGCCGACGCGCGCGAGCGGTTCCGGGCGCCGCCCGACGAGCACGCCCGGCTCGATCTCGGCCTGCACGGGCGCGGGCAGGAACGCGCGGTGGGCGTTCTCGATGTTGCGCGCCGCGCGTTCGAGCGCCGCGCGCAACGCGGAGTCGAGGGCCTCGAGCGCGGCGCGCCATGCGGCGCGCGGCACCTCGAGCGCCTCGAGCGTCACGCCGTCGAAGCGCGCCGCGAACTCGCGCAGCGCGCCGTCGCCCTCGACGCGCACCCGTGCGAGCAGCGCGGTCACGCCGGCGGACACTTCGGACGACGACGCGGCCGTGCCGTCGCGCCCGGCGAGCACGGCGCGCTCCTCGCGCGCCAGCGGCGCGCAGTCGTATCTCAGGAGGTCCGCGCTCATGGCACCAGCCTCTCGATCCGCGTCACGAGGATGCCTTCGGCGCCCAGCGCCCGCAGGTCGGCGATCGTGCGGTAGATCCCCTGCGCGGGTACGACGGCGTGCACGGCGACGATCGTGCCGCCGTTCATGACCTCGGTGACCGTGGGGCCGTTCAGTCCGGGCAGCACCGCCTTCACGCGGTCGAGCGCCGTGCGCGGCACGTTCGCCATGAGGTAGCGCTGGCCGCGCGCACGCAACACCGACTCGAGCGCCGTGACCAGCTCGCGCACCGCCTGCGCGCGCGCATCGTCCCCACGCGCGGCGCCGGGACGCGCGACGAGGTGCGCGGTGGACTCCGTGACGGTCGCGAGCTCGCGCAGGCCGTTCACGCGCAGCGTCGAGCCGGTCGAGACGAGGTCCACGACCACGTCGGCGATGCCGAGGTGCGGCGCGATCTCCGCGGCGCCGGACACGGGCACGACCTCGATCGCGAGGCCCTGCGCCTCGAACCAGCGCCGCGTGAGCCGCGGGAAACTCGTGGCGACGCGCGAGGCGCGCGCGAGGTCGCCGACGGCCGCGTAGCCGCAGTCGTCCTTCGCCGCGACCACGAGGCGGCAGCGCCCGAAGCCGAAGTCGAGCAGCGTCTCGAGATCGCGCGCGGACTCGGACACGAGGTCGAAGCCGGTGACGCCGGCCTCGGCCGCGCCGTCCGCGACGAACTCGGGGATGTCCTGCGCACGGACGAAGATCGCTTCGAACTCGCCGCCGAGCGAGGCCGTCAGCGCGCGCGTCGAGGCGGCGCGCACGTCGAGGCCCGCGTCGGTGAACAGTTCGCGGGTCTCTTCGGCGAGACGGCCTTTGTTGGGAAGGGCGATGCGCAACATGGAGACGAACTCCCGGGGAAAAAGAAAGCGGCCCGTCCGGAGGGACGGGCCGCGGGTTCCTGCGCTCTGGGGTTTCCTACGCCTGGTGGCGGACTCCCCGGACATGCGCGCGGACACCACGACCCGTGCGGGCGTGATGGCGATGCGCATGATGGTGGAGGGCGAGGAACATGACGGCGGCACTATGGCGGCTCGCGGCCTCCGGCCGCAACGGGAATCTCTCGCGGCGCCTTGTGAAACCGACGAAAAGCACGGTTTCACGGGGCTCCGGCGTCTCGACGGACCCCGGTTGCCGCATGTAAGGTGCCCCCGCCATGAGCACACCGCGCACCCTCACCTCGACCGTCGCCGCCCGCATTCCGTACGCCAACGCCGCGCCCTTCTACGCGCTCTGGGCCGACGCGCCGTTCGCCGTGCGCAATCTCGTGCCGCGCGATCTCGGCCGCGAAGCCGAGTCCGGCGGCGTGGACATGGGGCTGATGGCCGCGGGCGACTACCTGCGGTTGCGCGACCAGTTCGAGCTGCTCGCGCCGATGGGCGTCTCGGCACGCGGACAGGTCTCGTCGGTGCTGCTCTTCTCGCGCCGACCCGCGAACGCCATGCAGGACGCGCTCGTCTCGGTGACCCCCGACACGTCCACGTCCGTGCGCCTGCTCAAGCTGCTGCTCCGGGCGCGACGCGGTTTCACGGGCACGCGCTTCCTGCGCGGCCTCGAACCGGCGCAGGCCGACGGCCTGCTGCTGATCGGCGACAAGGCCATGCAGACGCGCAACCGACCGCCGGAAGGGTTCGTGCACACGCTCGACCTCGGTTCGGACTGGCTCGAGTGGACCGGCCTGCCGTTCGTGTACGCCGTCTGGGTCGTGCGCTCGGCGCTCGATCCCGCGCTCAAGGACGAGCTGCGCACGTTCCTCGAGTCGTCGCTCGCCGCCGGGCTCTCGACGCTGCCGGAAGTCGCGCGGCAGTGGAGCGTGCCGGGCTGGACGCCCCTCGAGGTCGAGGCGTACCTGCGGCGCTTCCAGTACCGCTTCGGTCCCGAAGAGCTCAAGGGGCTCGAGCGGTTCGACGCGCTCCTGCACGAGCACGGGTTCGTCGAGAGCGACTGACGCTCCCGCGGCGGCCCCGGCCGTCCGCTCCGCAACATGCGGCCGCGGCACTGCGTAATCGAGCCCTGTTGTATTCTGCGCGCCGCGTTTCCGTGTCCCGCGCAGGCTCCCCACTCCCGACGGAGGCAATGCGATGGCGAACATGCACGAGGTGGACTTCGAGATCCTCGGCGACGACATGCAGTTCGTGAAGGTCGAACTCGATCCGGGCGAAGCGGTCGTCGGTGAGGCCGGCGCCATGATGTACATCGAAGACGGCATCCAGATGCAGACCATCTTCGGCGACGGCTCGCAGCAGCAGCAGGGCTTCATGGGCGCGCTGCTCGGCGCGGGCAAGCGCCTGCTGACGGGCGAGTCGCTCTTCATGACCGTCTTCCAGAACCAGGGCCAGGGGAAGAAGAAGGCCGCGTTCGCCGCGCCCTACCCCGGCAAGATCGTGCCGATGCACCTCGCCGAGATGGGCGGCGAGATCCTCGCGCAGAAGGACTCGTTCCTGTGCGCGGCCAAGGGCGTCGCGCTCGGCATCGCGTTCACGAAGCGCTTCGGCGCCGGCCTGTTCGGCGGCGAAGGCTTCATCCTGCAGCGCCTGCAGGGTGACGGCTGGGCGTTCGTGCACGCCGGCGGCACGCTCGAGGAGCGCACGCTCGCGCCCGGCGAAGTGCTGCGCGTGGACACGGGCTGCATCGTCGCGATGCAGCCGAGCATCGACTACGACATCCAGCTCGCCGGTGGCATCAAGACCATGTTCTTCGGCGGCGAAGGCATGTTCTTCGCGACGCTGCGCGGTCCGGGCAAGGTGTGGCTGCAGTCGCTGCCGTTCTCGCGCCTGGCGAGCCGCATCTACGCCGCGGCGCCGCAGACCGGTGGTGGTGGCCGTGAGCAGGGCTCGATCCTCGGCGGGCTCGGCAACCTGCTGGACGGCGACGGCCGTTAGGACGAACGCGATCCACGAAGCACGAAGGCC
>JBGANH010000136.1:0-11916 GCA_044222365.1 Candidatus Eiseniibacteriota bacterium
GACGTTCCTCGTGAAGGTGCTCGGTCTCGACTGGTCCGAGGTGCACGAGGACGCCGAGGTGCTCGAGCACCACGTGAGCGAGCGCGTGCTCGACGCGATCGACCGGCACATGCAGCACCCCACGGAAGACCCGCACGGTCATCCGATCCCCGACCGCCGCGGCCGCCTGCCGCGCCGCCGGCTCGATCCGATCACCGGGCTGCCCGCGGGCGCGCGCGCGGTCGTCCGCGAGATCCGCGACGGCGACCGCCGCCGCATGACGCGCTGGAAGCAGGCCGGGCTCGTGCCCGGAGCGGAGGTGCGCGTGGCGGACGCCGACGAGCACGACGGCATGTTCGAGATCGAGGTCGGCGGCCGTCGCCACGTGCTCACGAGCCAGGGGCTCGACGGCGTGTTCGTCGAACGCGTGCGGGAAGGGAGGGCGTCGTGATCGATCCCGAAGCACGCTCGCTGCCCGACCTGAACGCGTCCGTCGTGATCCCGAAGACGCGCTCGTGGCTGCGCCGCATGATGGCGTTCGCCGGGCCCGCCTACCTCGTGAGCGTCGGCTACATGGACCCCGGCAACTGGGCGACCGACCTCGCGGGAGGCTCGCGCTTCGGCTACCAGCTCGTCTGGGTGCTGCTCATGAGCAACCTCATGGCGATGCTCCTGCAGACGCTCTCCGCGCGCCTCGGCGTGGTGACGGGCCGCGATCTCGCGCAGGCGTGCCGCGACAGCTACCCGCGCTGGATCGTGCTGCCGCTCTGGGTGCTGTGCGAGCTCGCGATCGTCGCGTGCGACCTCGCCGAGGTGCTCGGCGCCGCGATCGGCCTGCAGCTGCTCACCGGCATCCCGCTGCTCTGGGGCGTGGTGATCACGTCGTTCGACGTGCTGCTGCTGCTGTGGCTGTCGCGCTACGGCATGCGCAAGCTCGAAGCGCTCATCGTCACGCTCGTCGCCACGATCGGCGGCTGCTTCGCGGTCGAGATGATCCTGTCGCGTCCCGACCTGCCCGCGATCTTCGCGGCGTTCGTGCCGCGTGACGCCTCGGGCACGCCGACGCTGTTCGCGCAGGTGCCCGGCGGCGGCGTCTCGGTGCTCGGCCTGCACGGCGACTCGCTCTACATCGCCATGGGCATCCTCGGCGCCACCGTGATGCCGCACAACCTCTACCTGCACAGTTCGCTCGTGCAGAGCCGCGCGGTGGACGCCACGCGGGAGGGCAAGCGGGAAGCCTGCCGGATGAATCTCGTGGACACGGTCGTGGCGTTGAATGCGGCGCTCTTCGTGAACGGCGCGATCCTCGTGCTGGCCGCCGCGGCCTTCCATCGCAGCGGCCACACCGAAGTGGCGAGCCTCTCCGAGGCGCACCGCCTGCTCGAGCCGATCCTCGGCACCTCGCTCGCCTCGACGCTGTTCGCGGTCGCGCTGCTGTCCGCCGGGCAGTCGAGCACGATCACCGGCACGCTCGCCGGGCAGATCGTGATGGAAGGCTTCCTGCGCGTACGCGTGCAGCCGTGGGTGCGGCGGCTCATCAGCCGCGGGCTCGCGATCGTGCCCGCGGTCGTCGTGATCGTGCTGCAGGGCGAGCGCGCCGTGGACTCGCTGCTCGTGCTGTCGCAGGTCGTGCTCAGCCTGCAGCTGTCGTTCGCCGTCGTGCCGCTCGTGATGTTCACGAGCGACCGCGAGCGCATGGGCGAGTTCACGAGCCCGCCCTGGGTGATCGCCCTCGCCGCGATCGTGACCACGATCATCGCCGGGCTGAACGCGAAGCTCGTGGTGGACACGGTCGGGTCGTGGCTCGCGACGAGCGGCGGTGCGTGGTGGGTGACCCTGGTGGTCGTGCCGATCGCCGCGGCGCTCGGCCTGATGCTCCTGTACGTCGCGGCGGCGCCGTGGCTGCAGAAGCGCTGGCCCGTCCTGCGCCCCGCGGCCGCGCCCGCGATCCAGGCAGCCGGTTCGCGCTCCGCCGCCGCGATCGTGCCCTCCGCGACTCCGGCGGCGCTGCTCGCGCCGATCGCGCTTCAGGCGGCGGCCTACCGCCGCATCGCCGTCGCGCTCGAACTCGGCGGCTCGGACGACAGCATCCTCGACTACCTGCGCGCGCTCGAGTTGCGTCCGGGTTCGGAACTCGTGCTCATTCATGTCGTCGAGAGCGCGGCGAGCCGTTACCTCGGCGAGCAGAGCCGTGACGCCGAGAGCCGCGAGGACGAGGCCACGCTCGAAGGAATCGCCGACGAGTTCCGGACGGCCGGCGTGGTCGCCTACGTGCGGCTGGGCCATGGCGTCGCGAAGGCCGAGATCGCGCGGCTCGTGCGCGAGACCGGGGCCGAGCTGCTCGTCACGGGTTCGCACGGCCACTCCGGCCTGCGGGACGTGGTCTACGGTTCGACCGCCTCGGGCGTCCGGCACCTGGTCGAATGCCCGGTGCTCACGGTGCCGCCGGCAGCCCGAAAGTAGCGCGGCGACTCAACGCCGCTGCCGGTGCTCCCCGAGTCCCGGCGGCGGCACGAGCACCCCGGCGGTCAGCAGTCCGGCGACCAGCGCCGCGACCATGCTGATCGTCCGAAATGCCGCTTCCACACCGCTCAAGACGTCCCGGTTCATCATCAAGGTGAGGCTCTTGAAGCCGACCGAGCCGGGCACGAGCAGCAGGATGGCGGGCACCAGCGTGGTGGCGGGAGAAGTCCCGCGGCGGCGCGCGATCAGGTTGCTCGCGCCCGCGGCGACGAGCGCGCCGTGCAGCGCGCCGAGCTCGGCGCCGAACCAGCGCCCGGCGATCCGCCCGGAGAAGAACGCGAGCACACCCGTCAGCAGGATCCACGGGTAGTCGCGCGGGCGGGCGCGCAGCAGCACGGTGAAGGCGAGCGGCGCCGCGACGAGCGCGACGTACTCGGTCCACTGCGGCAGCGGGAACGGCGTCACGTGCGCGGCCGGTCCCCAGACCGAGGCCGCGATGCGCGTGCCCATCACCACGCCGAACGCGAGCCCGAGGAACTGCACCGCGGCGCCGGTCAGGCGCGAGGTGCCCGAGACGAGGTGCTGGCTCGACAGCTCGGCCATCGCGGCGGTGAGCGTGAGCCCGGGCAGCAGCACGAGGATCGCCGCGAGCGTGGTGACGTACACGCTGAGCGTGTACTGGTGCGACAGTGCGGCCGCCGCGAGCGAGACGAGGAACACCGCGATCGGTTCGAACATGCGCTGCGCCGTGACGAAGCGGCCGGCGACGACCGAGAGCAGCGCGAGCGCGCCGCCGAGCGCGGCCGCGGTGAGCACCTCGTGCAGGCCGCCGCCGAGGAAGCGTCCCGCCGCCGCGCCGGAGAGCGCGAACGCGCACACGGTGAGCAGCCGTCCGTAGCGCGGCGGCGAGCTCATGATGTCCGCGAGTTGGGCCGAGCCCAGCGCGGGCGAGGTCCGTCCGCCGAGCACGTCGTGCCCGACCGCGATCACGCGCGCGAGACGCTCGAGGTGCACGGCGCCGGGCTCGACGCGCAGCAGGTGCGTGGTCTGGTGTGGTGGCGCGCCGAAGGCGGCGAAGATCGAGGTGGGTGTGGTGAAGAAGTGCGCCTCGAGCCCGAGCCGCTCGGCGGCGCGCGACATGCCGTCCTCCAGCCAGTGCGACGGGTGGCCGAGCGCGTGCAGCGCGTGCCCGAGGTCGAGCACGAACGCCTCGGAGAGGCGCGGGTCGCCCGCTTCGGGCGCCGGTGCGGCCGTCGCGGCGGGCGTGGGGGAGTCGGACATGCGGCGCATGCTGCGCGATGGGCGCGCCGCGCCGCAAGCGCGGGGCTCGCGTCCCGGCGGTTCGGCGGGTTTGGCCGTCGGCGATTCGCGACTTAAGATGCCGCCCGCGTTTCCCTCCCTCGATCTCATCGGGCGCACCGCGCCCTCATCGCCGGGGATGCCGTGAGCGATTCTCTCTACTTTGGAAGACTGCAGGCGTCGGTCGCCGAGGTCATCGATGCCGCCGACCTGCTGCCGCACTACGAACTCGCCGCGATCGCCGTCCTCGAGGGACTCGAGCGCCCGGGGGAGGAGCCTTCGATCCGCCGCCACCTTCGCGCCGAAGGCATCCGCCCCGCCGAGCACCGCGGCACGTTGCTCGTGGACGCCGGTTCGCTCGAGCGCATGAGTTCGGTCGGGCTCTTCGGCGGCGGCGACGAGGTCTACTTCTCGTCGGAATGGAACGAAGAGTTCGAGCCGTTCCCGGGGCGCATCTCGGCCGACGCGGTGAACTTCGCGGAAGGCACGCCACTCGGACTCGAGGAGTGGATGGCCGACACCCAGTGCGTGCTCGTGCTCGGTGACGGCAATGCGCTCAACTACGCGACGACGAGCGCCGAACTGCACCAGAAGCTGTCCGCGCGCTACCCCGCGTCCCGCCGTTGAGCATGGAGCCCGGTCCGATCGCCGGTACCGCGCGGCTGCTGCCCGTGACGCTCGCGGGAGCGGCCGGCCCGATCGAGGCGCTGCTGCAGGAGCGCGACGAGCACGACCACACGCTCGTCGCGGTCGTGTGCCACCCGCACCCGCTCTACGGCGGCACCATGCACAACAAGGTCGCGCACCGCGTGGCGTCCACGCTGCACGGACTGGGCGCGGCGGTGCTGCGGTTCAACTTCCGCGGCGTGGGCAAAAGCGCCGGCGCGTTCGACCGCGGCGAGGGCGAACTGGCCGACGCGCGGGTCGCGCTCGAGTTCCTGCGCGAGCGCTACCCGAGCGCACGCCGCTGGGCGGCAGGGTTCTCGTTCGGCTCGTGGGTGGCGTCGCGCCTGGCCGCGAGCGAGCCGGACATCGAGCGCCTGATCCTGATCGCGCCGCCGGTGCACACGCAGACCTTCGAGGAGATGAAGACGCTGCCCACTCCGAAGCTGGTCGTGCAGGGGACGGGCGACGACGTGTGCAAACCGGAAAACCTGGCGCGGGTCTACCCGACCTGGGCGGAGCCCAAGCGGATCAAACACGTGCCCGACGCATCCCACTTTTTCGACAAGCAGTTGGCCGAGTTGGCGGAGGCGATACTCGAAGGAATTCGCTGACTTGCCGGCCTCGAGCCTCGGCCCGCGGAGGGGCGGGGTCCGTGGCGCCGGTGGGTTCGCGTCGCGCTCGTGGCGACGCGGGGGGCGCTCGTCGTCGCGACGTCACGCCGTGAGGACCCGGCGGCTACATTCGTTCGTCCATCCCTCCACCGTAAGTAGTGCCGGATCCCCACGAATAAGCACCGATGCGCCGGCGGCGCGATGATCGCCCGGGCGCCTGATCGCTCAAGGAGAAGTCGTGAATCGTTCCCGCTGGATCGCGCTCGTCGCCGTCGTCGTGGTGGTGGCCGCCGGATTCTGGTTCGTGAAGGGCCGCGGCAAGAAGGACACGCCCAAGTTCCGCACCGCGGCGGTCGAGCAGGGCGAGTTGACCGCGTCGGTGTCGGCGACCGGCAGCGTCCGCCCCGTGATCCAGGTCGAGGTCGGCAGTCAGGTGAGCGGCACGCTCGACAAGCTCTACGTGGACTACAACTCGCACGTGAAGGCCGGGCAGGTGCTCGGCCAACTCGAGCCGAGCGTCTTCCGCGCGCGCTACGCGCAGGCGGAGGCCGCGGTCGCTCGCGCCGAGGCCGCGCTCAAGGACGCCAACCGCCAGTACGCCCGCGCCAAGGAACTCGTGCGCGACGACTTCGTTTCGCAGGCCGACGTGGACGCCGCCGAGGTGCAGGTGGACCAGCGCAAGGCCGACCTCAAGCAGGCCAAGGCCCAGCTCGACGCCGCGCAGGCCGACCTCGATCACACGACGATCCGCTCGCCCATCGACGGTGTCGTGATCGCGCGCTCGATCGACGTGGGCCAGACCGTGGCCGCGAGCCTTTCGGCGCCCAAGCTGTTCGTGATCGCGAACGACCTGCGGCAGATGCAGGTCGAGACCAAGATCGACGAAGCCGACATCGGCCGCATCCGCCCGGGGCTGCCCGTGACGTTCAGCGTGGACGCGTTCCCGGACGAGTCGTTCGAGGGCAAGGTCACGCAGGTGCGCCTCGAGCCGATCACCGAGCAGAACGTCGTCACGTACACGACCGTCATCGCGACGCGCAACGACAACCTCTCGCTGCGTCCCGGCATGACCGCGAACGTGACCGTGCTCGTCGAGAGCAAGGAAAACGTGCTCAAGGTGCCGAACGCCGCGCTGCGCTTTCGCCCGGGCATGGGCGGCGGCCCCGGCATGGGAGGCATGGGTGGCCGCGGCGGCATGGGTGGCGCCGGTGGCTCGGGTGGCTCCGGCGGCATGGGCGGCATGCGACGCAGCTTCGCGGCGCTCGTGTCGAAGATCGTGCCGGCGGCGTTCGCGCAGGACGGTCCGCCGCAGGGCGACCGCGCCCAGTTCATGAACGACCCCTACGTGCAGCAGATCCGCGAGAAGATCCGCAACGGCGAGCTCACGCGTGAGGAAGGGCGCGAGATGATCCGGAAGCACTTCGCGGAGAAGGGCATCACGATGCCGCAGCGCGGCGGCGAGGGCGGCGGTCCCGGCGGTCCCGGTGGAATGGGCGGGCCCGGCATGCGCGGCGGTGAGGCGGGACCCGGCGCCGCCGGCGCCTCCGGCGCTCCCGGTGCTCCCGGTGCGATGCGCGGCGAAGGCCGCCGGCGGGGCGGAGAAGGCGGTGGCGCGGCGGACAGCGCGGGCGGCATGCGTGGCGGCCGCGGCGGCTGGGGTGGCAAGGGCAAGGGCGGCGCGAAGCCCGGCACCGTGTACGTGCTCGAGAACGGCAAGCCGAAACCCGTGATGGTCTTCACCGGCATCACCGACGGCAGCATGACCGAGATCAAGACCGACAAGCTCAAGGCGGGCGATCTCGTGATCACGGGCCTCGAGGTCGCGGTCAATCGCGGCTCCAACAACCTCCAGCCTCCTCCGGGCATGGGCGGTCCGCAGTTCGGACGTCCCGGCGGTGGTGGCGGGCGGCGCTGATGGGCTTCGGGACGCTGCTCGAGATCGGACTGCAGGCGCTCACGCGCAACCTCATGCGCTCGGCGCTCACGGTGCTCGGCATCGTGATCGGCGTGGCCGCGGTGATCGCGACGCTCGCGATCGGCCAGGGCGCGCGTGAAGCGGTGCAGGCGCAGATCCGCACGCTCGGCGCGAACGTGATGACGGTGATGCCGGGCACGGTCACCGCCGGCGGCGCGCGCATGGGCATGGGCGGCATCACGACGATGACGCCCGAGGACGCCGAAGCGATCGCGAAGGAGTGCCCGGCGATCGTCGCCGTCTCGCCGAGCGTCCGGCGCGGCGCGCAGATCGTGTACGGCAACCAGAACTGGGGCACCACCGTGCAGGGCGTCGCTCCGGCGTACCTCGACATCCGTCAGTGGCCGGTCGAGAACGGCGCGATGTTCACGGACTCCGACGTGCGCGGCACCGCGAAAGTGTGCGTGCTCGGCTCCAAGGTGCGCGACCAGCTCTTCGGCACCGAGGATCCGGTCGGGCAGACGATCCGCATCAAGGACATGCCCTTCAAGGTCGTCGGCGTGCTCAGCTACAAGGGCGGCCAGGGCATGGGCGGCGACCAGGACGACGTCGTGCTCATCCCGTGGACGACCGCGCAGCGCAAGCTGCTCGGCATCACGCACCTGCAGGGCATCAACGTCTCGGCCGCGAGCCAGGCGCAGGTGACGCAGGCGCAGGACCAGATCACGCAGCTGCTGCGCCAGCGCCACAAGATCCGCGAAGGGGACAACGACGACTTCTTCATCTTCACGCAGCTCGACATCGCGAGCACCGCGGAGTCCACGAGCAAGGTGATGACGACGCTGCTCGCGAGCATCGCGGCGGTGTCGCTGCTCGTCGGCGGCATCGGCATCATGAACATCATGCTCGTGTCGGTGACCGAGCGGACGCGCGAGATCGGCATCCGCCGGGCGCTCGGCGCGCGCCGCCGCGACGTGCTCGTGCAGTTCCTCGTCGAGGCGACGTTCCTGTCGCTCGCCGGCGGCGCGATCGGCGCCGCGATCGGCGTCGGCACCGCGAAGGCCATCACGAACATCGCGCGCTGGCCCACGGCGGTGCAGCCCGAGGTCGTGATCCTCGCGCTCGCGTTCGCCTCGCTCGTCGGCGTGTTCTTCGGCTTCTACCCGGCGAAGCGCGCCGCGGACCTCGACGTGATCGAGTCGCTGCGCTACGAGTGACGGAAGCTGGCGGAAGATGAAACCGGCCCGGACGCACGAGAGCGTCCGGGTCGGTTTCGTTTTGGGGCTGACCGCTACTCGTCGCCCGCAGGTTCCAGGTTGATCTCGATCAGCGCGCCCTCGGGATCGAACACGACCTCGCAGAGCACCGGGCCGTTCACGTAGCGCAGTGAGCGCTCCCAGATTTCGCCCGTCTCGTCGTCCTTCTGCTCGGCGCGCGCGGTCGGCTCGCCGAACAGCGTGACGATCTCGGCCTCGGTCGTCTCGGGCGGCAGCACGTGACGGTGGCCGTGCACGCGGAAGACGCCCGCGAACGCGGCGTGCTTCCCGCCGGGCGAGCCAGTCAGCAGCAGCGTGATCGAGCCGAGGCGCCCGCCGTCGGACATGAGCGCGAGCCCGAGCGCGTCGTACCCGAACACGCCCGCGCAAGCCTCGCCCGCGGAGTCCGCGGGTCCGAGGAAGGAAAGCCGCTCGACGTCCTCGCCGAGTGCGACGCCGGCCAGCGAGCCCTTCACGACATCCACTTCAAGGTCGCGCGCGAGCGACCTCCCACCGCGATGTGGGGTAGGGCACGCGGAACGCATGGATCATCCACTCGGGCAGCGAACGAGCGAGCACGTCGACCTGCCTGGGAGGAGTGGCGCGCTACCGGATCAGCACGACGCGCGACGTGCTCAAGGCATATGGTCGTCCACACTCACGCGCGAGAAGTAGAGCTCCGGGGACGCGCCGTGGGTGCACGCGAGACGAGTTCGAGCTCGGCCGGATTCGCGGCGCTGTCGAAGCGTGGCGACCACGCGGTCTCCTGCACGTCGTGCAGCGTCCAGCGCACGTGTGCCGCGCGCGGCAGCGTGAGCGGCAGGCGCAGTTCGTCGTGCGCGTGGGCGAGGGCCACGGCGCGCCGCACGTCGCGCGCGTGACCGGCGCCGAAGGCGCCGAGCCAGCGACCGCCTCGTCGGGCCAGTGCACGCGTACGCGGTCCACCCACCAGCCGCCGCCGCCGATGAAATCGTCCGTGACCATGCGCAGCCGCAGCTTGGCCGGACCGGGTGCGAAAGGCGACAGGTCGAGCGTGCGCGTCGTCCAGTCGGTGGACGTTCCGCTCCAGCACGCGCTCCACATCGCGAACGGCATGCCGCCGCCGTACACCCAGTGCGAGTATCCGGGCGTGGGTTCGACCGGCACCCACGCGCTGCCGTCGAACGCCTCGAGCCGAGCGGCGTCCCACGCGAACATGAAGTTCGCCTGTTCGAGGTCGTGCCACTCGTCGAACGAGAGCGTCACGCCGGGGCCGGGGTTGTAGATCCACGGCAGGTAGAGTGCGCCGTCGGTGCGCGGGTCGTACGCCGCGCCGTCGCGCCGCCCGCTGTGCCACGCGGTGCCGCCGGCCGGGTGCGATCGCGTCGTGTCGAGCGCCCACGACTCGCGCCACGCCCAGCTCACGTTCTGGTGGAACCACGCGGACGTGTTCTCGAAGTCCTCGACCCAGTCGTGCACGACGCGCGCGGTGTCGAACGCGGCGTTCGAGAAGCCGAGGTTGCGGGCCGCGGCGCGATCGCGCGCGACGAACCGGTAGGCCACGCGCGAGAGCGCGCTCCAGCCGTTGCTGCCCACGTTCACCGTGAACGAGTCCGCGCCGATCGCGGTGGCGTTGACGCGCGTGACGGGGCCGCCATTGACCGACAGCTCGCACCACACCGAGTCGAGCCCGAGGTTGTCGGAGACGCGCGCGAGCAGCGGCAGCGGCATGCGCTCGCGTGACCAGGCGCGCACGGGTGTGTGGCGCAGCATGGGCGGCGTCACGTCGGGGCCGATGCGCACCTGCGCGGGCGCCGTGGCGCCGCCGGCCGGCCACTGCGCGGCGAGCTGGCCGCCGCCCGCGGTCGCGGACAGCCACCACTGCACCAGCCCCGGACCGGGCGAGGGGAGCGTGAGCGCGAACGTGTCGGGCGCCGCGGCGAGGGCGAGCGGCGCGTCGTTCCACGCGCCGGACGTGCCGGTGCGCCAGTGGAGCCTGACCGCACCCGCATCGGCCGCGAGCGAGAGTCCGCCGTGCTTCACGCCGACGGCGGCGCGGAACGCGAGTGGCTGCGCGTCCTCGCGGTCGGGCACGGGTGGCGGCGCGATCACGAGCGTGCCCGGGCGCGAGTCGAGCGAGCAGTCCACGCTGCCGCGGCCGTCGGTGCCCTGCGCGATCGTGAGCGGGAAGCGCTGGCGGATGTTTTCGAGCTCGGCGAGGTCGGCGCTCGTCGCATCCACGCCGCGCGGCGTCACGAGCACGAAGCCCACGCGCCAGTGCCGCGGCGCCACGGCGCCGTCGGGCACACGCGGACCGTTCCAGCGCTCGATGTCGTCCACCTTCCAGAACGTCGCGCGGCCGTCGCAGCCGATGCCGACGGCGGGAATGCTGATCGGGATGTACGTGCCGGGCGGGTCGAAGTCGGTGGGATCGTTGACGACGAACACCGAGTCCATTTCGGCGCGCGTGCGCAGCCCCATGAGGTACTGGTCGAGCCGGCCGAAGCGCGAACTCGCGTCGTCGGTGACGAACGTGTCCGGGCCGACCTGCGCCCAGCCGCACCCTTCCATGAACGAGCCGTCCACGTCGGCGAAGAAGCTCCAGTGCTGCCAGTCGCGCCCGAGCAGTGCGTCGGACTGTTCGCCCGCGGAGTCCACGAACGTGTAGGCGAGCCAGCGGTGCGCGAACTCGTGCGCAAGCACGTCCATGGTGCTGAACGTGTCGCCGCCGCCGCCCAGGCTCGCGTCCACGTCGGCGGGATAGCGGTGCAGGCCGTTCATGGTGAGCACCTGCTGCAGCCGCGCGGGGCTGCCGAACACCGCGCCCGCATCGTAGAGGTCGAGGCCGATGCCCTGCGTGTCGTTGCGCAGCAGCCACGCCGCGGCGAGTGCACCGGGCGAGCCGAGCCACTGTGACTGGCCCGACGAGAGGTAGACCGCGAGCTGGTCGTAGTCGTCGCCGTGCGTGCGGAAGAAGGCGCGCGTGACGGCGGCGATGTCGAGCAGCGGCTGCCCGCCGGAGTTCGTGTAGGAGAACGTGCCGTCATCCTCGAGCACCGCGATCTCGCCCGCGTCGCGCGAGAACGTCACGGCGAGCGGCTCGAGCGTCGCGCGTGCGACCGCGTCGTCGAGGAGCGCGGGGAGTTCGTCGAGGCGCGTGGCGCAGGCGGAACTCGTGGCGCTCGCTCCGGCGCGGGTGGCGTCGGTGGGGGCGAGCGGCGTCAGCGGCGCTCGCTCGCGCGGCGTGGGGCGTGGCGCGGCGAGCGACGCGGTCGCGAACAGGGCGGCCGCGGCGAGAAGTGCGAGCGGGGTGCGCATGGGCGCGACTCTAGCGTGCGGCCCGGGAGGGGGGCGCGTGAAAACCGCTTCGCGCGCGAAGAAAGTGCTGGACGGGTCCGGCGGGGCGTCGCGACGCGAATCGAGAGTGCTCGACCGATGCGTGCCGTATCGCGTGAGGTTCGCGTCGTTCGCCACGACGCCTGCCATTGTTCGCGAATTGCTGTCGCGGGCGGCGTCGTGGCAGGAGCGCGCGAATACGGCGCTCGAAAACTCGCGTGATACAAAGAGCGCGTCGCCCCCGCGTGAAGTACACGCGCCCCCGCGGTACCTGCAACATGTCGCACGTATCGCTGTCGCAGCTCTCCGACGCCGCGCTGATCGAGAGCGCCCAGCTCGCCGTCCGTCGCGAGCACTCCTGCACCGCCGAAGTCGTCGCGCACATCGCCGAGGTGGGTTCACGCAAGTTGCA
>JBGANH010000137.1:0-11541 GCA_044222365.1 Candidatus Eiseniibacteriota bacterium
CGTCGGCGAGCGCGAGCGCCCGCGCGCGCCGGCTGTCGTTGCCAGTGATCCGCGTCTGCGCGCCCATGTACATCATGATCATGACCGCGAAGAACGACAGGACGAGCAGCACGAGCATCGCCAGCACGAGTGCGATGCCGCGCTCACCGCGAGGAAGACGGACGGGTTCTCGCATGCGATCTCCTAGCGGATGAAGATGACGAGCGCGCCGGTCGTGGCGGTCACTTTGACGCCGGCGGCGAGGTCGGGGAGGAACGGCGCCACGGCCGCGGTGGGCTTCACGCCGTAGTTGTAGTTCGCGGTGGTGAGCGCCGGCACCATGTTCACGACGGAGCCGTTCGAAGGATCCGTGCCGCTCGAAGGCAGCGTGCCGGTGTCGGTGTAGTACAGGAGCACGCCGCCGGCGTACGTCGACTCGCTCTGGCGCCAGCCTATCGAGATGTCGCTGCGGTTCGAGCCGCCGAGGTCGGACGCGGTCACGGACATGACGATGCCCGGGGCATCCACGCGGCGGTCGTACGAGAAGTCGAAGTTCGAGCCGGAGAGGTTGTTGCGCCAGTACTGCAGGTTGCCCGAGCTCGTGCTCGTCTGCGTGCCGAGCACGATGTCCGGACGGCCGTCGCCGTTCACGTCGGTCGTGGTCACGCAGGTCGCGGCGCCGTCGAGGTCGTGCCCGAACGCGTACTGGAAACGGTTGCCGTTGGTCCGGCCGGTGTTCTTGAACACCATCAGCTCGCCGGTCCAGCTGCCGGTCTTCGTCACGACCACGAGGTCCTTGTCGCCGTCGGAGTCGATGTCGGCGAGCGCCATGCCCGCGACTTCGCCCATGCGCGCGCCCGGGACGGCGCCCGCGCCGGGATACATCTCCTGCTGCGAGAACACCGGCGTCGTGGCGTTGCTGTTCTGCCAGATCTCGACCGTGCCGCGGCCGGACGTGGGCGAGCGCGTGCCCACGATCAGGTCCGGCATGTTGCCGCCGGAGCAGTCGAGCGTCAGCACGGCCGTGACGTCGCCGCCGTCGGACGTCGTGTAGTTCTGCCCCGTGTTGTACGTGACGGGGATGTAACCCTGGTTGCCCGAGGTGTTCTGGTTGAACCAGACGAAGAAGTTGCCGGCCGCGGCCTTGCGGGTGCCGGTCACGACGTCCGGCCGCGACTTCGGCGCGCCCGAGTCGAGCGTGTCCGCCGCGATCGAGAGCACGGACTGCGGCGCGTTGCGCGTGTAGCCCGAGCCCGCCGGGGTGAGCGGCGAGGAGTTGAAGACCGGGTTCGCGTTGTACTGGTTGAACCACACCGAGATGTTGTCCGTGCCGCCGGCGTCGGCGCCGAGCAGCACGTCCTGGTCGCGGCGCGCGTTCGCCGTGTTCGTGCCGAAGTCGTTCTCGTAGAGGTCGGCGCTCGCGAGGCTGAGCACGCGGCTCGCGGACAGCGAGATCACCTGGAACGCGCCGATGCCGAAGTTCTGGCCGGTGAGCGACTGCCCCGCGGTCAGGTAGATCGGGCCGCGCGCGGTGGAAGTCGTCGCGAAGTAGCCCGGCGGCGGCAGGAAGCGCAGGTAGTACGGGCTCGTCGAGGGGGGCGAGTTCGCCGGCGTGTCGAGCGTGTAGTCGCCGTTCGCGTCGGTCGTGGTGAACGCGGCGGTCGTGACGCCGAGGTCGAGCGTCGAGCCGATCCAGACGTTCGCGACGCCGGGCTCGCCCGTGTCCTGCGAGCCGTTGCGGTTGAGGTCGTTGAAGACGCGCCCGGTGATGCGGCCGTTCGAGTTCGGGTGCAGGCCGAACGACATCGCCACCACGCCGTTGTTCGTCATCACGCCGGCCTGCGGGTTCGAACCCGTCGCGGCCAGCGAGTCGGGCGTGTTCACCCGCACCGTGAACGCACCGGTCGGAGCGAACAGCCGCGCGTTGCCGGCGTTGCTCGTCGTGGCGGACGCCCCGCCCGGGGAGAGCGTCACCGGCATGAACGCCATCGGCGTCTCGCCCGCGTCCTCGTACCCGTCGGCATCGGCGTCGCGGAAGACGTGCACGTCCACGTAGCCGCCCGAACGCGCCGTGTCCGCGAACGACCGCGTCACGCCGGGGCCGACGCTCACGACGAACGTGTCGGGGGACGTGAAGTTCGCGAAGCCGCTCGCGGGCGTGTGCCGGATCGTGTAGGTGCCGGCGGGCACGCGCACGAGGTAGTAACCCGTGGACGACGTCGTCGTGCTGTAGGAGTTGCCGACACGCACGCTCACGTCGGCGATACCGGGCTCGCCCGCGTCCATCGAACGGTCCATGTCGAGGTCGTTGAACACGTACCCCTGCACCGCGTAGGTCGTCGTGAGGAAGTTCGGCAGGTTGCGCGTCGAGGTGACCTGCGTGCGCAGCGTCGTCTGCGCGTAGCGGCCGCGCGCGTCCGGCTGCGGGCTCGCGGCGGTCACCTGTAGCGTCACGCGCTCGATGTCGGCGAGCTTGTCCGGCGGAACGGGGCCGTTCGCCCAGTTCCACGGCGTGCTGCTGCCGCGCAGGTACACCGTGAACATCGGCGGCACCGAGCCACCCGGCTTGAGCACGAGCGCGATGCTCTGCGACTGCCCGCCGTTGTTGCCGGCGACGTTGCCCGTCGAGTCGCCGTACGTCTGGCGCAGGAGCACGTAGTCGTTCGGGTTGCGCGTGCGCGCGGCGTCACGGCCGGCGGAGGCCGAGCGGTCGTCCGCGTCCACCTCGCCGTCGTTGTTGGCGTCGAGCGTGAAGCGGATCAGTTCCGCGCCCGTGCGGTACTTCTGGTTGGGTTCCCAGTCGGTGCCGTCGAGCGTCGCGGGGCGCGGGCTGCCGTCGGGGTCGTAGGCCACCGGCTGGCCGTGCGACGTGGAGTCCGGCCAGGGCTCGAAGTTCGCGGCGAAGATGATCTCGGCCGAGTCGAGATACGCGATCGCGGGCTGCGGATCACCGGGGAAGTCCACGTCGCCGCCGTAACCGGCACTGCGGATTTCCTGGGCCATCAGGTCGAGCGCCGCCTGCGCGGCTTCCGTGGCCTGGGCGGAGTTCGAGGTCGCCTGCTTCCCGTGCGCGGACGAGTTCAGCAGCAGCATGATCGCGCCCGCGACGAGCGCGAGCAGCGTCACCGTCACGAGCGCTTCGATGAGCGTGAAACCGCGCGCGTCGTGCAGGCGGAGGGAGCGGGAGCGAGCCGAGGGACTCATGGGTCACCGCCTCAGGTAAGTGGTGGACGAGGTGGAACGGTTTCCCTGGAATCGCCACGTCACCGTCACGGTGACCTTCTTCAGGTCGTCCATGGGCGCGGCCATCGCGGTGACCTGGTAGTACCGGTGCCATGCTCCATTGGCGCCGAGGTTCTCCGTCGCGGTGCCCGCGGGGTGCCGCCCCGCCGACAGCGCCGCA
Organism: Candidatus Eiseniibacteriota bacterium; assembly: GCA_044222365.1. Taxonomy (GTDB): domain Bacteria; phylum Eisenbacteria; class RBG-16-71-46; order RBG-16-71-46; family RBG-16-71-46; genus CAIXRL01. Next base: position 3,383 of record JBGANH010000137.1, read on the forward strand.
TCCGACCAGCTGGTGGCGGAAAGCTCCTCCAGCTTCTCCTGCGCGTAGAGCGTCGCCGCCGCCTGCAGCTTCGACTGCTCCTGCGCCCGGGTGGCGGAGGGGAAGAGCCGGGCGAGCGCGAGGATGCCGACCGAGATCACGACGAGCGCGACCATGAGTTCCATGAGCGAGAAACCGTGCTGGTCGCGGGACGGCTGAGGGCGGGTCGGACGGATCATGCGGCTGCCTTTCAGTGGACCAGCAGGTAGCCGGAGATCTCGATCGTGACGCTGTCACGATGAGCGCGGTCGTCGAGGAGGACGATGTTGAGCGACCGCGACGCGCGGCCACTCGAGCGGAACGTGAGACCCGTCGAGGTGTCCGTGCCCATCGCGTAGTGGATGCCGGTGGGCAGCGACCAGCCACGCAGGCGCCCGTCGCTCATGTGGACGTGATAGTCGAACCCCGCGGAGTCCTCCGCGAAGCACATGCGGCGGTCGGCGCCGTTCGCCATGGCCGTCGAACGCGCGAGGCGCAGCTGCGCGGCGATGCTCTCCGAGGAGCTCTTGAGGCGATGCGAGCGCAGGGCCGAACGCACTCCGGGCACGGAGATCGTCAGCATCAGGCCCAGGATCGCGACGGCGACCATGAGCTCGACGAGTGAGAATCCTCGGTTCGGCGGGCAGGACATCCCGGGGCTCCTGAGAACGGGTAAGCGGACTTGACATGGGCTTCGCATGGCAATGGGACAGGCTTCGGCCTCCGGCGGGGAGACTTGAGGATGGATTCACGCTCTCAAGCCTGTGTTCAACCGCCTTGTTTACCGGCACTCGCGGTTCGGGCGCATGCGGGGTTTGTCCCGGCCGGAAGCCCTGTGCTAAACCTGCCCCCCACATGGCACTTCCGACGACACGTCCCGGCGCCCTGATCCTCGCGGGTGGCCGTGGAGAGCGATTCTGGCCGTGGAGCACTGCGGCCCGCCCCAAGCAGTTGCTGCCCCTGGCGCGCGGCGGGCGGACGCTTCTCGCCGCCACGTTCGAGCGCGCCTGCCGCATCGTCGAGCCCTCGCGGGTCGTGATCATGACCGCGGAGTCCCTCGTGGACGCCTGCCGGCTCGAATGTCCCGGTGCGGTCGTCGTGGGCGAGCCGGTCATGCGCAACACCGCCCCTGCGATCGCCGCGGCGGCCGCGTTCTTCGGACCCGACGACGCGTTCGCGGTGCTGCCATCCGATCACGCGATCGACGACGAGGACGCGTTCGAAGCGGACTTCCGGCGCGCGATCGAAGTGGCCACGCGTGACGCCGTGCTCGTGACCTTCGGGATCAAGCCGACCGCGCCCGAGACCAACTTCGGCTACGTGAAGCGTGGGGTGAAGCTCGCCGACCGCCTGCATCGCGTGGCGCAGTTCACCGAGAAGCCCGACCGCGACCGCGCCACGGCGTGGGTGCGGAGCGGCGAGTACGCGTGGAACAGCGGCATGTTCGTGTGGACGCGCCGCACGTTCATGGCGGCGCTCCAGGCCGGCCGCCCCGCGATCGCCGCGCCGCTCGCGGGGTTGTCGTTCGAGCCGGGCCAGGAGCGCGCGTTCGAGCAGGCGCTGCGCGACATCTTTCCCGCGCTCGAGTCCATCAGCGTGGACTACGCCGTGCTCGAGGGTTCGCCGAACACGGTCGTCATCGAGGCCGGCTTCGACTGGGACGACCTCGGCTCGTGGAGCGCGTGGGCGCGCCGCGAGAAGCGGGACGAGCGCGGCAACGTCGTCTTCGGCGACGCGGTGCCCGTCGAGTGCGACGGCTGCATCGTCGTCGGCGACGGTGTCACCGCGGCTCCGCTGCGGCTGCGCGACATGATCGTGGTCGCGACCGGGAACGGCGTGCTCGCGTGCCGCATCGAGGACAGCGAGCATGTGCGCAAGGTTTCCGAAGCGGTGCGCGCGCGGGTGAAGCCGTGAGGGCCCTCGCACGCGCCGTGCGCCTGGCCACCCCCGCGGCGCTGCTCGCGCTGCTCGCGTCCTGCGCGCCGCTCGCGCAGGAGCCGGCGTCGCTGCCCGCACCGCCGGCCGCCACGCCGCCGCCGGCGGCGTCCGAGACTCCGAAGCCCGTCGCCGCCTCGCCCGCGGCGCCCGACACCGTGCCTTCCGCCGCCGCGCTCGCCGTGCTCGCCACCATTCCCGAGCCACTCGGTGCCGCCCCCGCCCGCGACGGCGCGCGCGAGAAGAAACCCCGGGGCACGGTCACGCCGCCGCCGGTGCCGGTCTCGATCCCCGCCCCGGCGGAGATGGCGGACTCGCTGCAGGCGGGCGAGAACTCGCCTCCCACCGACGCGCCCGCGAAGGCCGTGGCCGCGAGTTCGCCCGACACCGCGGGCATTCCCGTGCCCGCGCCCACGCGCGCGCTCGGGCAGGACGCGCCCGTGCTGCCGCCCACGCCCGCACCTCCCGCGGCGACTCCGCCCGCCGCCGAGCCTTCCGGCGCGCCGGCGCAGCCCGTGGCCGAGCCGATCGAGAGCCCGGCCGCCGCGGACACGTGCTGGCGCGTCCAGGTCGGCGCGCCCAGCGTCCGCGCGAAGGCTTCGCGCCTGCGCGCGGCCGCCGAGTCGCAGCTGCTCATGCGCATGGTCGTCGAGCACGAGCGCGGACTCTGGAAAGTGCGCACGCAGGACTGCGTGAACCGCGCGACCGCCGAGAGCCTCAAGGCCCGCGCTCTGGCGTCCGGCTTCCAGGGCGTGTTCCTCGTGCGGTACGTCAAGCGTCCATGACCGCGACGACGCCCCGGCGCCTCGTTCTCTACGAGGACCGTCACTGGCGCACGTTGCGCCCGATGACGGACCTGCTGCCCGTACCCGCGCTCACGTTCGGCGCGTCCGACCTCGCACGCCGCTGGATGCGCGCCGCGGGCGTGCCGTTGTTCGCGATCGAAGCACGCGCGCACGCGCTCGCCTGCTGGCACCACGCGCCCGTGCCGGACACGTCGGCGGTGGACCCGGCCACCGAAGCGATCGTCGTGAACGCCGCCGCGATGCCGGGGCCTTGGTTCGCGGCCGCGCTCGGCGAACGTGCGCCCGCGCTGTGGATGGGAGAAGGCCGCATCGCCGGCGCGCGCGTCCCGCTCGCGGCGCTGCGTCACGCGATCGGCAAGGGCGAGGCGTTCGAGCAGGCGTTGCTGGGCATGGGACTGCCGACGCTGGCCATGGACGCGCCCTTCCTGAACTACCCGTGGCAGGTGCTCGAATGGAACTCCGATGCGATCGTGGCCGACCTCGCGGACGCGAAGGCCGGCAGCCACGGCGAGGTGCACGCACTCGCGTGCCTGCTCTCGCCCGAGCGCATCACGATCGCGCGCGGCGCGAAGATCGGGCCGTACGCGGTGCTCGACGCGAGCGCGGGGCCGATCTACGTCGCGCACGGCGCGTCGGTCGCTCCGCACACCGTCGTCACCGGTCCGTGCGTGATCGGGGGCGGCACGCAACTGCTCGGCGGCTTCGTGTCGGGCACGACCTTCGGACCCGAATGCCGCGTCGCGGGCGAGGTCGAGGCGAGCGTGTGGCAGGGCTACGGCAACAAGCGCCACCACGGCTTCCTCGGTCACTCGCTCGTCGGGGAGTGGGTGAACCTCGGCGCGCTCACGACCACGAGCGACCTCAAGAACAACTACGGCTCGGTGCGCGTGCGCGTGGACCGGACCGACATGGACAGCGGCAGCAGCAAGGTGGGCTCGCTCATCGGCGCGCACGTGAAGACCGGCATCGGCACCCTGCTCCCGACGGGGGCCAGCGTCGGCACCGGTGCCAACCTGTTCGGGGGGGGACGGTTCGCCCCGAAGTTCACTCCCGCGTTCGCGTGGTGGGACGGCTCTCGCACCGTGGATCACGAACTGGCCCGGTTCGTCGGCACCGCGCGTATCGCCATGTCCCGGCGGGGCCGCACGTTCGGCCCGGCCGAAGAGCAGGCCTGCGCCGCACTTTTCGCCTCGACCGCGGACGAACGCCGTCCGATGACAGAGGTGTCTTGAATCGCATCCCGGCCCCGTGCCCGACGGGCTTGACCCTGTTCGGCGCAGCTTCCTAGACTCCCCCGGCATTTTCCCCGTGCGTGCGCCCGAAGGCGGCACGCAGGACGCTCCTCGCAAGGACTGCTCATGCCTGAACTCCGCAAAGATCCCGTGGTCGGCCGCTGGGTGATCATCTCCACCGAACGCAGCCGCCGTCCCACGAACTTCATCCCCGAGTCCCTCGCGAAGATCCAGACCTTCTCGCCGTTCGCCGAAGGCCGCGAGGACATGACGCCGCCCGAGGTCTACGCGGTGCGTCCCTCCGGCGGCAAGCCGAACACTCCGGGCTGGGACGTGCGCGTCGTGCCGAACAAGTTCCCGGCGCTGCAGGTCGAGGGTTCGCTCGACCGCCGTGGCGAAGGCCTGTACGACAAGATGACGGGCGTGGGTGCGCACGAGGTCGTGATCGAGACGACCGACCCGGCGCTGCAGCTCGCCGACCTTCCGGTCGAGCAGATCCAGAAGGTGCTCGTCGCGTACAAGGAGCGCATGCTCGACCTGAAGAAGGACAAGCGCCTCCGCTACGTGCTCGTGTTCAAGAACCACGGCGCCGGCGCCGGCGCGACGCTCGAACACACGCACAGCCAGATCATCGCCACGCCGATCATTCCGCGCATGGTGCAGGACGAACTCGACGGCGCGCGCCGCTACTACGAACTCAAGGAGCGCAGCGTCTTCACGGACATCCTCGACCAGGAGATGTCCGACGGGAACAATCGCCGCGTGATCTCGACGACGGACCGATTCGTCGCGCTCGCGCCCTTCGCGCCGCGCTTCCCGTTCGAGACGTGGATCCTGCCCCGGGCGCACCGGTCGAGCTACCACATGATCGACGACCCGAACGAGTTCCTCGACCTCGCGCGCATCCTCAAGGACACGCTGCAGCGCCTGAACGTGGCGCTCGACCACCCGCCGTACAACTTCGTGCTGCACACCGCGCCGCTCGGCGACGACGACCTGCCGTACTACCACTGGCACTTCGAGATCATGCCCAAGCTCACGCGCGTGGCGGGTTTCGAGATGGGCTCGGGGTTCTACATCAACCCGACCCCGCCCGAGGACGCGGCCCAGTACCTGCGGGAAATCGTCGCCCTCGCGTGAGGCGCGCGGGAGCCCTGCTCACATGAAGCCTCTCTCGATCGCGCACGTCGCCAGCGAAATGGCGCCGCTCGCCAAGGTCGGCGGACTCGGCGACGTCGTGTCGGCGCTCGCGAGCGAGCAGGCGGCGCGCGGGCATCGCGTGCTCGTGGTCATGCCGCGCTACCGGGACCTCAAGATCCCGAAGGGCTGGAAGGTCCACGACTGGGGTGCGACGCGCGTGCCGTGGGGCATGGGGCAGGAGCCCGCCCGGTTCCACATCGCCGAGGAGGAGCACGGCCACCTGCGCGCGCTGCTCGTCGAGCACGCGGGCGAGCGCCGCTTCTTCGATCGGCCCGGTTTCTACGACGACCCGAACACGGGCGAAGGCTGGCCGGACAACGCCGAGCGCTTCCTGTTCTTCGCGCGCGCGGCGGTCGAGGCGCTGAAGGGCTTCGGCGAGACGTTCGACATCATCCACGCGCACGACCAGCAGGCGGCGTGGGTGCCGTGCTTCGTGCGCACGCACGAGGCCGACGAGCCCGCGTTCGCGGACCTCGCGACGATCTACACGATCCACAACCTCGGCTACCAGGGCATCGTGGATTCGACATCATCCACGCGCACGACCAGCAGGCGGCGTGGGTGCCGTGCTTCGTGCGCACGCACGAGGCCGACGAGCCCGCGTTCGCGGACCTCGCGACGATCTACACGATCCACAACCTCGGCTACCAGGGCATCGTGGACCCGTGGGTGCTCGGCGTCGCGGGTTTCACGCGCGAGTTCTTCTTCCCGCAGAGCCCGTTCGAGTACTGGGGCCGGGTGAACTTCATGAAGGTCGGCATCGTGTTCGCGGATCTCGTGAGCACGGTGAGCCCGACCTACGCGCGCGAGATCCAGTCGAGCGGCGAATACGGCTGCGGGCTCGAAGGCGTGCTGCGGCGCCGCACGGGTGACGTGCGCGGCATCCTGAACGGCATCGACGACCGCGTCTGGGATCCCGCGACGGACCCGTTCCTCGACGCGCACTACGACCGCGAGCACCTCGACGGCAAGCAGGCGAACCGCCGCCGGCTCGCGATGGCGTGCGGCTTCCCGCTCGAGCCGGACTGGCCGATCGTGGGCATCGTCTCGCGCCTCGTCGAGCAGAAGGGTTTCGACCTGATCGAGCAGGCCGAGCGCGAACTGTGCGACCTGCACGCGCGCTTCGTCGTGCTCGGCGTCGGTCAGCCGCGCTACCAGGAACTCTTCCGCCGCCTCGCCTTCGAGCGTCCGTGGCAGTGGCACTTCGCCACCGCCCACGACGAAGCGCTCGCGCACCGCATCGAGGCCGGCTCCGACCTCTTCCTCATGCCGTCGCGCTACGAGCCGTGCGGCCTCAACCAGCTCTACTCGCTGCGCTACGGCACCGTCCCCGTCGTGCGCTCGACGGGCGGACTCGCCGACACCGTGCGCGAGTTCGATCCGATCACACGCGAAGGGAACGGTTTCGTGTTCGCGCCGTTCGAGGCCGAGGACATGATCATGGCGCTGCGCCGCGCGCTCGCCGTGCACGCCGAGCCGCACCTCTGGGAAGCCCTCCAGCGGAACGGCATGAGCCAGGACTTCAGCTGGCGCGCGAGCACCGACGGCTACGACCGCCTCTACGAGGAGGCGCTCGAACGCATCGCGCACGGGCGAGTGCCCACGCTCGAAACCGTCCGCGACTCGTTCTGAGCACGGCGTGAATCCCGAGCTCTGGCAGACCCGGCCGCTGCTGGCGCTCGCGAGCCTGGCTCCCGTGCCACTGGGCGCCGCGTGGATGGCCGTCGCGCCCCAGCTTCCCTTCCTGCGCGCGCACCGGGTTCCGCTCGCGTGGCTCACGTGGCTGCTCACGCGTGTCGCGTTCGGAGCGCTCCTGTGGGGCGTGCTCGGGCACTCGGGCGTGGACCAGCTCGCGTTCTTCCTGCCGCAGGCGAAGCACGCGCTCGCGGGCGGCGTGCCGTACCGCGACTTCGCGAGCGCCTACGGACCGCTGTTCGCCCCGCTGCTCGGGCTCGCGGTGCGCGTGGCCGCGGACGCGGGACCGTTCGTGCTCTTCCTGCTCGCCGACTTCGTCACGTGGCGCGCGCTCGCGTGGTCCGAAGGCGAGGCGGGCGAGGCCGCGTGGGGCTGGGCGGCGCTGCCGATGGTCTGGTACTTCACCGTGCGCTACGCGCAGGACGAGGCGCTCGGCGCGATGTTCGTGGCGCTCGCGTGGGCGCTCGCGCGCCGCGACCGCGCGCTGCTCTCCGGGCTCGTGCTCGGGCTCGGGCTCGTCGTGACCAAGCCGCTCTTCGCGCTGCTCGCGCTGCCGTTCGTGCTCGGCTCGCGCCGCCGCGTGGCGCTGCTCGCCGGCGCCGCGCTGCCCACGGCGCTCGTGTACGGCGTGCTGCTCGCGTGGGGCGCGCCCGTGTGGCAGCCGCTCACGCTCGAGGGCGGCAACTTCGGCGTCGGCCCGACGCTGTGGCGCGTGCCCGTCGTGCTCGCCGGCTTCGATCTCGGCGCCGCGGGCTGGCTCGTGTTCGTGGCGATCGCCGCGGCCGGTGCCGTCCTGCTCGGACGGCGCGGGGCCGGCGCGGCCGACCACGCGGTCTGGCAGTACGGCGCGTTCGCCGCTTTCGCGCCCAAGTTCATGCCCATGTACGCCGTGCTCTGGGCGCCGCTGCTCGCGCTGTGGGCGGCGGGCGACGCCGACCGCCGCGGCTGGCTGCTGCTCTACGGCGCGGCGCTGCCGCTGGCGTGGTACCTCGACTCCGGACCGCTGCAGGGGCTTTTCGGCCTCGGCTGGCAGGTGGTCGCGATCGCGGGACTCGTCGCGGTCGGGCTGCTCGCGCTCTGGCCGCTGCGCGTGCTCGCGGGCGCGAAGGGCGCTCCCGGCTCGCGCTGACGCGCTGACGCACCGGCGCACGCCGCCCCCTCGCCCGGGCGGCCAGGACTTCCCTCGGAGGCGGCAGGAACTGCCGCTCCGGAGCGCCCGTTCGCCGGAAGGGACGCACGCGACGGTCCGCGAAATCACGGCCAACGGGCGCGT
>JBGANH010000138.1:0-11454 GCA_044222365.1 Candidatus Eiseniibacteriota bacterium
CTACCAGAAGCTGCGCGAGCGGATGTGACGCCGGACGCGCGAGAGGGCGCGGCCCGACGAGGCCACGCCCTCCGCTGGCCCGGATGCGCTCCCCCGAGCGCGACCGGGTTTCCCGCACGTCCTACCGGGTGACCACGACCTTCGCGGTGCGCGTGCCCTCGGCGGTGCGCAGGCGCGCGAAGTAGACGCCCGCGCCCATGCTCGCGGCGTCGAACGACGCGGCCGCGCGACCCGCCGGGCGCACGCCGTCCACCAGCGTCGCGTCGCGGCGGCCCGCCACGTCGCTCAGTTACAGCGACACGTGGCCTTCGCGCCTCGTCGCGAACTCGACCAGGCCCTGCGAACGCCCCCGGTTGCGGCGCGGCGCCAGATCGAGCGGGCGCACGAGCGCGACCGGGGCGTCGAGCACGTTGCCGGTGGCGTAGTCCCACAGGCCGGCGCCCCACGTGCCGAAGCGCATGAGCGCGCGGTAGGGCAGCGCCTCGACCGCGCGGAACTGCACCGCGGGAAGCGCCGGGTGGGCGATGCTCACGAAGGTCCCGCCACCGCCGGTCACGAAGGGGCCCGCTTCGGTCGCGAGGTAGATCAGGCCGAGCGCCGTGCCGTCGTACGCGGCGTCGAACACGATCGTCTGCGAGGACGGCAGGCCGGACGAGGCGTCGGTCCAGGTGGCGCCGCCGTCCGACGTGTGCAGGATGCCGCGGCCGATGCACCAGGCCTCGTACGCGTCGTCCGGGTTCACGACGATCTTCACGCGCGAGAGCTCCCGCTCGTCCATGACCGGCGGCGCCGCGCCCGTCGAAGGATTCCACGTCGCGCCCGCGTCCGGCGACCAGAGCAGGGTGCCGTCGCGCATCGCGAGGTACCAGCGGTTCCCGTCCGACGGCGCGATGCCGAAACCGGAGATGCCGCCGTAGGCCGCCTGGAAGGGACCGCCGATCGGCGTGACCGTGACGTCGTTCGTCGCGAGCGAGTAGGTCATGCGATGGAGCTGGTCGTTGCCCGAGTAGGCGACGTTCCACTGCTGCGGATCCTGCACGAGGACGTGGTGCCGGTATTGCGTGAAGTAGGCCTCGCCGAACGTGCCCGCGAACGGACCGCCGCCGCCCAGCAGGAACAGTCCGTGGTCGAACTGCGACCAGTACGACCAGTCGTCCGGGCGGCGCTGGTAGATCGTGGCCACGTCGGAGCACGACGAGCCCGTGCCGCTGATGACGGCGTGGTACGCGTCGCAGCCGAAGGGCGTCGAGTAGGTGCGGAGCAGGTCGTTGTCGCGGGTCGCGGCGTACGTGTCGGCCGGGAGGTCGTCCCGCAGCGTCGCGACGTCGGCAACCTGCTGGTTCGAGATGCCGCGCGTGAGCAGCGTGACGGTCGTGTCCTCGGGCTGCATGAGGTAGATGCCGCCACCGCTCGAGATGAAGAAGCGCTCGAAGAAGCCGGTGCCCTCGGGCGACTGCGGTGCCGCCGCCTGCACGACGGTGTGCGTGACGCTCGTGCCGTCGCGCCGGATTTCGGACTGCCGGAGCGCGGGCGAGAAGTTCCAGCCGGCCACGTCGATGTTCGACGAGAAGATGTGCGGCCGCTCGGGGTCGCCCCAGGCGTACAGGTTCTCGACCCACTGCGCCGTCGTGCCGCCGTCGGCCGAGCGGTAGAGCTTGCCGACGGACTCGAGCGCGGCCTGCTCGGAATCCGTCCACAGCAGCAGGTCCGGGTGCGAGATCGCGGCGCGCAGGCCGCGCGGGCCCGCCGGCGTCCACGCGTCGCGCACGACGTCCCACGTTGCGCCGAGGTTCGTCGTGGACTGCAGGTGATCGCCGCGCAGCACCCAGACGCGCGACAACTGGCCGTTCTGGCATTGCGCGGTGATCTGCAGGCCCGAGTACGTGAACTCGTTGTTCGTCGTCGCCGGGTTCGCGAACACTTCGAAGTTCCAGCCGTTCTCGCTCGCGTGCTGGAGCACCGTGTCGTCCCAGTCGCCGTTCGAGTACGCGATCACCATCTGGCCCGAGCCGTCCTGCGACACCCAGGCGTCGGCGACCGGCGAACCCGCGAAGTAGTACATCCCGTCGTACGTCGCGCCGCTGTCGTACGAGATCATCAGCACGGTGAACGTGTCGGCGGCGAACGAGTCGTAATAGCGCGACACGAGGTAGGTGACGTTCGACCACATGTCGGAAGCGAGCAGGCGCCGGCCTCCGGGCACGGGCTCGTAGCCGACGTCGAGGTTCAGCACGACCGGATTCCACGTGTCGCCGTCGTCGTCCGTGTAGCGCAGGACGCCGTCCGTGCACTCGCCGGACAGCCGCTCGAAGTAGTTGCCGACGGGAGGGAAGACCAGCTTGAGGACGCCCTGCTTCAGCCCGAACGACATCGAGCGGCCGTGCTCCGTCCAGTCGATGTCGGCGAGCGCGTAGCCACGCCAGAAACCGTAGCCGTCCGACAGCGCGTCCACGACGGGCTGGTTGAGGATGCGGGACACCACGCCGTTCATGCGGCCCGGCTGGTTGAAGGGGCCGAGCTGCGTCCAGGGGCCGGCCGTGATCGGGTTCGGGTAGCCGTTCGGCGCGTTCGCGATCGCCGGGGCGGCGAGGGCGCGGGCCTGCGCCGTGGCGCCGGCGGACCGGATCGTCCGCGTGCGGTCCGCGGCGAGGGCCGGGAAGGCGAGGAGCACGGCGAGCGCCGCGGCCCCGAGGAAGCGGTGGACCCATGGAGAGAGATGGGCGGAGCGCATGGGATGGACCTCCGAGAGCGGTGGAAACGGGCTGGAGCGTGGGGCGGCCGAGCGCCGGACCCGTGGGGACGGACCTTGGCTCACATGGGGAATCGCAAAACGCCCGGCCCGGGGCTCACGAGGGGGCGAAAATCGTCCCGTGCCCGCTCCGTCGCTCCAGAGGTGGCCACGCCCCGGCCGATGGGAGTAAGGTGCCCCCGTTCACCGAGGTCCCTGTGTGACCTCCCGTTCTCCACGACGGCCCTGTGTGCCGTCGCACCCGGAAAGGACGCGTGATGAACGCCTCTTCCCGTGATTACTTCGGGGCGCGCTCCGCGCTCTCGACTCCCGTCGGCAACGTCACCGTCTACCGCCTCGACGTGCTGGCGCAGAAGCTCGGGCTCTCGCTCGAGAAGCTTCCCTTCTCCATCCGCGTCATGCTCGAGGCCGCGCTGCGCACCTGCGACGACTACCAGGTCACGCAGGACGACGTGAAGCGTCTCGCCGCGTGGCAGCCCGTCTCGGCCGAACCGGTCGAACTTCCGTTCAAGCCCGCACGCGTGATCCTGCAGGACTTCACCGGCGTGCCGTGCGTGGTGGACCTCGCCGCGATGCGCGACGCCGTGAAGCGCATGGGCGCGGACCCGAAGAAGATCAACCCGCTCGTGCCCGTGGACCTCGTGATCGACCACTCGGTGCAGGTGGACGTGTTCGGCAACGTCACCGCGCTCGAGCGCAACGCCGAGATCGAGTTCGAGCGGAACAAGGAGCGCTACGAGTTCCTGCGCTGGGGCCAGAAGGCGTTCTCGAACTTCCGCGTGGTGCCGCCCGCGACGGGCATCGTGCACCAGGTGAACCTCGAGTACCTCGCCGGCTGCGTGCTCACGTCCGAGGTGAACGGCGAGAAGCTCGCGTACCCCGACACGCTCGTGGGCACCGACTCGCACACCACCATGATCAACGGGCTCGGCGTGGTCGGCTGGGGCGTCGGCGGCATCGAAGCCGAAGCCGTCATGCTCGGCCAGCCGCTCTACCTCGTCACGCCGCAGGTCGTGGGCTTCAAGCTCACCGGCCAGCTGCGCGACGGCGTCACCGCGACCGACCTCGTGCTCACGGTCACGCAGATGCTCCGCAAGAAGGGCGTCGTGGACAAGTTCGTCGAGTTCTACGGACCCGGCCTGTCCGCGATGAGCCTGCCGGACCGCGCGACCATCGCGAACATGGCGCCCGAGTACGGCGCGACGATGGGCTTCTTCCCGGTGGACGCCGAGACGCTGCGCTACCTCGACCGCACGAACCGCGGCGAGCAGGCGAAGCTGACCGAGGCGTACTGCCGCGCGCAGGGCCTGTTCCGCACCGACGACACTCCGGACCCGGTGTTCTCGGACACACTCGAGCTGAACCTGGCCGACGTCGAGGCGTGCCTCGCCGGACCGAAGCGCCCACAGGACCGCGTGAACCTGCGCGACATGCAGGGCAACTTCCGCAAGGGCCTCGTCGCGCCGGTGAAGGAGCGCGGCTTCGGGCTCGGTGACGGTGACCTCGGCCGGACCGCCGAGGTGAAGAACGGCACGACGAGCAGCATCACGCACGGCTCGGTCGTGATCGCCGCGATCACCTCGTGCACGAACACGTCGAACCCGTCGGTCATGATCGGCGCCGGGCTCGTCGCGAAGAAGGCGGCCGAGAAGGGACTGGCGTCGAAGCCGTACGTGAAGACCTCGCTCGCGCCCGGCTCGAAGGTCGTGACCGAGTACCTGCACGCCTCGGGCACGATGGCGTCGCTCGAAGCGATGGGGTTCGACGTCGTCGGCTACGGCTGCACGACGTGCATCGGCAACTCGGGCCCGCTGCCGGACGCCGTCGGCAAGGCGATCGACGAGGGCAAGCTCGTCGCCGCCGCGGTGATCTCGGGCAACCGCAACTTCGAAGGCCGCGTGCACCCGATGGTGCGCGCGAACTTCCTCGCGTCGCCGCCGCTGGTCGTCGCCTACGCGCTCGCCGGCACGGTGGACATCGACTTCGAGAAGGAGCCGATCGGCACGGGCAAGGACGGCAAGCCCGTCTACCTGCGCGACATCTGGCCGACCCAGAAGGAAGTCGCCGACGCGGTCGCGGCGAGCGTGAAGCCGGAGATGTTCGCGAAGAGCTACGGCAACACGTTCGACGGGAACCCGAAGTGGAACGCGATTCCCGTGGGAGAGGGCGAGCTCTACCAGTGGGACGAGAAGTCCACGTACATCCACGAGCCGCCGTTCTTCCAGGGCCTGTCCATGGATCCGAAGCCGCTGTCGGACGTGAAGGGCGCGCGCGTGCTCGGCATGTTCGGCGACTCGGTGACCACGGACCACATCTCGCCGGCCGGCGACATCGCGCTGGCGAGTCCCGCGGGCAAGTTCCTCGCGGAGCGCGGCATCGAGAAGAAGGACTTCAACTCGTACGGCTCGCGCCGTGGCAACGACCTCGTCATGGTGCGCGGCACATTCGCGAACATCCGCCTGAAGAACCTGCTGGTGCCCGGTTCCGAAGGCAACGTGACGGTGCACTTCCCGACCGGCGAGCAGATGCCGATCTACGACGCGTCGGCGAAGTACATGGCCGCCGGCACGCCGCTCGTGGTGCTCGCGGGCAAGGAGTACGGCACGGGTTCGTCGCGCGACTGGGCGGCGAAGGGCACGCTGCTGCTCGGCGTGAAGGCCGTGCTCGCCGAGAGCTTCGAGCGCATCCACCGCTCGAACCTCGTGGGCATGGGCATCCTGCCGCTCGTGTACGAGGCGGGGCAGAACGCCGAATCGCTCGGCATCACCGGGCGCGAGACGTTCGACGTGCTCGGGCTGACCGGCGAGCTCAAGCCGCGCCAGAAGGTGAAGATCCGCGCCACGCGTGAGGACGGTTCGGTGCTGGAGTTCTCGGGCGTCGCCCGTCTCGACACGCCCGTGGACGTGGACTACTACAAGAACGGCGGCATCCTCCAGACCGTGCTGCGGGGTCTGGCGAAGAGTTAGATCCGGTGCGGGCTCTCCGGCCCGCGGAGATTCGCGACAGCACGTGCGGCCCGGCGTTCCTCTTGGAGCGCCGGGCCGAACTGCGTTCGGCGCGCGCCGTGGCGGAGATTGCGCTGAGGACGGTGTCGCAGCGTGGGGTAGCATCGCCGCTCGGCTGCGACCGTGGTGGAAGGGAGGTCGGCAGGAGACGGCGTTTTCTCGTGAGGCCTCGCATGAGCGACGACAGGGAACTGCAGGCGATCGACCAACTGGTGGCCCGGTTCTACTCGGCCTTCGAGAACACCGTCGAGGCGCCGGAGCTGTCGCACGTCACCGAGTGCTTCGTCGAGGGCGCACGCATCGTCCGGTGCACGAGCGCTGGGCCCGAGTTCGCTTCCGTTGCCGAGTTCGCCGCGCCCCGGATCGCGCTTCTCTCCGGCGGTGGACTCACCGGCTTTTCCGAGCGGGAAGCCTCCGCCAGCACGGAGCGAATCGGCGGCGTCGCCTCCCGGACCTCCCGGTACCGCAAGTCGGGCATCCTGAACGGCGAGGCGTACGCGGGCTCCGGGACCAAGTTGTTCCACTTCGTGCGGCTGCCGGAGGGCTGGCGGATTTCCGCCTTGTCGTGGATCGATGATGAGGCCTGACCTTTCGCCCGACCCGGTGTCGCTTCGCGGCGCACTCACGAGACGCTGGCTCCGAGCACTCCGCGTCTTCGTGATGGCTCTCGCCGCGGCCGGCCATGCACTCCCGGCGTGGACGGCGCCGGAGCCCTGGCAGCCGCCGGCGGGCCACACCCAGATCCCGCTGTGGCCCGGTGGCGCTCCACACGCTCGGCCGCTGGACGGGCCGGAGATCGCCGGGACCGTGGTGGACCGCGCGGGCAACCCGAAGCTGGTCGGCGGCAAGGCGTGGACCTTCGTCGATCGAGTGTCGCAGCCGACGATGACCGTCTATTCGCCGCAGGGAAGCCACTCCGGCGCGGCGGTCGTCGTCTTTCCCGGGGGCGGCTACAACATTCTGGCCATGGACCTCGAAGGGACGGAAGTGTGCGAGTGGCTGACGTCCCGCGGCATCACGTGCGTGCTGCTCAAGTACCGCGTGCCGTGCGCGAAGGTAGGTCCGTACCGGGAATGTCCGGCCGCGCTCGAAGACGCCCAGAGGGCGGTGGGGCTCGTGCGCTTCCGGGCCGCCGAGTGGCAGATCGATCCGAACCGGATCGGCGTCCTGGGTTTCTCGGCGGGCGGGCACATGGTGGCCGCGCTCAGCACGCATTTCACCAGGCGTCTGTATCCCGCCGTGGACGCGGCCGACACGGTCAACTGCCGGCCGGACTTCGCGATCGCGCTCTACCCGGGACACCTCGCGCGTAGCAAGACGAGCGTCGTCCTGAATCCCGGCATTCCGGTCACACCGCGCACGCCGCCGACGTTCCTGCTGCACGCTCAGGACGACCCTGTCGATCCGGTGGAGAACTCGCTCCTCTACCATGCGGCGCTCCAGAAGGCGGGCGTGCCCGCGGAGCTGCACGTGTTCGTGAAAGGCGGGCACGCGTTCGGGCTGCGGCGCACCGAGTCGCCCATCACGGAGTGGCCGGCGCTCGTCGAGACCTGGCTGGAATCGATCGGGGTCGTCTCCCTTCCGAAACGCGCGGGCGCATCGGACGCGCGCTGAACGCGCCTGCGGTCACGCCGGCGTTCCGAAATGCGCTTCGGCCGCTCCGGTCGGCGGGGTAGCATCGCGCCGCCTCCATTCACCGGCGTCCCGAGCGCCGAGTCCCCGCAGACAGCAGCGTCGAGAAGAAGGACGAACAGACATGCGCGAGATTCTGTGTCCGCATTGCAAGAAGGCATTCAAGATCGACGAGGCCGGATACGAGGCCATCGTGAAGCAGGTCCGTGACGGTGAGTTCGAGCACGAACTGCACGAGCGGCTCGAACTGGCCGAGAAGGAGAAGCAGAGCGCCATCGAGCTCGCGACGACGAAGGTCGCCAACGATCTGCAACTGGCCGCCGCGGCCAAGGACGCCGAGATCCAGGACCTGAAGGCCCGGCTCGACGCCGGCGCCGTCGCGCAGAAGCTCGCCGTGACCGAAGCGCTGAGCGTGGTCGAAAAGGAACGGGACGCGCTCGCGCACGAACTCGAGCAGGCGAAGCTCGACCGGGACGCCGCCGCGAAGTTGGCCGATGCGAAGCTCGTGAACGAGCTGCAGAAGGCGGCCGCCGCGAAGGACGCGGAGATCCTCGCCCTGAAGGCCCGGCTCGACGGTCTGGAGGTGGCGAACAAGCTCGCGATCACCGAGGCGGTCGGGACGGTCGAGAAGGAGCGGGACGATCTGAAGAACGGCCTCGAGAGGGCGGTACTCGAGAGGCAGCTCGCCGAGAAGTCGCTCAAGGACAAGTACGAGACGCAGATCAAGGATCGCGACGAGTCGATCGAGCGCCTCCGCGACATGAAGGCGCGCCTGTCGGTCAAGATGCTCGGTGAAACGCTCGAGCAGCACTGCGAGACCGAGTTCAATCGCATCCGGGCGACGGCGTTCCCGAAGGCCTACTTCGAGAAGGACAACGACGCGCGCACGGGCAGCAAGGGCGATTACATCTTCCGTGACAAGGACGAGAACGGCGTCGAGATTGTCTCGATCATGTTCGAGATGAAGAACGAGAGCGACAGCACGGCCACGAAGTCGAGGAACGAGGACTTCCTGAAGGAGCTGGACAAGGACCGCAACGAGAAGGGCTGCGAGTACGCCGTGCTCGTCTCCCTGCTCGAGCCGGACAACGAGCTCTACAACACCGGCATCGTCGACGTGTTCCACCGTTACCCGAAGATGTACGTCGTCCGGCCGCAGTTCTTTCTTCCGATCATCACGGTGCTGCGGAACGCGGCGATGAAGGCGCTCGAGTACAAGTCCGAGCTCGCGCTCGTGAAGGCGCAGAACATCGACGTCACGAACTTCGAGGGCGAGTTGGAGGCGTTCAAGACGGCGTTCGCGAAGAACTTCGATCTCGCTTCCCGGCGGTTTCACACGGCGATCGAGGAGATCGACAAGTCGATCGATCATCTCCAGAAGACCAAGGAAGCGCTGCTCGGCACGGACCGGAACCTGCGTCTCGCGAACGACAAGGCCCAGGACGTGACCATCAAGAAGCTCACGAAGGGCAACCCGACGATGGCGGCCAAGTTCGCCGCGCTCCCGAGTCCGGCGCCCGAAGCCGAGTGAGCCGGGCGCCCGCGCGCCGGATGCGCGCGCACTTCGCCGAACAAAGGAAAGGGGAGATCGCGTGACTTCCCAAGGGCCGGGCTTCTCCGTTCTCTATCGCTGGCGCATTCGTCCGGGCATGGAAGCCGCGTTCATCGAGGCGTGGACGGAAGTCTCGCACGACCTGAAGCGCAAGGGCTCGCTCGGATCACGGCTGCATCGCGGACCGGACGACCTCTGGTACAGCTACGCGCAGTGGCCGAGTGCGGAGGCGCGCACCGCCGCTTTCGATCTGCCCTCCGGTGCTCCCGCCGCGAGTGCGGTCATGAAGGAAGCCATCGCGGAGCGGCTGCCGGAGATCGTGCTCGAGTCGGTCTCGGACCTGATGGTGGCTCCGAGCGCGACGACGGCGGCTCCCGATTCGAGAAACGAGTACCTCGTGCTCATGCACGACGACGTTCCTCCGGGTGGCGCCGAAGGCGCGGCGTGGGAGGGATACCTCACGAAGCTCCACGCCAGCGGCGCGTTCGAGGGCGGGAGTTCGATCGGGCGGGGCGTGTGCGTGCGCAAGCATGGCGACCCACACGCGCCGCTCGGCGTCACGGGTTTCCTGCGCGTCCGCGCCGAGAGCCTCGACGCCGCGCTGCGGTTCGTCGACGGCAATCCCGACTTCGAATCGGGCGGCACGGTCGAGGTGCGCGAGCTGCTGCGGGACTGATCGCCCGGCGCTCATTCGATTCTGCGCTTGACCGTCATGGTCGCGACGGGCGACCGTCCCCGGCAACCCTCACTTCAAGGAGTCGCCCATGTCCCCTCGCGTGACCGGTATCGGTGGTGTGTTCTTCAAGGCGCGTGACCCGAAGGCGCTGGGCGCGTGGTATCGCGACAACCTCGGGCTCGACGTGTCCGAGTGGGGCGGTGTCGTCTTCCAGTGGCAGACGCCCGAGTACCCGCAGCCGGACGGCTCGACCATCTGGAGCATCTTCCCGGCGGACTCGAAGTACTTCGCGCCGAGCGAGTCGCCGTTCATGATCAACTTCCGCGTGGACGACCTGGACGCCATGCTCGCGTCGCTGCGCGCCAAGGGCTGCGCGGTGGATGAGAAGACGCAGGACTCCGAGTACGGCAAGTTCGGCTGGGTGATGGATCCCGAAGGCCACCGGGTCGAGCTGTGGCAGCCGCCGGCGGGGACGAAGGCCTGAGTCGCGCGCTTCGCATCGGCGGGCTCGACAAGGCGGAGTTGCTCGCGGCGCTGCAGGCCGCGGGCGTTCGCCTGAATCCACTCGCCGAGGCGCTCTTTGCCGACGATCGGTTCACGACGTCGCGCGAATCGGCGCTCGTGGAGATGGAGCAGGTGACGGCCGCCGAGCTCGGGCTGGCGGGCGGCGGCACATTCGACGCGATCGTCGCGCGCGCCGCGGAACGCGGACTGCGGCTGTGCCCGCTCGAACTGGCGCCACACCTGCGGCTCGCGATGCGCGATCAACCCGAGGGCGCGATCGGGCAGCCGGTCACCGAGCATCGCGCGCCGCCCGGCTCGCTCACGGTCGCGTCGGCGCCGCTGTGCGACGACGAAGAAGTGCCGAAGGGTTTCTACCTGCGCCGCATCGAGGGCGTGCTCTGGCTGCGCGGCTACCAGTCGTGGTCCGGGCACGTGTGGAGCGGCGAGGACGTGTTCGTGTTCGTGAAGTAGCCGCGGCGCCGTCCGATGACCCGAACGGGCCGTCTCGAAGCATCACCCCTCGACCGCAACAGGACTCCCACGCTCATGCATGGATTGCCGATCGACACCACTTCGCTCCGGATCCGCCACATCGTCGTCGAAGATGCGGCCCGGATGATGGAACTGAACGCCGAGGAGTCCACCCGGCGGTGGCTTCCGTCCCACGTCTACGCGGACACCGAAGCGGCCGTCGCTCGCATGCGCGCCTTCGTCGCCTGGTACTCGACGCCCGGCGATCCGCGCCTCGGTCCCTACGTTCTGGGAGTGGAACACCTCGCCACCGGAGCGCTGCTGGGTCACGTCGGATTCAGTGCCTTCGACGACGACGTGGAGGTGTCGTACGCCATCGCCGAGGACTCGCGCGGGCGTGGCTACGGCGCCGAGGCGCTGCTCCGGGCGTGCGAATGGGCTGCCGGGCAGTTCCGGCTGCCTCGCATGCTCGCCCTGACGGAGGCCGTGAACGTGCCTTCGCGGCGCACGCTCGAGCGTGCGGCATTCATTCACGAAGGAGACACGGTCATGCCGTTCCAGGGCAGCACGCAGGCTGTGAGCCGCTACGTGTGGTATCCCGCCGCTCGATCGTGAGCACTGGAGGAGGCACCATGGCGATCATGCGAATGGACAACGTCGGCATCGTGGTGGAAGACCTCGACACCGCCATCGCGTTCTTCACGGAACTCGGTCTCACGCTCGAAGGGCGCATGCCGATCGAAGGCGAGTGGGCGGGCCGCGTCACCGGCGTGCGTGACCAGCGTGTGGAGATCGCGATGCTGCGCACGCCCGACGGCCACAGCCGGCTCGAGCTGTCGCGCTTCGACGCGCCCGCGATCGCGAG
>JBGANH010000139.1:0-11436 GCA_044222365.1 Candidatus Eiseniibacteriota bacterium
GCAGCGGCGCTACTGCGACACGTTCTGGGACGACGACGCGGGCTGCCTGTTCGACGCGCTTTCGCCCGCCGGACCGGTCCGCGGCCTGACGCCCACGCAGCTGTGGGCGGTCAGCCTGCCGCCGTCGCTGCTGCCCCTGCCGCTCGCGGGCAAGCTGCTCGAAACCGTGGACCGCGAGCTGTTCGACGGCTTCGGCCTGCGCGAGCGCCCGGGCGACGATCCGGCGAAGCTCGAATGGCTGGGCGTGTGGGCCTCGGCGCAACTGCGCGCGCACGGCCGCGACGAACGCTCGCGCCGCCGCGCCGCCGACGTGTTCGCCCGGCTCGAGGGCGCCGCGCGCGGACAGTGGCTGCCCGCACCGGGCGCCGAGCACGCGATCCGCTCGACGCTGGCCTCGGCCGAGACGCTGCGCGCGTGGCTCGAGGACCTCGATCACGCCGAGCCCGGCGTCGTCGAAGCGCGCGCCTGAGGGCGGCCCGAACCGGTCCATCGCGCCACACCGGGTGACAGGTTGTTACCCGCGAGGGGACAGCGTGTCACGTCGCGCGGTTTCACCATGCCGAACACGCGCTCGTCATGCGTGTGTCATCCCATGTTCCGCGAAGGCGTTGCCCGTGCGGAGAGGGCGCGGCGAAGACCCCCTGAAAGATTTTTTCCAACGGCACGCGCGTTGCTGGGTATTACCAGCGGATGCGCAGCCTTCACGCATGGGCGTGAAAAACGAGGGCGCGCATCCGGGGCTCGTACCCGACGCTCGACATCGTCCGAGGCAGGCAGGCCGAGGGCGGTACACCGAGCCACATCTCGCCAGACAGCAAACCGCCGCGGTCGCGCAAGCGCTCCCGCGGCGGCATCGTTTGTGGGCGATCAGTGCTGCGTCGTGTCGGCCGGTGGCGGCGTCGCCGCCGGCTTCGGCTTGCCGAACAGCCCGCGCAGCGCACCGCCCGCCGCCTTGCGGATGCTGTCCCGGGCCGCCTGCGCCTGGTCGCGCAGCGAAGCCGCCTTCTTCGCGCTGTCGGCCGCGAGGCCCAGCCGCTCCGCGAGCGCCTGCTGCGCGGCCGCCTTCGCGTCGGCCGCGAGCTTGTCACGCTGCTCGGTCAGCGCCGCCGAAGCCCGGCCCGCGAGCCGGTCCCGCATGGCCCGCGTGTCCCACGCGATCTTCGGAGACTTCGCCGAACCGGTGACGCGCAGGTCGAGCAGGATGCGGCCCTGGTCGTCGGCGAGCGCGCCCGCGGCCACGGCCGACTTCGCCTGGATCGCCGCGGCGACCTCCGGGGTGAGCGTCACGCTGACCGCGTAGTCGAGCGAACCGTCGAAGCCGACCGCGCCCGCGAGCTTCCAGTCACCGGTCGAGCCCGACAGCTGCACCGGGTCCGAGATGAGCCGGCCCTGCTCGATGCGCATGGGCAGCTGCAGCTGCTTGAACTTCACCTCGCGGAACGCCGGGATCTTCACGAACGACGCGATCGCGTCGAGCGTCGGGCCGGGGCCGAGCTGGCCTTCGGTCAGCGCCGCGAGACCGACGAGCGTGAGCGTCTGCTTCAGGTCGGCCGGCTGCATGCCGGCGCCGGCGAAGTCGATCTTCGTGTCGAGCGTGCCCTTGAGCAGCCCCTTCGCCGGCGACCACGCGGAGAGGATGTCGTCCGCCTGCACGTGCTCGATCGTGGACGTGAGCGCGTACACGGGGCGCGCGGTGTCGCGCAGGTCGAACTTCGCGGTGCCGCGCACCGTGCCGCCGTAGCCCTGCAGCGAGTACTCCGGCGCTTCGAGCGCGGCGGGCGCGAGCACGACGTTCGCGCGCACGGCCTTCACGTCGAGCTTGCCCTGCTTGAGCCGGTCGATCGCGACCGTGCCCGTGCCCTTCGCGTTCGGAAGGAACGGCGCTCCGGGTGTCGTGGGCAGCAGGTCGGCGAGGTCGAGCATCGGCGAGCGGAAGTCGAACGTCACGCCCGCGGGCGGCACGGAATCGGGTTTGGCCATGAGCGCGAGCGGGCGCGTGACCGTCGCGTCCACCGTGTACGACGACTGGCCGGCCTTCGCGCTCAGGCGCTGCACCGCCGCGCGCTGCGGCGAGAGCAGCACGACGCCGTTCACCTGCTCGACGGGCTTCGGCAGGTCCTTCGATTCGGCGCGCACGTTCTTGAGTTCGGCGCGGCCGTCGAGCGCCATGGCGCCGGGATCCTTCGCGAGGCCGCTGCCGCGCACGTCCACGAGCACGCGGCCCGACAGCTTCGCGCCCTGTTGCGCGACGAGCGGACCGAGCGCGTCGAGGTCGAGGTTGCCGTTCAGCGTGAAGTCCACGAACGGATCGGCGAGGCGCCGTGCCCGCGCGGTGGCCCGCAGCGGCTGGCCGGCGACGACCGCGGCGAGCGAGGTGAGCGAGACCGTGTCCGGAGCGAACTCGACTCGCAGCGCGAGCTGCTTCACGTCGGCCGGCGCGCCGGCGTAACGGAACGAGGCGTCCTTCACCTCGAGCCAGCCACTCAGGGCCGGGATCGCCGGAGCGGCTCCCGGTGCGGACGCGGCGCCTCGCGCGGCGACGTCGAACGCCATGCGGCCGGCGCCCGAGATCCCCCTCACCGCCTGCGCGTCCGCGACGGCGATCCACGACAGCACCTCGCCGAAGTCGACACCGTCCCCCTTCGCGCGCAGGTCGAAGCGCGCGTGCGGGCCGGGGTCGTCCACGACGCCCGACAGCGCGAGCCGCGTCTTGCCGAGCGACAGCGCGAGCTGCTCGAGCGCGAGACGCTTGCTCTCCGCGTCGAACTTGCCGCGGTGATCGAGCTTCCAGACGAGCTTCGCGAAGCCCTGTGACAGGTCGGCGGCTTTCGTCGCCGACAGCGGCCCGAACGCGAGCTCGGAGATTTCCGTGTGGCCGGCGGTCGCGACGCGCTTGCCGCCCTGCTCGGCCGAAAGGCTCGTGGTCGTCGCGAGCGCGAGCATGACGCGGCGATTCGCGCGCACGTCGTCCACGAGCACACGCCCGCCGCGGATCGCGAACTCGCGCACGTCGAGGTCCATGGGTTCGGCCGCGGGCTGGTCCGGCGCGGGCGCCGCGCCGAGCGAGTCGAAGTTCGAAGTGCCGTCCGCGCGCAGCAACAGGTGCACGGCGGGCTGGTCGAGCGTGAAGCGGCGCACGCGCACCTTGCGCGAGAGCAGCGCCGCGACGTCGAGGTCGAGGAACACCGCCTGCGCCCCGAATGCGACGCCTTCGTCGAAGCCGCCGGGTTCGGCGAGCTCGGGCTTCTTCACGGTGAGGCGCACGGGCGGCCAGAGCCCGAGCGACGCCCCCTCGAAGCGCACGTCACGCGCGAGCGAGCGGTGCAGCTGGTCCTGGACCAGCGCCTTCACCTTGGCGGGCGGAAAGAGAACGGTCAGGGCGATCCACGCCGCCGCGACGAGCGCGAGCGGGACGCCGACGATCAGCGACAGCAGGCGAAGCGGGCCGGACTTCGAGCGGGAGGAGTTCATGCGCGCATTCTACGCACGCCGCCCCGCGAGTCGAGGCTTCCCACCCGGTCGGGTGCAGGCGAGCCGAAGCCCGTCCCGCACCGCCGAGAGGAACACTCCGTACGCCTAGAACTCCTCGAACCCCTCGTCGTGCGCCTGCGCGACGGGTGCGGCGGACGCCGGCGGCGCGGCGTGGGCCGCGGGGCGGGACGCCGACCGCTTCGCCGGACGGGGACCGGCGATCGTCGTGCGGTGATGCACGGGAGGACCCGAGAGCGCGTCGTGCACGTCGATCTTGAAGCTGCCGACCGCCTCCTGCAGGCGGTCCGACGTGTCCTTGAGCGCACGCGCCGTGGCCGAGAGCTCCTCGGCCTGCGCGGCGGACGTCTGCGTCGCCTGGTCGATCTCCTGGATCGCGACGCTCACCTGGCGCACGCCGTCGTTCTGCTGCTCGGACACCTTCGCCACCTCGGCGATGATGTCGGAGACGCGGCGGACGAACTCGAAGCCGCCGTCCACCAGCGTGACGGTTTCCTCGATCAGGCTCTTGATCTCGCGCGCCGCCTCGGCGGAGCGCTGCGAGAGCCCGCGCACCTCTCCGGCGACGACCGCGAAACCACGGCCCTGCTCACCCGCGCGGGCCGCTTCGACCGCGGCGTTGAGCGCGAGCAGGTTCGTCTGGAACGAGATCTCGTTGATCATCGAGATGATGTTCGCGATCTTGGACGAGCTTTCCTTGATGTCGCTCATCACCTTGATGACGGTGGTTTCCTTGTGGGCGGAATCCGCGCCGGAGGTGCCGACGGCGAGCTTGCTCGCCTGCTGCGCCTGCTCGGAGTTCTGCTGCACCGTGCGCATGAGCTCCTTCAGCGAGGCCGACGTCTCTTCGAGCGCGGCCGCCTGGCGCTGCGTCACGTTGGAGAGGTGGTCCGCGGCGGACGTGAGCTCGCCGCTCGAGCCGCCGAGCAGGCCGCCCGCGGCGACCGTTTCCTGCAGCGCGTGCCGCACGACGTCCTTCAGTTCGCCGTAGCGGTCGGACAGGTCCTGCTGCGCGTTGTTCGTGTGCACCTGCGTGAGATCGAGCCCGATCGTCTTGAGGTAGTCGAAGAAGAACGCGTCGCACACGGCCTGCATGTCGTAGTTCATGACCGCGAACAGCGCCCGCTCGACCTTCGCACGGCGGCCGGCCTGCAGCGGGAACGACCGCATGAGGTGCTTGCGGGAAAGATCGAGGTACAGCGAATAGCTGCCCACGTACCACTTCATGGGCAGGTTGATCATGTTGTGGAGCTGGCCGATGTGCAGGCGCGACTCGAAGTACGACGGCCCGAACTCGCCGCCGCGCTCCGCTTCCTCGAAGATGCTCTTGAAGTAGCCGCCCTGCGCGCTCTCGAGTTTCGCGCGCAGCGTGTCGAGCCCCACCCCGAGACGTTTCGCCTGGCCTTCGAAGAACACGCGAGTGGGTCCGAACGCGAACTGGAAGTCGTAGAACTCCCGCGCGATCGTCGGCGCGACCTGGCGCGCCCAGCCCGCCACGCCCTTGAGCGCCTTGATGTCGGCATCGGTGAGGCGGATGAACTCCCGGCGGACCTTCAAGCCCGCCTCGTTGATGCTGTACTCCTGACAAAGCTTGCCCATACGGCCTTCGCCCTTCCCGAGGGATTCGGTTGGGGATGGATGGCGATCCGCGCACAGGAGGATGGGGTTGTCAGTTTCGAACGCCCGGCGAAGAACATGAGTGTGTCTGTTCGTCCGAGGGGCGCGCACCTCGCGTGGGGCGCGCCCCCGCGTGCGCCGCGGAGCCGGTCCAGCACGCGTCCTCTCCGGCACTTCGGGCTTGGCGGGCCGTTGCCCGGCGCGTACTGTCCGCGCCCCATGACTCACTCCGTCCAACTGGAACTGGTTCGCACCCGGCTCGTGGCGGTCATCCGCGCGGCCACGCCCGAGGCCGCCGAAGGCGCCGCGCGGGCGGTCGTGCGCGGCGGGATCCGGCTCGTCGAGGTCACGTTCACCGTGCCCGACGCGCCCTCGGTGATGCGGGCGCTCGCGGACTGCGACGCCGTCGTGGGCGCGGGCACGGTGCTGACGCCGGCCGAGGCGCACGCCGCGCTCGGAGCGGGCGCGAAGTTCCTGATCGCACCCAACCTCTCGGCCGCCGTGGCGGGGATCGCACGGGAATCCGGCGCGATGTACTGCCCGGGCGCCTACACGACGACCGAGATCGTGGCCGCCCGCGACGCGGGCGCGCACGTGGTGAAGGTCTACCCGGTGGGTGTCGCCGGCGGGCCGGACTACATCAGGGTGATCCGCGACCCGCTTCCCGGCATTCCCATGCTGGCCGCAGGGGGCACGCACCTCGGCAACGTCGCCGCGTTCCTCGACGCCGGCTGCGTCGGCGTGGGGCTGGGAGCGTCGCTCGCCGATCCCGCGCTGGCGCTCGCCGGGCGCTTCGACGAAATCGAAGCCCGGGCACGCGCCTTCGTGGACGCCGTCGCCGCACGCGAGGCGCGCGCCTCATGAGGAAAGCGGTCGCCGCGTGCGCGCTCGCACTCGCCTGCGTCACCGGCCTCACCGCCTCCCGCGCGCACGCGAGCATCGAGGAGTTCGCCTCCTTCGATCTCTCGCGCATGGAGGAGGACGACGAGAGCGCGCTCGACCATTACCTCGCCCGGCAGCCCGCCGCATGGCGTGACGAGTGGGAAGGCGCCACGAACGCTTTCCGGACGTCCCAGGGCTGCCTGACCGCGGGACTGTGGAACACCGAGTACGAGACCAAGCTGCGTTCGCCCATGGGCCGGCACTCGTACCTCGAGCTGCAGCTGCTCCAGGTGATGACGGACTACGCCCAGTACGAATGGCTCTCGTTCGACTTCCACTTCCGGACGCCGGTGGGACTCACGGGCATCCGCTTCCGCCCGAGCTACGACAAGAGCCAGCAGGACCTCGCGCTGCTCTGGAACCACGGCGACGCTTCGACGCCGCTGCAGGTCGAGGCCGCGCTCACCGTCGAGGACATGTTCAACTCCCTTTGGGAGTTCCGGCAGGCTCGCGTCCACGATCACAGCGAGCCCTACCGACGCCATCCCTTCGAGCCATCGGCACGCGTTGTCTCGCGGGGGAAGAAACATCGGGTCGAGGTGTCGGGCGCATGGCTCACCCCATCTCGCAAGGCGATCGACGATCCCAACGATGCCCTCGACGGAGCATTCACGCTCTGGGGATCGCGCGTTTTCGCCCAGGCGGAGCGACAATTCTCCGGATGGACCACGGAACTGCGCCTCGATGGAGAACGAGCGCTGAGCACGCGGACGACCCAGGGCGTGCCGGGGAACGCACGCGTCTTTCGCCGGCTCTGGAATGGCGAGGTCGCGCTCCGCCACGCCCTCGGACCTTCCACGCTCGGCGAGTTGCGCTGGATCTACAAGGACCGCGCGCAATCGTGGGCGCCGCCCGGCGGGGACGGCCGGCTGAGCGCGCTCGATCGCGTCCTCGCGGGCGAAGTCTCCCATCGGTTCTCGGATCGCTGGCGAGGCCGCGCCGGCCTGATGTACGACCGCGTCTCGATCGCGGTGCACGGCGGCTATCCCGGGTTCACCTGGGGCTCGCGAAAGGAATCTCGCGCCTTCGTCGGTCTTCGTGCGAACTTCGGCCGCGTGAGCGTGCAGGGCATCGAGTGCATCGAACTCGACCACGAGAGCTACGAAGTCTCTTTCCATCACGACAAGGGATTCCTGCAACTCCAGACGACGTTTTGATCACCCCCCTGCAACCCACCCCCAACCCCTCGACGGAGGTGTCCCATGAAGGGCTTTCTCGATTTCCTGAAGCAGACCAACGCACTCGCGCTCGCCATCGGCGTGATCATCGGCGGCGCGGTCGGCAAGATCGTGGACTCGGTCGTGAGCGACCTGCTCATGCCGATCATCAGCCTCGCGATGCCGAACGGCGACTGGCGCGCCGCGAAGATCGCGCTCACGACCAACCCGGACGGCACGGTGGACAAGGCGATCGGCATCGGCAGCTTCGCCGGCCGCACGGTGGACTTCGTGATCATCGCGGCGGTGGTCTACATGATCACCAAGTCGCTGCTGAAGCCCGCGCCCGCGGCGCCCGCCCCGCCGAGCAAGACCTGCGGCGACTGCTGCAGCTCGATTCCCGCGGCCGCGAAGAAGTGCATGCACTGCGGAAGCGCGGTCTGACCGACGCGACACCCGAACGTCCGAACGCGCGAAACGCGCGGCACGCCCGAACCGGCGAGCCGCGCGTTTCGCTTGCGGCGGCCGCCGCGACGCACGCTCAGATCGAGCCGCGCACCTTGCCGGACTCGGTCGAGTCCACGGGTGCGGCCGTCGAATCGGCCGCCGCGCGCGACAGGCTGTCGGCCAGGGCCTGCGCCCGGATCGCCTCCCAGTCGGCGGCGTGATCGCGTCCGCACATCTGCGTCGGCGCCTCGGTCTTGAGGAACGGGACGCGCAGGGGTGACGGGCAGTCGCCGCGCGCGAGCAGCCCGGTGAACGGATCCACCCACGCGAGCACCTCGTCGTTGCGCGAAGGGAACTCGCTCGCCGGGAAGCCCTCGAGCAGCCGGTTCATGACGCCCGCCCAGACGGGCAGCGCGACCTTCGCGGCCGGGCGCGACAGGCTCTGCGGCTGGTCGTAGCCCACCCACACGCCGGCCACGACGTCGGGCGTGAAGCCCACGAACCACGCGTCGTGGTAGTCGTTCGTCGTGCCCGTCTTGCCGCCGCACGGCCGCGTGAAACCGTAGCTCGCGCGCAGCGGGTACGAGATCCCGAACGTGACGACGTTCTCGAGCATGCCGCGCGCGAGCGCCGCGACGGGCTCGGGCAGCACGGCGACGGGCCGCCGGGCGGGCCGGCGCAGGGCGGCGCCGCGCGAATCGGCGACCAGGCGCACGGTGGTGGGCTCGAGCCGCCAGCCGCCGTTCACGAACACCGTGTACGCGCCCACGAGCGCGAGCGGCGTGACCTCGTGCGTGCCGAGGCCGATGCTCGCGACCGCTTCCGGCCTGCCGACGCCGAAGCGTTCGGCGTAGCGCGCGACCGTCGCGGGCCCGACCTGCTCGACGAGGTTCGCGGTCGCGAGGTTGAGCGACTTGCACAGCGCCTTCGCGAGCGTGACGGTCTCGTGGTAGTCGCCCTCGTCGTTGCGAGGCGTCCACGGCCCCTCGGGCGTCGCGAACTCGCGACGCAGGTCGGGAACCGTCGAGCCCGGCGTGAAGCGCTTGCCGCCGCGTCGCGGATCGAGCGCGGTCGCGTACACGATCGGCTTGATCGCCGAGCCCGGCTGGCGCAGCGCCTGCGTCGCGCGATTGAAGTCGCCGTGGCCGGGATCGCGGCCGCCGACGATCGCGCGCACCTCGGCGCTCGCGGGATCGAGCAGCACGAACGCGCCCTCGAGCGGGCCGAAGCCGCGGCCGCGCCACGCCTCCTGCGCGTCGAGCCCGCGCGCCAGTTCGACCTCGGCGTTCTGCTGCCACACGACGTCGCACGTCGTGAATACCGACAGCCCCCAGCCCTCGAGCGCGCCCTTGGGCAACTGGCGACCGAGCTCCTGGCGCACGGCGCTCATGAACGAGGGGAAGCGTTCGCGCGGCGGCGGCAACGGCCGCAGCACGAGCGGCGCGTTCGCCGCGGCCGTCATCGCGAGGCTGTCCACGGCGCCCGTCTCGAGCATGTCGTGCAGCACGGCGAAGCGGCGGCGCAGCGCGTTGTCCGGACGGCGCAGCGGCGAATACAGGTTGGGCGCGGGAATCACGCCCACGAGCAGTGCGGCCTGGTCGAGCTCGAGCGAATCCACCGGCACGCCGAAGAACCGGCGCGAGGCCTCGGCCACGCCCGCGATGCCGCCGTGATCGTCGCGCCCGAAGTAGACGCTGTTCAGGTACATCTCGAGGATCTCGTCCTTCGAGAGCACGAGTTCGAGACCGACCGCGTACGCCATCTCCGCGAGCTTGCGCGTCATCGTGCGCTGCGTGCCGAGCCACAGGCCGCGCGCGAGCTGCTGCGTGATCGTGCTCGCGCCCTGGCGCACGCCGCCGGCGCGCACGTTCGCGGCCAGCGCCCGGGCGTTGCCTTTGAGGTCGAGGCCCATGTGCGAGCGGAAGCGCCGGTCCTCGGAGGCGACCACCGCCTGCTGCAGCACGCGCGGGATGCGCGCGAGCGGCACCCATTCGCGATAGACGCGGTTCGAGTCCGGCAGCACCGCGAGCAGGACGGGCTCCAGGCGCGGCGGGCGCTTCGCGTCGGGCGGCGTGGAGGACGCGACCCCACCGAGACGCTTCACGGAAACGAGCCGGCCGTTGCCGAAGCGCAACCGCACGCGCTCGGGCCCGCCACGACCCTCGGGGTCGGGGCCGTCGAAGCCGCGCAGCACGATCTCGGCGCCGCCCGTGAACGTCGTCCATTCACCCGGCGCCCGCGGCGCGCTCACCTGGCGGTAGCCGCGCGCGACGAGCTGGTCGCGCAGGTACTCCATGGGCAGCGCTCGCCCGGCGAGCAGCGGCACCGGCGCCGACCAGATGCGCGCGGGGTACGCCCACGCCGGACCGGTGGCGTGACGCGACTGGAGGGCGCGCACTTCGACGGCGAATCGTGCGAACAGGGCCGCGACGAGCACGGCGAGGACCGCGAGCACGAACCACACGCGGCGACGTACGCGGCGCGGTCGTGGTGCGCGCGCGCCCGGTGCGGACGGAACAGGGGCGGATGACCCGGAAATGAAAGACATCGGTGAAACATGCTAGCCCGCGCGCTTCCCCAGCCGCCAGTGCGCGCGTGATTCGCGCATCGCACGCGTCTTTTTCGCACACGATCCGAGATTCACGTTGAGCGGCGACGAACGCGACGCGTATCATCTTCGGCGTCGAGACGCGCACCTTCGCTCGCACGAAGTTCACGCCACACCGTTCCACCGCGAGACGTTTTCGTGGGCTCGGGACCCGTGAACGCGTCGAAACGAACGCCATGCGGCCCGTTCGTCCCCACCGGACGAGCGGGCCGTCGCGTTTCCGGCGCGCCGCGGTCCCGGCGCGCCCGGAGCGCCGGAATCGCCCGCCGGAAGCTCCCGGTGGAGCGCCTCGCGCCCTGCCGGGTTGAACCCCGCGGCGGTGCTGGCTTACTTTCCGCCGACCTACGCCCGACACGGCGTTCCGAGTCCCACGAGACCGGGACTTTCGCGGCTTCCCTCGAGGAGATTTCCATGCGCGCCCGTCTTTGGTTCGCCCTGCACGTGCTGACCGCCCTCCTGGCGGCGGGCGCTGCCGTGGCCGAGCCCATCGGTTCCCACTTCCAGCTGACGCCTTTCGGCGGCTACACGATGTTCGATCCCAAGCTGCGCTATCCGAGCAGCAACGCACCGCTCGCCGACGACCTCTACGTCGGCGGCCGGCTGAGCTGGGAGTCGAAGTCGTGGATCGGCATCGAAGCCGCGGCCGGCATGACCCCGACCGTCGAGGACATGGTGGCCGGCGGCGCCGACTTCGACTGGATGCACGCCTCCGGCAATCTCGTGCTGTCTCCCGCGCGCGGCCGCTGGGGCAATCCGTACGCGTTCGTCGGCGCGGGCTACACGCAGCTCAAGCCGGCCGCGGGCGAGAAGCGCAGCACGAACACGTTCGAGTTCGGCGGCGGCGTGAAGCTGTGGATGACCGACGCCGTCGGCCTGCGCTTCGAGGCGCGCGACGTGTCGTTCAAGCCGCTCGAGAATCTCTCGAGCCAGAAGTACTTCCACAACATGGTCCTCGGCGCGGGCCTCACGTTCGCGCTCGGCGCCACGCCGCGCGACACCGACGGCGACGGCGTGCCGGATCGCAAGGACAAGTGCCCGGCGACGCCGAAGGGCGCGACGGTCAACGCGCAGGGCTGCCCGAGCGACTCGGACGGCGACGGCGTGCTCGACGGCCTCGACAAGTGCCCCGGCACGCCCAAGGGCGCGACGGTGGACGCGAACGGCTGCCCGTCCGAC
>JBGANH010000140.1:0-11407 GCA_044222365.1 Candidatus Eiseniibacteriota bacterium
GTGCGCGCGGCCGCGACGGGAGCGCCTGCCTCGTTCGATGGCGGCGCCGCGCCTTCCGAGGCCGAGAGCGCTCCGGCCCCGGCTCCCGCGTCCGTGTCGTCCTCGTGGACGAGCTACGACGCGGCGGTCGCCGAGTCGAATCGCACGGGCAAGCCCGTCCTGCTCGACTTCAACGCCGAGTGGTGCCCGCCCTGCCAGGCGCTCAAGCGTCAGGTGTTCGACGACGGCACCTACGGCGCGGAGGTGCAGCTCGCCGTGATTCCCGTGTCGGTCGTGGACCGGCAGCGCGAGGACGGCAGCAATCCCGCGGACGTCGAAAGCCTGCAGCGCCGCTTCGGCGTGGAGGCGTTCCCGACGCTCGTCGTGTTCCACCCGGGCACCGGGCGCAAGGTCGTCGCGCGCGGCTTCGGCGACGCCGAGCGCACGGTCACGTGGATCCGCGAGGCGGCGAAGTACGTGAGGTAGCGGTCGTCAGCGCGGCTCGACGAAGCGCTTCGGCAGCTGGAGCGCGCTTTCGAGCGTGAGGCCGAGCTGGAACTCGGCGGCCACGTCGCGGAGGTCGTCCGGCCCCATGCGGTACCCGACGACGCCGAGCCCGACCACGCCGATGCGCGCGTGCTTCGACGAGTACGCGTAGAGCCCGCCGCGGACCACGAACTCGTACGAGGTCCAGTGCCGCGTATCGGTGCCGAGCGCGGCGCCGAAGAGGCCGTAGCCGGCACCGAGGCCCGCGCCGAGGAACGCGTTCGGGCGCGTTTCGTCACCCGCGACGAAGTCGAGACCCGAGCGCACGCCGAACATCGTCGTCGGCACGCCCAGCGTGACCGGCACGTACGTGTACTGGTTGCCGTCGAACCAGACGAAGACGGCGCGAGACTCGAGTTCGTCCTCCTCGTACGTGATCGACGTCCAGTTGCGGACGCCTTCCTTCTGCACGGGCACGTAGAGCGTGGCGCCGAACCGGGCGCGCGAGCCTGAGCGGGGCATGCTCTCCCACTCGCTGCGGTAGAGCGCGAAGTCGCTCTCCATGCCGACCCAGACGGGCAGCGCGGCCATCGGCACGCGGCCGACTTCGCTTCCCAGCACGCGCGCGGAGTCCGGCACGGAAGGGTCGGAGGAAATGCGGCGGCTGGCGCCGGCCGTGACGGGAACGAGAGAACAGAGCAGGGCGGCCAGCAGGACGGCGTACGGCCCGGACATTCGCGACATGAGCGGCTCCTCGGTTGAGCGCGGCTCGGGGGCGCCGTGGGAATGTGGACGGCAGATTCCTATACACGGACGGCGCTCGCCAGTTCCTCCTCCTTCCGGACCCTTTCCGCCGCGCGCGCCGCGTGCGACAGTGCGCGGAATCCCGCGCGCCCTCCCCCCGGGCGTGCGCCACACCCCAAGGACGAGGTGCCGCATGACGACCGCCCTGCCGTTGAACCAGCGCCCCGCGTGGGTCGCGCTGTCCGAGCACTTCGAGGACGCGTGCCTCGCCGAACTGCGCGAGATGTTCGCCTCCGATCCGGGTCGCGCCGAGCGCCTCACCGTGTCGGCCGCGGGCTGGTTCCTCGACTATTCGAAGCACCGGGTCACCGACGACACCGTGCGGCTGCTCGTCGAGCTCGCGCACGAGTGCGGGCTGCGCGAGCGGATCGACGCGATGTTCCGCGGCGACAAGATCAACGTGACCGAGAATCGCGCCGTGCTGCACACCGCGCTGCGCGCGCCGCGCGACCGGAAGATCGTCCTGGACGGCGTGGACGTGGTGCCGGGTGTGCACGAGGTGCTCGACCGCATGGCCGCGTTCTGCGACCGCGTGCGCGGCGGGCAGTGGACCGGGCACACGGGCAAGCGCATCCGCAACGTCGTGAACATCGGCATCGGCGGCAGCGACCTGGGGCCGGTCATGGCGTACCAGGCGCTGCGCCACTACGCCGACCGCTCGCTCACGCTGCGCTTCGTCTCGAACGTGGACGGCACGGACTTCGCCGAAGCCGTGCGCGATCTCGACGCGAGCGAGACGCTGTTCGTCGTCTCGAGCAAGACGTTCACGACGCTCGAGACCATGACGAACGCGCGCACCGCGCGCGCGTGGCTCGTCGCCGCGCTCGGTGACGACGCGGCCGTGGCGAAGCACTTCGTCGCCGTGTCCACGAACGCCGCCGAAGTGTCGAAGTTCGGCATCGACACCGCGAACATGTTCGGGTTCTGGGACTGGGTCGGCGGGCGCTACTCGATGGACTCCGCGATCGGGCTGTCCACGATGCTCGCGATCGGTCCGCAGCACTTCCGCGACATGCTCGCCGGCTTCCACGCGATGGACGAGCACTACCGCACGGCGCCGTTCGAGAAGAACATGCCCGTGCTCATGGGACTGCTCACGGTCTGGTACACGAACTTCTTCGCGGCCGAGACCTGCGCGGTGCTGCCGTACGACCAGTACCTCGCGCGCTTCCCCGCCTACCTGCAGCAGCTCACGATGGAGTCGAACGGCAAGTACGTGACGCTCGACGGCGGCACGGTGGACTGGGAGACGAGCCCGGTGTTCTGGGGCGAGCCCGGCACGAACGGCCAGCACTCGTTCTACCAGCTGCTGCACCAGGGCACGGAGCTGATCCCGTGCGACTTCATCGCGTTCCACCAGACGCTGAACCCGCTCGGCGCGCACCACGACATCCTCATGGCGAACTTCTTCGCCCAGACCGAGGCGCTGGCGTTCGGCAAGAGCGCCGAGGCCGTCCGGGCCGAAGGAACTCCGGAATGGCTGGTCCCGCACCGCGTATTCGAGGGGAACAGGCCCACGAGCACCTTGCTCGCGGACCGGCTCACCCCCGCGACGCTCGGCGCGCTCGTGGCGCTGTACGAACACAGCGTGCACACGCAGGGCGTGCTGTGGAACGTCGGCACGTTCGACCAGTGGGGCGTCGAGCTGGGCAAGGTGCTCGCGCAGAAGATCGTTTCGGAGTTGCAGGCCTCCGGCCTGCCCGAGCTGTCGCACGATTCCTCGACCAACGCGTTGATCCTTCGCCACCGCGCGCGGCGCGGCTGACCCACTCCCGGGAGGCATCACGATGAAACCGTTCGTCCGTCGCCTGCTCGCCGTTTCGCTGCTCGCGTTGTCGCTCGCGGCCGTCGCCCAGGCCGCCGTGCTCTCGGGCGTCACGATGCCCGACCAGATGACCGCGGGCGGCCACACGCTCGTGCTCAACGGGCTCGGCATGCGCAAGGTCACGATCATCAAGGTGTACGTCGGCGGGCTCTACCTGCCGGCCAAGTCGAAGGACGCCGCGGCCATCATGGCCGCCGACGCGCCGCGCGCGATTCGCATGGAGTTCGTGCGCGACGTGGACAAGGGCCGTCTCACCGGCGGCTTCCGCGAGGGCTTCGAGAAGAACGCGGGCGCGCGTGTCGCGTCGCAGAAGGCGAACTTCGAGAAGTTCCTGACGCTCGTCGGCGACCAGAAGAAGGGCGCCGTGATGACGTTCACGTACGTCCCGGGCGCCGGCACCGTGATCAACATCGGCGGCAAGGACGTCGCGACGTTCGAGGGCAAGGAGTTCGCCGACGCGCTGTTCTCGCTCTGGCTCGGCCCCGTGCCGCCGTCGGGCGAGCTGCGCAAGGGGATGCTCGGGCTGTAGGGCCGGCGGCACGTTTCACGCGAAGGGCCCCGGAGCGATCGCTCGCTCCGGGGCCTCTTGCTGTGCGGCGGCGCGAGCCGGGCGCGCTCAGCGGAAGAGCGTCTTCACCCGACCCCAGCTCGAGTTCTTCGTCGAAACCGCGGCGAAGCCGAATACGCGAATCGTGTTCTCGACGATATCTGTCGCGAAGAGTCGGCCGTCCGGCGCACAAGCCAGGCCGCAGATCGAGTTTCGAATCTCGAATTGCCCCGTGTAGAGCGGTCCGGCGAGGTGGAACTGGTAGAGGAAGCCCGAAGTCATCGCCGCGATCGCCCCGACTCGGGTGTCGGAGACATAGATGGTGCCGTAAGGAGTCGTGGCGATGCCCTCGGGCGTCATGAAGCCGTACGGATAGGGATAGGCCGGGGGGAGTCCGCCGGGCTGAGCCCAGTAGTTCAGGAGGTCACCGTCGCGCGTGAACTCCTGCACGGTTCGCCATGCGCGATCCACGACGAGCAGCGTGCCTGTCGAGGACAGTGCGACCCCGAACGGCATGAAGTACTGCCCCACGCCCGAACCGAAGCTGCCGATCTGCCGAATCAGCGCACCGCCGCTGGAGAGCTTGAGCACCCCTTCGCGTCCGCTGGTTCCGACGTAGATGTTTCCCTGTCCGTCCACGGCGAGTCCGTGAGGGGCGACGAACGAGGGGCCTCCGGTGGCGGAGCCAAACGCGGCCAGGAAGGTTCCGTCGTTCGAATACTTCACGATTCGATTGTTGGAACAGTCCGCGACATAGACCGAGCCGTCGGGACCCACGGCGACCGCAATGGGAGAAGACAGCGCGCAACATCCACCTGCCGAGAACTGGGCGATCGGGTTACCCGTCGAAGACAGCTTCTGGATGCGATTGTTCGCCGCATCGGCCACGAAGATGTTTCCCGCTTGATCGACGGCAACCCCGGTCGGCTGGTTGAACTCTCCCGGGCCGGCACCGAAGTGCCCCCACGTAGTCAATTGCGTCGGAATCTGGGCACGCGCCGGCGCGGCAAGGAGTGACAGGCAGAAGACGCTGAGCATGAGGGATCGAAGCATGGCGCACTCCACGAAATGTGAACGTCGAATGTCGGTGCTGCGTGAGACGGGAAAAGCATATCCTCGCTCCCGGCCGATGCCTATGGACATTTCGTCTACCAGGAGGCTTACCCGGTTCCGCCCAGATCCGGACGGGTCGCGGAGCTCGGCGTTCGACTTGAAGTCGTCGGTGGCGCCCGTGAAGCCCGCGGGGGCGCGCGCCGTCAGCGATGACCGCTCTTGAGCTGCCCCCACGTTCTCGTATGTACCGGAACGATCTGCCCCGCCTGGAAACCCTGGCAGGAGACGATCGACCACCCCGCGGGCAGGTCGCGGAACACGAGGTTGGCATCCACGACGGCCGTCCGGTTGGAACCGTAGTCGTTCGAATAGTCCGCCACGCCGCTCGCGATCGCATGCACGTCGAAGGACAATTCGAACGTGCCGCCGGGTGCCCGCGTCACCACGATTTCGAGTGAATCGTGATACGTACCGTTGCCGGTGTGGTGCCGGGACGCGGATTGTGCGTCGCCGCCCGCGAGCGCGAGCTGAGCGTCGCCGGAGGGCATGGAGAGGTTCCCGTTGAAGCCCGAGTACTCGTAGTACCCCGAGCACGTGGCGTAGTAGTCGAGCCGGACCGTGATTGGGGCGGCAGAGGCGCCGTCGGGACCGAGCACCGTGTATGTGTCGTGCGCACGCACGCGGCCGTGCGCGAGCGCGCCGCCAGCCATGTACGTGATCTCCATGTCCGCCTTCGCGTGGAAGTGGCCCAGGCGAAGGTCGAAGCTCGCCTCCTGCGACTTGCGCACGATGAATCCCAGCACGCTGAAGACCGAACCGAAGTACGCATCGGACCCCGTACTCGTCTCGCGGCTTGAGTACGTGTTGGTGTCGTCGTCGATCCACGACAGTGTGTCGGCGCTGCAACCCGCCCACGCAGGCAGCGCGTGCACCGCGAGCGAGAGCAGCGCCGCGGTGAGCGTGATCCGGAACTTGAGGAGCATCGCCCCCTCCGAAGTGGGGCCGCCCCCGGAGGCAAGGCGGCGATCGCGCGAGCAGGCACGAAAAGCCTAGGGTGCCGCAGGGGACAAATCCATAGACAAGTAGGCGGGCCCCGAAGCGATCGCTCCGAGGCCCGCCGTTTGGTCTCGCTGAACCACTACACCGTTGCGTAGTCCTCGACCGGCGGGCAGGCGCAGATCAGGTTGCGATCGCCGAACGCGTTGTCCACGCGGCCGACCGACGGCCAGAACTTGCGCTCGCGCACCCACGGGAGCGGGAACGCCGCGAGCTCGCGCGTGTAGGCGCGGGTCCACGTGTCCGCCACCACCACTTCGAGCGTGTGCGGCGCGCTCTTGAGCGGGTTGTCGGTCTTCGGGTACTTGCCCGACGCGATGTCGTCGATCTCGGCGCGAATCGCGACGAGCGCGTCCGCGAAGCGATCGAGTTCGCCCTTCGATTCGGATTCCGTCGGCTCGATCATCATCGTGCCCGCGACGGGGAACGACACGGTCGGCGCGTGGAAGCCGTAATCCATGAGGCGCTTCGCGATGTCCTCGACCTCGACGCCCGTGGCCGCCTTGAGCGGGCGCGGATCCACGATGCACTCGTGCGCGACGGTGCCGTTCTTACCCTTGTAGAGCACCGGGTACGCGTTCTCGAGACGCTTCGCCAGGTAGTTCGCGTTGAGGATCGCGATCTTCGTGGCCTGCGTGAGCCCCGTGCCGCCCATCATCATGATGTACATGGTCGAGATGGGCAGGACGCTCGCGCTTCCCCACGGCGCCGCGGAGATCGCGCCGATCGCCTTCTCGCCGCCGGTCTTGATCACCGCGTGGCCCGGCAGGAACGGCGCGAGGTGCTTGGCGACGCCGATCGGGCCGACGCCGGGGCCGCCGCCGCCGTGCGGGATCGAGAACGTCTTGTGCAGGTTCAGGTGGCAGACGTCGGCGCCGATGTCGCCGGGGCGGCACAGGCCGACCATGGCGTTCATGTTCGCGCCGTCGAGGTACACCATGCCGCCGAACTGGTGAATCGTCTTCGTGATGTCGGTGATGGCCTCCTCGAACACGCCGTGCGTGGACGGGTAGGTCACCATGAGTGCCGCGAGATTCGACGCGTGCTGCTCGGCGCGCGCCTTGAGGTCGGCGACGTCGATGTTGCCGTTCGGATCGGTCTTCACGACCACGACCTCGAAGCCGGCCATGACCGCGCTCGCCGGGTTCGTGCCGTGCGCCGACTGCGGAATCAGGCAGATGTTGCGGTGCCCTTCGCCGCGCGACTCGTGGTACGCGCGGATGACCAGCAGGCCCGCGTACTCGCCCTGCGAACCGGCGTGCGGCTGCAGCGACACCGCGTGGAATCCGGTGATCTCGGCGAGCGCCGCCTCGAGCTGGTCGAACAGCGCGCGGTAGCCCTTCGCCTGCTCGACCGGCGCGAACGGATGCAGGCCGCCCATCTTCGCCCACGTCACCGGCAGCATTTCCGCGGCGGCGTTGAGCTTCATGGTGCAGCTGCCGAGCGGGATCATCGAGTGCGTGAGCGACAGGTCGCGCGACTCGAGCTTGCGCATGTAGCGCATCATGTCGGTTTCGCTGCGGTACGAGTGGAACACCGGGTGCGTGAGGTACTCGCTCGTGCGCGCGAAGCCCGCCGCGAACGCGGGCTTGGTCGCGGTCTCGGTGGCCGTGGCGCCGAAGATCGCGAGCAGGTCGGCGAGGTCGGCGTCGGTGACGGTTTCGCCGAACGCCACGCCGATCGTGCCGTCCTCGAAGTACCGCAGGTTGATCTTCTGCGCCTCGGCGGCCTTGCGGATCTCGGCGGCCGGCTTGGCCGGCTTCACGTGCACGGTGTCGAAGAAGTCGTTCGCGAGCACCGTGTGGCCCGCCTTGCGCACACCGGCGGCGAACGTCGCCGCGGCGAGGTGCGTGCGCGTCGCGATGCGCTTGAGCCCTTCGGGCCCGTGCCACACCGCGTAGAAGCCCGCCATGACGGCGAGGAGCACCTGCGCCGTGCAGATGTTGCTCGTCGCCTTCTCGCGGCGGATGTGCTGTTCGCGCGTGCCGAGCGCCATGCGCAGCGCGGGCTTGCCGTTCGCGTCCTTCGAGAGGCCGATGATGCGGCCCGGCATCTGGCGCTTGTATTCGTCCTTCGTGGCGAAGAACGCCGCGTGCGGGCCGCCGTAGCCGAACGGCACGCCGAAGCGCTGCGAGCAGCCGATCGCGACGTCCGCACCCCACTCGGCGGGCGACGCGAGCAGCGTGAGCGCGAGCAGGTCGGTCGCCGCGACGACGAGGCCGCCGGCCGCGTGCACCTGCTGGGCGAGCGCGCGGTAGTCCACGATCGCGCCCTGCGTGTTCGGGTACTGCACGAGCACGCCGCACACGTCGGCGCCCAACGTGAACGCCGACGCGCTCTGCACCTTGACCGTGATGCCGCGGGCGCGGCCGCGCGCCTTCACGACGTCGATCGTCTGAGGGTGCACGTCGTCGGCCACGAGGAACACGTCACGCTTCGTCACGCTCGCGTGCACGAGCTGCATGGCCTCGGCGGCCGCGGTGCCTTCGTCGAGCAGCGAGGCGCTCGCGACCGGCAGGCCCGTGAGGTCCACGACCGTCGTCTGGTAGTTGAGCAGCGCTTCGAGGCGGCCCTGCGCGATCTCGGCCTGGTACGGCGTGTACGCGGTGTACCAGCCCGGATTCTCGAGGATGTTGCGCAGCACGACCGACGGCACCGCCGTGGTCGCGTAGCCCTGGCCGATGAAGCTGCGCCAGATCTCGTTCGGCGCCACGAGGCGCTCGAACGCGGCGAGCGCTTCCTGCTCGGACATCGGCGCCGGAAGTTCGAGCGCGCGGTTGAGACGGATGTTGGCGGGCACGGTCGCGTCGATGAGCGCGTCGAGCGAAGCGTGGCCGAGCGT
This sequence comes from Candidatus Eiseniibacteriota bacterium, assembly GCA_044222365.1. Lineage (GTDB taxonomy): Bacteria > Eisenbacteria > RBG-16-71-46 > RBG-16-71-46 > RBG-16-71-46 > CAIXRL01. The sequence goes on from JBGANH010000140.1 coordinate 8,593, forward strand.
GGCGAGCATCGCCTTCACGTCGGCGTCGGACGGGCCGATGTGGCGCGGAACGAACGTGTCGGGAGTGGGCAGCGAGGTCACGATGGTGCTCCTGATCATGGGCGCGAGACGCGCGCGAAGATCGCGCGGGGCGCACGGCGCGCGTGCTCGCCCTCGGTGGTGGTGCGATCGGGTACCGAAGTACGCCCGGAAAACTAACAGGCGAGGCGGCGTCCCGCGAGGGAATGGGCCCGATGGACCAGCGAGGTTTGACGAGGGCGGAACGAGGCGGCCGGGCCCGGCCCCGGTGCCCGGACACGCCGCCGGCTGCTCACCCTCCGCGCACGAAGTGCGGCAGTTCGAACGGGATCTCGAGCGACAGCTCGACGAAGCCCGCGTACGCGCCGTCCCGGTACCAGGGCGACTGGAAGATGAGCTTCTTCACGCCCTGCTTCTCGATCGTGTAGACGTTCTTCTTCCCGCTCGCGAGCATGCCCGCGAGCTGCGCCTTCACGTGCTCGGGGTGGCAGTCGAGCACGTTCGTGCCGATGAGCGCGAGCCCGCCCTCGGCGGCGTTCGTGACGGCCGAGCGCTGGTTCATCTGCAGAATGATGCCCTCGGCATCACAGACCGTGATGGCGGCCGGGAACTCCTTCGTCCATTCCGTGTCGGTCATGGTGTTCCTCCCGCGGCGCATGATGCGCCCGGCGCGCGCGGCCGCGGAAGGTGACCGAAAGACGAAACGGCCCCGGAGCATCCTGCCCCGGGGCCGTTCGCTTGCTGCAAGGGTCGGACTAGAAGTCCTCGCCGCCGTAGCCACCGCCGCCACCCGGGGCCGCCGGAGCCTTCTTCTTCTCCGGGATCTCCGTGATGAGGGCTTCCGTCGTCAGCAGCAGGCTCGCGACCGAAGCCGCGTTCTGCAGGGCCGAACGGGTGACCTTCGTCGGGTCGATGACGCCCGCCTCGAACATGTCCACGTACTCTTCCGTGTCCACGTTGAAGCCGACCGACTTCTTTTCCTTCTTGATGTGCTCGACGACGACCGAACCTTCGAGGCCGGCGTTCTCGCACAGCGTGCGGATCGGCTGCTCCATCGCGCGCATGATGATCTTCACGCCGATGCGCTGGTCACCGTCCAGCTCCGCCGCGAGGGTCTCGAGCGCCTTCTGGCAGCGGATGTACGCCGTGCCGCCGCCCGGGACGATGCCTTCCTCGACGGCCGCACGCGTCGCGTGCAGGGCGTCCTCGACGCGAGCCTTCTTCTCCTTCATCTCGGTCTCGGTCGCCGCGCCGACGTTGATCACCGCGACACCGCCGGCCAGCTTCGCCAGGCGCTCCTGCAGCTTCTCGCGGTCGTAATCGGACGTCGTCTCGTCGATTTCCTTCTTGATCTGCGCGATGCGGCCCTGGATGTCGGCCTTCTTGCCGGCGCCTTCGACGATCGTGGTGTTCTCCTTGTCCACGACGATGCGCTTGGCCTTGCCCAGGTCCTCGATCTTCGTGCTCTCGAGCTTGATGCCGAGGTCTTCCGTGATGACCTTGCCGCCGGTCAGGACCGCGATGTCCTCCATCATGGCCTTGCGACGGTCACCGAAGCCGGGCGCCTTCACCGCGCACACGTTGAGCGTGCCGCGGAGCTTGTTCACGACGAGCGTCGCGAGCGCCTCGCCCTCGACGTCCTCGGAGACGATCACGAGCGGCTTGCCGCGCTGCGCGACCTTCTCGAGCACCGGGAGCAGGTCCTTCATGTTCGACAGCTTCTTCTCGTAGAGAAGAATGAAGGCGTCCTCGAGGACGGCTTCCATCGTGTCCTTCTCGGTCACGAAGTAGGGCGAGATGTAGCCCTTGTCGAACTGCATGCCTTCGACGACGTCCAGCGTCGTCTCGACCGAGCGCGCTTCCTCGACCGTGATCGTGCCGTCCTTGCCGACCTTCGCCATCGCCTCGGCGATCATCTTGCCGATGACCGTGTCCGAGTTCGCGGAGATGGTGGCGACCTGCTCGATCTCCTTGTTGTCCTTCACCGGCTTGCTGATCTTCTTGAGCTCGTCCACGACCGTCGAGACGGCCTTGTCGATGCCGCGCTTGATGTTCATCGGCGAGGAGCCGGCCGTGACGCTCTTGAGACCTTCCTTGAAGATGATCTCGGCGAGCACGGTCGCCGTCGTCGTGCCGTCACCGGCGACGTCCGACGTCTTCGACGCGACTTCGCGCACCATCTGCGCGCCCATGTTCTCGTACGGGTTCTCGAGCTCGATTTCCTTGGCGACCGACACGCCGTCCTTGGTCACCGTGGGCGAGCCCCACTTCTTGTCGAGCACGACGTTGCGGCCGCGAGGTCCGAGCGTGACCTTGACGGCCTTCGCGAGGGTCTCGACACCGCGCAGGATCTCCTGACGCGCCTGCTCGCTGAAGAGCAACTGCTTCGCTGCCATGTGGCCTCCTGGTTCTTCGAGGATTCAGGGCCCGTCGCGCCGGAAGCGCGCCGGGTCACCGTGTGTGTGGTCGTGATTACTTGGCGAGGATGCCGAGGATCTCGTCTTCGCGGAGGATGACGTACTCGGTGCCGTCGATCTTCACGTCGGTGCCGCTGTACTTGCCGATCAGCACGCGGTCGCCCTGCTTGACCTCGAGCTCGATGCGCTTGCCGTCTTCGTTGCGGCGGCCGGGTCCGACGGCGACGACTTCGCCCTCCTGCGGCTTCTCCTTCGCGGTGTCGGGGATGATGATCCCGCCGCGAATGGTCTCCTGCTCCTCGACGCGGCGAACCAGGATCCGGTCGGCCAGAGGCTTGACGTTCATCGTGAACCTCCCTCGTGGTGTGACGGTCTCGCCG
>JBGANH010000141.1:0-11649 GCA_044222365.1 Candidatus Eiseniibacteriota bacterium
AGCGGTCGACGCGGCCGTGGTCCGCCGCGACCGCGACCGAGCCGTCGGCGAGCACCGCGAGCGCCCATGCCGAGCGCAGGCTGTCGGACGGGAACATCGTGGCGCGCGGACCGGCCTCGAGCACGCCGTCGGCGCGTACGACGACGCCAGAGGCTTCCGCCTTCGCGTAGTCGGCGAACGCCTGAGTCGTCCACCACTGCGTTTCGGTCGCACCCACGGCACCGGCGGCGAGCGCTCCGGCGAACAGCACGGCGGCAACGGCGAGTCTGCGCATCAGCGGTTCTCCGCGCCCGCGGGCGCCTTGTGATCCACGTTCAGCTCCAGCAGGACTTCCCCGCGAAGCATGCCTTCGATGGGCGTACCGGGACCCGGAAACACGGCCCACGTCGCGCGGCGCGCCTGCTCGCCCGCGTTCTGCGGAGCGGCGAGCACCGCCAGCGCCGAGGACGGCAGTTCCGGGAAATCGTCGCCGTCGCGCGTCACTTCGGGCGCGCGCGCCCACAACGTCGCGTACAGGGCGTTCGCCGGGCGCAGGCGCGCGAGCTTGTCGAACGCGTCGTCGAGCGACACCGGGCGGAAACGCGAGGGCAGCCGGGTCGCGAGCGCGCGATCGGCCTCGGCGCCGCCGCCGACGGCGAGCGGGTAGCGGCCGTCGGGCAGTTCCTGCGGCACCGCGACGCTCACGTCGAGCGTGCGGCGCTCGCCCCGCCAGCGCTCGAGTTCGGCGCGGACCACCGCCACGCCGCCGGGACGTACCGCATTCGTGAGCAGCGTCGCACTGCGAATCGTCCATTGCCGGCGGCCCGGCTGCACGCGCAGCGTGATCGCCATCGAATCCGCGGTGAAGGGCTCGTACGAGTTCGCGTACAGGAAGCGCAGCGGCCCGGTGAGCACCGCGGTGGCCTCGGCGAGCGGCTGTTCTCCCGCGACGACGTCGGACGCCGTGAACGCGCGGCCCTTGCGGTGCAGCGTCAGCGACCACTCGACCGTCTGCATCGGCGTGCCGCCACCGGCCTCCATGACGCAATTGGTCGCCGCGGCGTTCACGAGCTGCGGCAGCAGCAGGCGATCCTCGACCGCCTCGAAGCGGAAGTCCTGCGCGCGCCCCTCCTGCTCGACGCGCACGGTGAACGGCATCAGCCGGGGCGTCGCGCCGAGACGGCCGGCGACCGCGGCGCGCCGGTCCTGCGTCGCCGTGCCCACCGGCGTTCCCGACATGCCGAGCTTGAACGACGTGTTCACGCTCGGAAGGATGGTCACGATGCTCGCGGTGGAGAGCGGGAGCCGCACGGGGCCGGCCTGGAAGAACGGGTGCCCGAAGATCAGCACGCGGTCGCCGTCCACGTAGGTCACCGTGCCGATCGCCGAGAAGTTCAGGTCGCCGCGCAGCAGGTCCACCGCGACCGGGCTGCCGGGCACGAACGGCTTCGCCGGGACGGCGGCCGCGCGACCGCCCGGCGTCACCGTGAAGCCCGAGGCGTCGAACAGCGAGCGCACCGCTTCGAAGGCGGCGGGATGCAGCCCGCCCGCGGCGAGTGGCAGCTTGAGCGGAACGGGCCGGGCGGCGTCCGCCGCCGGCGCCGGCGCCGCGTCGAGCGAGTCGTCCGTCCAGGCGAGGCCGCGGTAGGACGTCGAGCGCCGCTCGTCGAGCCCCGAAGGACCGCCCGCGGCGCCGTTCGCGGGCGCATCCGGACGGTCGAGCACGTCGAGCATCTCGCCGATCGGCGTGATGCCGAAGATCGGCTCCTTGCTGAACGCCCAGCCGCTCGACAGGGCCCCGACGAGCTTCCCGTCCACGTACACGGGCGAGCCGCTCATGCCCTGCGCGACGCCGGTCGCGATCACGCGGGGTGAGGTCGCACGGGCGAGGATGATCTTGCCGTCGCTGCGTCCACCGTCCATCACGCCGAGGATCACGGCGTCGAAGGTCTCGATCGAATCGCCCGCGAACACGGTGCGGACGACGGCGGGCTGGCCCGGCCGCAGCGCCGAGGGAGGCAGCGTGGGAACGTTGGCGGAGACGGCGGACAGCGCGAGCGCGAACAGCAGTCGGGTTGGGTTCACGATGGCGCGCAATGTAACGACAGAATCGGCCGCGGCCAAGCCTCGGAACGACGGGCGCCGCCGCTTGAACCCCCGGCGCGAGGCCCGTAGATTGCGCGCGACATGTCCACTTCCTCCCCGTTCCTCGCCCGTCTCGCTCAGGGCCCCGTCCTCGCCGACGGCGCCATGGGCACGCTCCTGTTCGCACGGGGCGTCGGCTACGACCGCAGTTTCGACGAACTCAACCTTTCCCAGCCCGGCCTCATCGAGGGTATCCACCGCGAGTACCTCACCGCCGGCGCGGAACTGATCGAGACGAACACGTTCGGCGCGAACGCCGTGCGTCTCTCGACACACCATCTCGCCGACAAGGCGCGCGTGATCGCCCGCCAGGGCGTGAAGTTGGCGCGCAACGCCCGCGAGATCGTGGGCACCACGGCGTTCGTCGCCGGCTCGATGGGCCCGCTCGGCACGCACGTCGAGCCGTTCGGCGAGATCGCCGTGGCGGAGGCCGAAAAGGCCTTCCGCGAGCAGGCCGAGGGACTCCTCGAGGGCGGGCTCGACGTCTTCCTGCTCGAGACCTTCCAGGACCTCAACGAGATCCTCGCCGCGCTCCGCGCGATCCGCTCGGTCACCACCGAGGTGCCCGTGATCGCCCAGATGACGTTCGGGCTCGACGGCAAGACGCGTTACGGCCACACGCCCCAGCTCGTGGCGAAGGCGCTGCGCAACGCGGGCGCCTCGGTGATCGGCGTCAACTGCGGCGTCGGCCCCCAGCCCACGCTCGAAGTGCTCGAGGAGCTCGCCGCGGCGTCCTCCGGCCTGCCGCTGTCCGTCATGCCCAACGCCGGGTTGCCGCAGTTCGTGGACGGGCGCTACGTCTACCTGTCGAGCCCGGAGTATTTCGCCGACTTCGCCGCGCGCGCGGTCGCCCTCGGCGCGCGCATCGTCGGCGGCTGCTGCGGCACGACGCCCGCACACACGCGCGCGATGCGCGAACGCCTCGCCTCGCACCTGCCGGCCGAGACGCTGCCGTCCGGCGCCGAGGTCCACGTGCTGGAGCGCGCGCCGATCGACGAAGCGCCCGCCGAGCCCACCGAGCCGACGCTGCTCCAGAAGATGCGCAGCCGATTCACGGTGAGCGTCGAGATCGACCCTCCGCGCGGCATCAACACGCAGAAGGTGCTCGCCGGCGCGAAGCTCATGGCCGAACGCGGCGTGGACTGCATCAACATCGCGGACTCGCCCATGGCGCGCATCCGCATGAGCGCGATGTCGCTCGCCTTCCAGATCCACGGGCTGTTCCCGCAGGTCGAGGTGATTCTCCACTACACGACGCGCGACCGGAACCTCATGGGCCTGCAGAGCGACCTGCTCGGCGCCCACGCGCTCGGGCTGCGCAACATCCTCTGCCTCACGGGCGACCCGCCGAGCCTCGGCGACTACCCGAACATGACCGCGGTGTACGACACGAACTCGGTCGGGCTCATCGGGATCGTGAACAAGATGAACCGCGGCACGGACGACTCCGGCACTTCGATCGGCGCGCCGACCGGCTTCAGCATCGGCTGCGCGGTCAACCCGACCGCCGAGGACCTCGACCACGAGCTCGAACACTTCCGCAAGAAGATCGACGCCGGCGCCCAGTTCGTCATGACGCAGCCGGTCTACGAGCTGTCGTGCTGGGAGAACTTCCTCGAGCGCCTCGGCGGCATGCCGCCGATCCCGCTCATGATCGGCATCCTGCCGCTGCAGTCCTTCCGTCACGCCGAGTTCCTGCACAACGAGGTGCCGGGCATCCACGTGCCGGACTGGATCCGGGCGCGCATGCACGACGCGGGCAACGAAGGCCAGAAGGTCGGCGTCGAACTCGCGCGTGACCTGCTCGCCCAGTGCCGCGGCATGGCGAACGGCGTCTACCTCATGCCGTCGTTCGGCCGTTACGAGAACTGCCTCGAGGTGCTCGAGAAGTGAGCGGCCCCGGCGAGACCACGGCGCTCGAGGACGAGCGCGACGCGATCGACCTGACCGCGGACGAGAACGCGGACCTGTGTGCCGGCTGCACGCGCTGCTGCGAGACGGTGAGCATCGAAATCGACGCGCCCCGCTCCTCGTGGGAGTACGACCAGTGGATCTGGGTGCTGCATCACCAGAACCTCGAGCTCTACCTCGAGAAGCCCGAACGCTGGTACCTGCACATCGAGGCGCGGTGCGCGCAGCTGAAACCCAACGGGCACTGCGCGGTCTACGAGGAGCGGCCGGTGCTGTGCCGCGAATACGACCCGCGCTCCTGCGAGCGCCGCGCGCCGCTGTCCGACATCACGGCGTGGTTCAAGACCGCGGCCGACCTCGAACGCTGGCTGCAGGACAAGCGCCCCTCGCACTGGAAGCGCCTGCAGGAGCACCGCCGCACGCGTTCCGGCGCGACGGGCGGCGCTTCGCCGCTCGCCAAGGCGCTCGTACAACTCTCCGAGCCCGGTGCGCACGAACCCGCGACGAAGCTGCGCCGCGGCCGGCGCTGACCGGCCGGCTCAGCGGCCGCCGAACTCCTTCTTCCACTCGCTCAGCTTCTGCAGCGCCTGCATCGGCGTGAGCGTGTCCGGATCGAGCGAGCGCAGCGCCTCCGCGACCGGATGCTCGGCGGGCGCGACGCTCTCGAAGAGCGGCAGCGCGGCGGGAGGTGCGGGCGTTCCGCCCTTGCGCGGCTTCTTCGCGTGCTCGAGGTGTTCGACCGTGCGCTCGCTCTCGAGCTCCGAGAGCACTTCCCGCGCCCGTGCGAGCACGCTCTCGGGCAAGCCGGCGAGCCGCGCCACGTGGATGCCGTAGGAGCGGTCGGCGGCACCGTCGGCGATCCGATGCAGGAACACGACGCCGTCCCCCCACTCCTTCACCGCGACGTGCACGTTCGCGAGACGCGGCAGCGTCTCGGCCAGCTGCGTGAGCTCGTGGTAGTGCGTCGCGAAGATCGTGCGCGGGCGCGGGCCCTGCGAGGCGTGCAGGTGTTCGGTCACCGCCCACGCGAGCGCGAGGCCGTCGTAGGTCGCGGTGCCGCGCCCGATCTCGTCGAGCAGCACGAGTGAACGGGCGGTCGCACTGCGCAGGATGTCGGCGGTCTCGGACATCTCGACCATGAACGTGGACTGCCCGGCGCCCAGCCGGTCGGCCGCGCCGACGCGCGTGAACAGCCGGTCCACGAGCCCGATCACCGCGCGCCCCGCGGGCACGAACGAGCCGGTCTGCGCGAGGAGCACGATGAGCGCGAGCTGGCGCAGGTACGTGCTCTTGCCGCCCATGTTCGGGCCGGTGAGCAGCAGCACCTGGCGCTGCGTCGCGTCGAGGTCCACGGAGTTCGGAACGTACTCGCCGCGCGGAAGCAGGCGCTCCACGACGGGATGGCGGCCGTCCTCGATGTGCAGCCGGTCGGAATCCTCGAGTTCCGGCCGTGTCCAGCCGTAGCGCGCGGCGGCCTCGGCCAGCGCGGCCTCGGCGTCGAGCCGGCCGAGCGTCGCCGCGGCGGCCTGCAGCGCCGGCACGTCGGGCACGAGCGTCTCGCGCAGTTCGACGAAAAGCTCGTGCTCGCGCGCGCGCAGCTTCTCTTCGGCCCCGAGCACTTCGCTCTCGCGGGCCTTGAGGTCGGGCGTGACGTACCGCTCGGCGTTCGTGAGCGTCTGCTTGCGCTCGTAGTCGGCCGGCACCTTGTCGCGGTGCGAGTTCGTGATCTCGAGGTAGTAGCCGAAGACGCGGTTGTAGCCGACCTTCAGGCTCGGGATGCCCGAGCGCTCGCGTTCGGTCGCCTCGAGTTCGGCGATCCAGCGCTTGCCCGAATGCGCGAGGTCGTAGAGGCCGTCGCGCACCGGGTCGTACCCGGCGCGGATGACGCCGCCTTCCTTCGACACCGTGGGCGGTTCGTCCACGAGCGCGGCCGTCAGGCGCGCGAGCAGCGCGGGCGGAAGCGAGAGCGCGGCCCGAGTCTCTTCCGAGTCCCGGCGATCGGACAGGGACGCCACGAGCGCGGGCAGCTTCTGCAGCGCGTCACGCAGCGCCCCGAGGTCGCGCGGCGTCGCCTTGCCGCAGGCGGCGCGTGCGGCGAGGCGTTCGAGGTCCGGCAGGCCGCGCAGCGCGTCGCGGAAGTTCGTGCGCACCGCACCGGAACCGAGCCACGACGCGACGGCCTCCTGGCGTGCGTGGATGCCTTCGAGGGACGCGAGCGGGCGCTCGACCCAGGTGCGCAGCCGGCGCGCACCGAGCGTCGTGACCGTGAGGTCGAGGTGATGCCACAGCGTGTGCCGGGGCTCCCCGCCCGGCTGCGGCGTGAAGAGCTCGAGATGGCGCGCGGTCGCGGCGTCGTAGCGCAGCAGCGCGTCCTCGGCCCAGCGCTCGACGCGGGTCATCTGCAACGCGGCGCCGCCCTGCGTGCGGTCGAGGTAATCGAGCGTCGCGCTCGCCGCATGCAGCGCGAGCGGCAGGTCGGCGTGGGCCTCCACGACGGCGGCCCCCCATCGTCTGGCGGGCAGCGCTCCGTCGAGGAAGCGCGGCACCGGCACGATGCTGCGTGCGCCGGGAAGACCGCCGAGCAGCGACTCGACGCGCGCCTGCGAAGCTTCGTCGAGCGTCGCGGGCACCAGCCATTCGGCCACGGTGAGCCGCGCGAGCAGCGGGCCGGCTTCACTCCACGCGCTCTCGGCGAGCCGCACCTCGCCCGTCGAGGCGTCGGCGAAACACAGCCCCACGCGCGCCGGCTGCGGCCACAGCGCCCCCAGCCAGTTGTGGGCGCCCGATTCGAGGAACGTGTCGCTCGTCACCGATCCCGGCGTGAGCACTTCCGTCACCCCGCGCTGCACGAGGCCCTTGGCCTGCGCCGGATCCTCGAGCTGGTCGCAGACGGCCACCTTGTGACCGAGACGCAGCAGCCGCGCGACGTAGCCGTCGCGCTGGTGCCACGGGAAGCCGCACATCGGGATCGGCTCCGGGTCCTGCTTGTTGCGCGAGGTCAGCGTGATGCCGAGCAGCTGCGCCGCACGCACGGCGTCCTCGAAGAACAGCTCGTAGAAGTCGCCCATCCGGAAGAACAGGAACGAGTCGGGATAGTCCTGCTTCGTCGTCAGGTACTGCCGCATGAGCGGCGTCCGGGCGGCCGCGCTCGTCGCAGCCGCCGCGGCGTCGGGTGTCGCTTTCATGGCTTCTCCACCTGCCAGCCCACGCCGAGCGCGCGCTGCACGCGCTCTCCGGCCTTGCGGGCTTCGTCACGGTTCGGGTAGCGGCCGAGCCGCACCACGTGGAGCGTGCCGCGGCCGTCCGGGGTCGGGCGCCGCAGCACCGTGGCTTCGGCGAAACCCGCACGGCGCGCGGATTCGGCGAGCGTGCGCGCACGCGCTTCCTCCCCGAACGCACCGATCTGGATCGTCACGGCACCCTCGGCCGCACCCGGTGCCGTCGCGGGTGGCGGCGTCGCGACGCGGGCCGCTTCGATCGTGCCGCCGAACTCGCGCGCGAGGCGGCCGCGCGCCCGCGCCGCCTCGTCGGGCCGGTGCAGGCGCTCGGCGAGCTGCGCGTACTTGTCGAGCGCGGGCGCGGTCGCTTCGCCCGCCTCGCCGGCGAGCAGCAGCCGAAGCACGTCGAAGGCCTTGTCGGGACGCTGCTCGAGGTCCCAGGCCTGCGCGATCCCGAGCTGCGCCAGCGCACGCCGGTCCGGCGCGGCCTCGGCGAACGCCGCGCGAGCCGCGGGACCTTCCCCGACCGCGAGCGCGGCGAGCCCGCTCCAGTATCGCGCCTCGCCACGTTCCACTCCGGTCAGCCGGCCCGTGGCGCGCGTGAACGCCTCGCCGGCCTGCCGGTATTCGCCGCGCGCGTAGTGCAGCTGGCCGAGCGCGAAAGCCGCGGCGCCTGCGCTCACGGCGGACGTCGGACGAAGCTCGAGCGCGCGCAGCCGCACCGCGAGGCTCTCGGAGGGCACGTGTGCCGGCACGGCGTTCCACGCCTGCTCGAGCACGGCGAGCGCGGACGTCGGGGTCGCCGCCGCGAGGAAGCCGGCGAGCAGGAGCACGAGGGCGGGTCGGGTCATGGGGCGCGCAGTCTAGTGGGCGCGGGCCGGCGCTCCAAGCATTCCCCGCGACGGCCACGGCGCCGGTCGCGGGCGCAGGGCAGACGAAACCGGGCGGCCCGCTGGGGACCGCCCCGGTTCGTCCGCGGACGCGGGAAGCGCCGACTACTCGTCGACGACGTCCTCGTCCTTGCCCTTCGCCGTCGCCGGCTCTTCCGCGGGCGGATTGGCCGCGATGCGCGCACGCACCTGGTTCCGCTTGGAAGTCCACTCGGCCAGCGCGATGTCGTCCTGCTCCGTCATCCACGCCTTGACGCTGAGGATGAGGCGGTGGTTCGGGACGTCCACACGCGTGACCTTCATGGTGAGCGACTCGCCGACTTCGAAGGCGTCGTTCGGACGCTTGAGGTCGTCGATGCCCAGCTGCGAGAGCGGGATGAAGCCCTCGATGCCTTCGCCGAGGTCCACGATCGCACCGCGGTCGAAGAGACGGTTCACCGTGCCGACGAGTTCCATGCCGGAGGGGAACTTCTCCGCGAGCTGCGGCCACGGATCGTCGCTCACCTGCTTGAGGCCGAGGCTGATGCGACGGTGTTCCTTGTCGATCGAGAGCACCACGACTTCGACCGCGTCACCCTTCTTGAGCACTTCGCTCGGGTGCGCGACGCGCTTGGTCCAGGACATGTCGGAGACGTGGACGAGGCCGTCGATGCCCTCTTCCAGTTCCACGAACGCGCCGAAGTTGGTCAGGTTGCGGACCTTGCCCTTCACGCGCATGCCCGGCGGGTACTTCTGGTCGAGCGTGAGCCACGGATCCGGCTCCACCTGCTTGAGGCCGAGCGAGATCTTCTCGTTGGCCTTGTCGACCTTGAGCACCACGGCTTCGATGTAGTCACCGATGTTGACGAGCTTCGAAGGATGCCGCACGTGGCGCGTCCACGACATCTCGGACACGTGGATGAGGCCCTCGATGCCCTTCTCCAGCTCCACGAAGGCGCCGTAGTCGGTGATCGAGACGACCTTGCCCTTGATGCGGTCGCCGACCTTGTACTTCTCCTCGACGCCTTCCCACGGGTAGGCATCGAGCTGCTTCAGGCCGAGCGAGATGCGCTCCTTCTCCGGATCGAAGTTCAGGACCTTCACGCGCACCTTGTCGCCGATCTTGACGAGCTCGGACGGGTGCTGCACGCGGCCCCACGACATGTCGGTGATGTGCAGCAGACCGTCGATGCCGCCGAGGTCCACGAACGCACCGAAGTCGGTGATGTTCTTGACCACGCCCTCGCGCACCTGATCCTTCGCCAGGTCCTTGAGGATGGTGGCCTTCATGCGGTCGCGCTCTTCCTCGAGCACCGACCGGCGCGACACCACGATGTTCCGGCGGCGCTTGTTCAGCTTGATGATCTTGACGGCGACCGTCTGTCCCAGGAGGGCGTCCACGTTCTGGACCTGGCGCAGCGCGATCTGGGAGCCGGGCAGGAACGCCTCGACGCCGTACAGATCCACGACCACACCGCCCTTGATCTTGCGGATCAGCTTGCCCTCGACGACCTGGCCATTGTCGTGGGCTTCCTTGACGCGGTCCCACACGCGCACGAAGTCGGCGCGCTGCTTCGACAGGACGACGAGGCCGTCCTGGTTCTCCATCTTCTCGAGGAACACTTCGAGAACGTCGCCGACCTTGATGCTCGTCGGGTCGGAGAACTCGCTGAGCGAGATGATGCCCTCGCTCTTGAAGCCGACGTCCACGAGCACGTCCTTGTCGTCGATGGAGAGCACCGTGCCGCGCACGATCTCGCCTTCGCCGATGGACTGCATGGACTCTTCGTACTGCCCGAACATCGCCTTGCGCTGTTCGAGCGTGAGCTCCTCTTCACCGTCGTAGTTCAGCGGAACGAGCGGAAGAGGGGGTGCCCGCCGAACCGGCGCGACGGGGTTGAGGTCTTGATCCTTGGTTTCCAGCATGGGGACAGAAGCCTCCTGCGATATGGAATATGGGAACGGGTGTCCCGCTCCGCGTACAGCCGATGTCAGTGGCCGGCTTTGAGGGCCGCGATCTCGCGCATCACGCCGTCGCCGACCGCCTGGTACAACTCGCGGCCGGGCTCGAGACCCGCCTTCTCACCCGCCAGCTCCTGCCACGTCCGCGCGCGCCCGAACGACACTCGGAGGCGCACCTGGCGGAAGAGCCACTTTCCCGGTTGGTCGCTTCCGGAGAGGTGGCACGGGACGATCAACGCGTTCGTGTTGACCGACATGATGCCGACCCCGGGGCGAGCCGGGAGAAGATTTCCGTCACGCGACCGCGTCCCTTCCGGGAACATGATCAACGCGCGACCTTGCCTCAGCACTTCCATGGCTCGCGCCATCCCCGCCACGTCCGCCTTGCCACGCCGGATCGGAATGGCGTTGTAGGCGGTGATGAGCGGACCGAGCACCGGCACCCGGAAAAGTTCTTCCTTCGCGAGGTAGAACAGTTCCCGCTGCGCGGCGAACCCGACGACGGGCGGATCCGTGTAAGCCACGTGGTTCGCCGCCACGATCACGCCCCCCGACTTCGGGATGTTCTCGCGGCCGCGCACCTCGTACCCCGTGGCGAGCGCCACGAGGGGGCTGAAGAAAAGCCGGGAGGCACTATAGAGCAGACTCAAGCAAACTCCTAGTCCGGTCTCGGCCCTTCGGGCCGCGATGTGCAGGGGTTTCCGGTGCGGCGGGCCGAGCCCGCCGGGAACGGCGCGGCAGTCTAACCCGCTGCGCCGCTTGCGGGACAGCGAGGATGACGGCGGACGACCTCGAGCACCGCCGCGATCTGCCCTTCGAGGTCGAGACCCGAGGAATCCACGCGGATCGCGTCCGCCGCGGCCTTGAGCGGGCTGTCGGGGCGGTTCATGTCACGGTCGTCGCGACGTCCCAGGTCCTCCCGGACGTCCTCGAGATGCACGGCGATCCCCCGCGCCTGCAGTTCGCGGCAGCGCCGCCGGGCGCGCGTCTCGAGGTCGGCGTCGAGGTAGATCTTCACGTCCGCATCCGGGAAGACGATCGTGCCGAGGTCGCGGCCCTCGCCCACGAGCGGCCCGCGCTCGGCCATCGCGCGCTGCCATTCGACCATCAGCCGCCGCACCGCGGGCACCGCGGCCACGCGCGAGGCCAGTTCGCTCACTTCGGGCGTGCGGATCTCGCCGCTCACGTCGCGGCCGTCGAGAAAGACGTGCGCCTGCGAAGGTGAGCCGGAGAAGTCGATGGCCGAGCGCTTCGCCACCTCCGTCACCGCTTCGGCGTCGTCCGGTCGCACGCCGTCCTGGGCGACCTTGAGCGCGAGCGCACGATAGAACGCGCCGGTGTCGAGGTAACGCATGCCGAGCCGTTCCGCGATCGCGCGCGCGGTGGTGCTCTTCCCCGCCGCGGACGGTCCGTCCAGCACGACCACGAACACGCTCATACGACGCCCTCCACCTGCGCGCCGAGCGCGGCGAGCGTGGAGAAGAAACCGGGATACGAGGTGGCGACGCTGCTCACGTCGTCGAACGTCATCGGTGCGCCGGTGCGCGCGCCGAGGGCCGCGAAGG
>JBGANH010000142.1:0-11819 GCA_044222365.1 Candidatus Eiseniibacteriota bacterium
TCCGCGCTCGGGGAGGGCCGGCCGCGCCCGTCTCGCACGTGTACGCGCTCTGGCGCGTGGACCGTCGCCGCGTGCATTCCGACGTCGCCGTGCTCGGCATCCTCGCCTCGAGCCTGCGCGGTGTGGACGCCGCCTCCGGCGCCACGTGGATGTTCGAGAGCCCTTACCCGTACACTTATCCGCGCTGGCGCGTGGAGGGCGACTCGGTGAGCGGCGAGTGGCCGAGCCTCGCGAGCAGCGACTCGATGCGCGCGGCGCTGGCGCAGCCCGAGCGCTGGCGGGAGTACGAACGCGAACTCGCTCGCACCGACGCCTGGTACCGCCCGGCGCTCTTCCGCGCGTCGTGGCTCGACCACTCGGTCACGTTCCGGCTGCTCCGCAAGGCCTGGGCGCAGCGCGAGACCCGGCTGCACACCGCCCGCCTGCACGACCGCCACGGCTTCCGGCCCGGCGCCGAGGCCGTCCGCACCGCCCGCGCGCTCGCGATCCAGTTCGCGCGCGAGGTCCGCGCCGAGGGAGGCGTTCCCGTCGTGATGCTCATCGAGGACCGCGGCTACGACGACCACCTCGAGCGTGCGCTCGGGGCGGACCTGCGCGCGGCGGGCGTGCCCTGCATGTCCACACACGCGATCGCCCCGCCCACGGACCCCGGCACCTTCACCGCGGACGCCCATTTCCGCGGGGAACTCAACCAGCGCCTGGCCGCGGCGCTCGACTCGCTGATCCGCGCAGCCTCCGGCCCGGGGAGCGGAAACCCCTCCGAAACCGTTCCGCAATGAAATCTGCCGTTGAAGTGCCTGTCATGCCCTTGCTAACCTGTTGTCCGTCGGCGGCAGTCCCAGCCGCCTCGAAGTCCCACACGGAGAGAGCCCACCACGATCCCTTGCGAACTGTGTTGCGCACGACGAGCAGCATCGGACGGCCCCCTCGGGCGGTCCGGGTTGATGAGAAGCCGGGTAACACATCTCAGGAACAGACATCTTGGTGATCCCCCAGTCGCTCGTGCTCGAACAGTCCAGCGCATTTTCGAACGGATGAAGCGAGTGTCGTGAACGCCGAGGGGCAGTACGTGCCTTTCGGTTTTCTCGTCTCGGGCGGCGACAACTGAGAACGGCCCCGATGGACCCCGACATCCTCTCGTCCGCAGGTGAGGCAGCCGCCAGTAGACCGGACTGGCAGCCCTCGGTCGAACATCCGGCAAGGGACA
Source organism: Candidatus Eiseniibacteriota bacterium (assembly GCA_044222365.1). Classification (GTDB taxonomy): domain Bacteria; phylum Eisenbacteria; class RBG-16-71-46; order RBG-16-71-46; family RBG-16-71-46; genus CAIXRL01. Next base: position 1,208 of record JBGANH010000142.1, read on the forward strand.
ACGACTCCGTGGAATCGACAACGCCGACCGGAGCGACACTCCCGTCACGGCTGCAGTCCAGCGCCGTGCGGGCGCCCATCTGGTCCAAGCCCGCCAACGGTTCCGGGCACGCGGCCCCGCATCCCGCGGGCTTCGCGAACGGTCACGCCCGCCCGCGCGTCGGGGCGCACGCCTCCTCGCACGGACCGCGTTCGGCCTCGCTGGCCGCGAGCGTGGCGCCCGTCCTCCCGTTCGAGACACCCGAAGCCAGTGGCTTCTACCTTCGCTTCGGCAAGCGCGCCCTCGACATCGCCGGCGCCCTGGTCGCGCTGATCCTCGCCGCCCCGATCGTCGCGCTCATCGCGGCGCTCATCCGGCTCGAGTCGCGCGGCCCGGTCTTCTACAAGTCCGTCCGCGTCGGCCGCGGCGGCCGGCCCTTCACGTTCTACAAGCTGCGCTCGATGGTGAAGGACGCCGACCGCAAGCGTCACAAGATCGCGCACATGAACGAAGCCGACGGCCCGATCTTCAAGATCGCGCGCGACCCACGCATCACGCGTGTCGGCCGCTTCATCCGCACCACGAGCCTCGACGAAATCCCGCAGTTCTACAACGTCCTCATCGGGGACATGAGCCTCGTCGGCCCGCGTCCGCCGATCCCCGAGGAAGTCGCGCAGTACGAGCCGTGGCAGCTCCGCCGCCTCGACGTGCGTCCCGGCATCACCTGCCTGTGGCAGATCAGCGGCCGCAGCCGCATCGGCTTCCAGGAGTGGATGCGTCTCGACCTCGAGTACATCAAGCACCAGTCCTTCGGGCTCGACCTCAAGATCCTGCTGCGCACCATTCCCGCCGTGCTGTCCCGAGAGGGAGCGTACTGAGGGAGTGTCCATTCCGAACCGGCGAGCGCGGCCGGCCGCAGAGCTTTCCATCCCATCCTCCACATCGGCCCAGTTCCGCATGATCGCCGCCGCCACCCTCGTGGCGGCGGCTCTGCGGCTTTTCCGGCTCGGGCACCAGAGCCTGTGGATCGACGAGATCTTCACGTGGTACTCGGCGGGCATGGGCGGGCCGCTGTCGGCGAAGGACCTGCTCGAGAACGTGCACGGTCCGCTCTACAGCCTGTTGCTGAACCTGTGGTCGGGTGTCGCGGGCGACGCCGAATGGGCGCTGCGGCTGCCGAGCGCGATCGCGGGGGTGCTCACCGTTCCCGCTTTCGCGTGGCTCTCCGCGCGCTGGCTCGGGCGCGACACCGCGGGCACCGCGGCCTGGCTCGCCGCCGGCTCGCCGTTCCTCGTGTGGTACTCGCAGGAAGCGCGCAACTATTCGCTGCTCGTGCTGTGCGTGTGCGCGAGCGCGGCGGCGCTGCTCGAACTGCAGCGCCGCTGCGACGCCCGCGGCCTCGCGCGTTACCTCGCGCTCGCGACCATGGCGCTGCTCTCGAATCTCTCGTTCGCGCTGCTCGCGCCGCTGCACCTGCGCTGGTGGCTCGCGGGCGATCCGGCCACGCGTACGGCGCGAGTGCGCGCGCTCGCCTTCACCGCCGGCGTGCTGCTGCTCGTCGCGGCTCCGTGGTTCGGCTCGATCGCCCGGACCTGGGACTGGCGCCGGCTCCAGCCGGAGCGTGAGGCCGTGGCGGGCGAGACCGCACTGCGCGGCTCCACGACCTTCCACGCCGCTGCCGTGCCCTTCGCCCTGCACGCGTTCACGGTGGGTTACACGCTCGGGCCCAGCCTGCGGGAACTGCGCTCCCACGCCGGGGCGGCGACCCTGAAGCGCCACGCCGCCGAGCTCGTGCTCGTCGGGGGGGTGTTCGGGGCCCTCGGAGCGGCCGGAATCGTCGCGCTGGCGAGACGGAAGCGGCTGGCCGATACCGTCTTGTGGCTCGTCGCACCCGGGCTGCTCGTCAGCTACTTTGCGGCCCAGAACTTCAAAGTCTTCCATCCGCGCTACCTGGCCGTGTCCCTGCCGTGCGTGCTCCTCGTGCTCGCGGCGGGCCACGCGTCCCTGTCCGCGCGATGGCGCCGGATCGCCACGGTGGCGGTCGCGGCGTTGTGGAGTGTCTCGCTGTACCAGCACTATTTCGTGCCGGAGTACGCGCGCGAGGACTATCGCGGCGCGCTCGCCCTGGTGCGGGAACGGTTCGCCCCCGGCGAGCAGGTGCTGGCGATGGGTTCGGAGGACCCCGTGCAGTTCTACGCGCGGGGGCTGCAGGTGGACCGGCTCTGGCTCGGGCACGTGTCGCAGCCCGGGACGATGCCGGCGAAGTTCGCGGCAAAGCTGGCGCAGGCCGGTGGGACGTGGGTGGTGCTGAGCCGGGCCGAGGACCTCGACCCGCAGGACACCTTCGCCCGCTGGTTGGAGCAGACGTATCCGCAGGCCGGACGCTTCTCGCGTCCCGGTGTGCGGGTGTGGCACGTCACCGGAACGGAGTCTTCCGCGCCGGCCGTGCCTTGACCCTTCATCGAGTCGAACGCGGAGCGCAGGCGGCGGCCCCCCTGGCCACACCGCCGCCGCCGCTCCGGAGGATACGCACATGCAGGTCGTCGTCGTCGGTCTGGGCTACGTGGGTTCGGTGTGTTCGGCGTGTCTCGCCAGCCGTGGTCACACGGTCGTGGGCGTGGACACCAGCGCCTTCAAGGTGGACTGCATCGAGCGGGGCGAGAGCCCGATCGTCGAGAAGGGCCTCGGTGCGCTGATCGCTTCGGCGCGCGCGAACGGCCGGCTGAGCGCGACCACCGAGATCGCGAAGGCGATGCCCGGCGCCGACGTCGTGCTCGTGTGCGTCGGCACGCCTTCGCGCGAGGACGGCTCGCTCAACCTCGACCACGTGAAGCGCGCCTGCGCCGAGGTCGGTTCCGCGATCGCCTCGACCGGCAAGTTCACCACCGTCGTCATGCGCAGCACGATGCTGCCGGGCTCGGTGCTCGACGAACTCACGCCGGTGATCGAACAGGCCTCGGGCGGCAAGGCGGGCGAGAAGTTCGGCGTCGCGTACAACCCCGAGTTCCTGCGCGAAGGCACGGCCGTGGACGACTTCAACAACGCCGAGTACACCGTGATCGGCGCGGGCTGCGACCGCGCCGGCGACGCGCTCAAGGCGCTCTACGACGGCGTCGGCGGCGAACTCATGGTGACGTCCATTCCGATCGCCGAGATGCTCAAGTACGTGAACAACTCGTTCCACGCGCTCAAGGTCGCGTTCGCGAACGAGGTCGGGCGCATCTGCAAGCGCGAGCACGTGGACAGCCACGCCGTCATGAAGCTCATGGTGCGCGACACGAAGCTCAACCTGTCGCCCTACTACCTGAGCCCGGGCTTCGCGTTCGGCGGCTCGTGCCTGCCGAAGGACGTGCGCGCGATCGTGTCGCGCTCGCGCCAGCACAACCTCGAACTGCCCGTGATCCAGAACATCATCCGCTCGAACGACGTGCACGTGGAGGACGCGATCCACCTGATCGAGCGCTTCAAGCAGCGCAAGGTCGGCTTCCTCGGACTGTCGTTCAAGGCCGGCACGGACGACCTGCGCGAGAGCCCGATCCTGCGCGTCATCGGCACGCTCGTCGGCAAGGGCTACGCGGTGCTGCTGCACGACCCGAACATCGACATGGAACGCGTGCTCGGCGCGAACCGCCGCTTCGTCGAGGACGAGGTGCCGTACCTGCCCGAGCGCCTGCGTGCCGACTTGCGCGAGGTCGTCGAGTCGAGCGACGTGATCGTCGTGGGCAACCGCGCCCCGATCTACCGCGAGATCGGAAGCATGATGCGCGACGGTCAGGTGGTCGTGGACCTCGTGGACGGCGTGAAGCGCGAGAGCGTGACGCGCGGGGAGTACCATGGCCTCGCGTGGTAGCGTCCTGCACCTGTCGCAGAACCTCACGCTGCCGTTCGACCGGCGCGTGTGGATGGAGCTGAACGCGCTGAAGGGCGCCGGGTACGAGGTGTCCGCGATCTGCCCGATGGGAGACGGCGGCACGCTGCCGTACGAGGAGCTGAACGGCATCCACATCTGGCGCTACCCGCCGCCGCCCGAGGCCTCCGGCTTCGCGAGCTACGCGTGGGAGTTCCTGTACTGCTGGCTGCAGACGGCGCGGCTCACGATCACCGTGCTCGCGCGCCGCGGCTTCGACGTCATCCACAGCGCGAACCCGCCCGACACGTTCTGGGCGATCGCCGCGTTCTTCAAGCTGTTCGGGCGCAAGTTCGTGTTCGATCACCACGACCTGTGCCCCGAGCTCTACCTGTCGCGTTTCGGCGACAAGGGCGCGGGCTCGTTCCCGCACCGCGCGCTGCAGTGGCTCGAGCGCATGCAGTTCGCGACCGCGGACATGGTGATCTCGACGAACGACTCCTACCGCCAGGTCGCGATGTCGCGCGGCGGCAAGCGGCCGGACCGCGTGTTCGTCGTGCGTTCGGGGCCGAGCCAGAAGCGCTTCGGCGTCGTGCGCGAGAGCGAGCCGTCGCTCAAGCGCGGCAAGCCGTTCCTCGTCGCGTACCTCGGCGTCATGGCGCCGCAGGACGGCGTGGACCACCTCGTGCGCGCGGCCAAGGTGCTCGTGCAGGACCGCAAGCGCGGCGACGTCGCGTTCACGTTCATCGGCGGCGGCGATTCGTTCGCCGACCTCAAGGCGCTCACGACGAGCCTCGGGCTCGACGGCGTCTGCGAGTTCACGGGACGCGTGCCCGACGCCGACGTCGAACGCATCCTCGCGACCGCCGACGTGTGCGTGAGCCCGGACCCCAAGAACCCGCTCAACGACGTGAGCACGATGAACAAGGTGCTCGAGTACATGGCGTGCGCGAAGCCGGTCGTGTGCTACGACCTGCGCGAACACCGCTACTCCGCCGGCGAGGGCGCGCTGTACGCCGAGGCCGACGTGGTCGAGGACCTCGCCGCCAAGATCGAGCAGCTGCTGGACGACCCCGCGCTGCGCGAGCGCATGGGCGCCTACAACCGCGAGCGTTTCCTCACGCAGATGGCGTGGGAGCACAACGCCGGGGAGCTGATCCGGGCCTACGAGACTCTATGCGGAACGCGCCGGGCGAACGGCTGAAGGTCGTGCTCGCCGAGAGCGGGCGGAGCGTGGGCGGCACCGAGCGCGTGGTGTGGGAACTCGCCACGCGGCTCTCCCCGCAGCGCTTCGACGTGCGCGTGTGGCTCAGCCCCGTGAAGGAACTCGACGAGTTCGCCGCGGCGCTCGAAGCGCGCGGTCTCGGCGTGGAGCGCCTCGCCGAGGTGGACTCGCGCTGGGACTGGCGCGGCATGCTCGACACGTGGCTGCGCCTGCGCCGCGCGCGCCCCGACGTGCTGCACGTGCACCACGTCTGGCCGGCCGCCGACCGCTACCTCTGCATGCTCGCGCGCGCCGCGGGCGTGCGCCGTCGTCGTGACCGAGCACATCACCGGGCGAGTCGCACTCGGCACAACGCGCGCTCAAGCGCGACGAACTGCGCGGACGCCGCTACGGCGGTTCGGCGCGGCGCGGTCGCCGAGCGCCTCGGTGCGCGACTACGGTGATCGGCCGCGATCGCGCGTGCCGAACGGCGCCGAGATCCCGACGAGGACGCCGAGGACCTTCGCGAAGGCGTGGCGCGAGCGCTTCCACGCCCTGGCCGATCCGTCCGCCAGGGCAGTCGCCGCGCGGCTCGCGGCGAAGGCCGCCGTGCTGCTCGACGCGCTCGCTGGCCTGGCGCCGCGACCTCGACCATCGCCTGTCGCCTGGTGGACGCGCTGCTGCGCGTCGCGCTCGAGGAACGTGCGCACCGTGCTCGGCATCGAGCGCAGAACCACTTCGCGGGCGCGTCGACGACGCCCTGACCGCTGCTCGCCGCTTCCGGACGTGCTGCTGCCGTCGCCGGGCAGTGCTGGTCGTCGTGCTGCTCGAGGCCATGGCGCTGCGTCCCATCGCGACGCTTTGGTCGGCGGCGTGTCCGATCCCGATCGTCGGCGAACGGCTGCACCGTGCCGCCGGACGTGCCTGCTGCTGACGCGCCGAACTGTTCCACCGCAAGACCGACCGTGCCGCCCGCATGGGCCGCGCCGGCGGCGAACTCGTGCGCCGCGACTACACGTGGGCCGCGGTGGCCGACGGGTTCGAGGCCGTGTACGACGACGTGCTCGGGCTCGCGACGTTCTCGCCCGCCGAGCCCTCGCGCGGCAGGAGGGGGCGATGACGCTCGGCGTCGTCATTCCCTGCTACCGCCAGGAGCGGTTCCTGCCGCGCACGCTCGCCGCGCTCGAGGCGGCGCTCGAGGGGCGCGACTGGCGCGGCGTGCTCGTGCTGAGCGCGCCCGGTGGCTCGACCGCGCTGCCGCTGCTCTCGGCGCGCTGGAGCGTGCTGCGCCCCGAGGTCTCGCGCCCGCTCACGCCCGGCGCGGCGCGCAATCGCGGCTTCGCCGCGTGCGGCGGCGCGTGGGTGCTGTTCGTGGACGCCGACGTGGAGGTAAACGCCGCCTGGATCGCGCGCGCGCTCGACGAGGCCGCCCGCGAGAGCGCCGACGGCGGCTACTGGGGCCGGCTCGAGGAGTGGTTCGTGGACGGCGGTGCGGAGCGTCCGGGCGCGCGCGACATGTACCGCGTCGGCGACGGTGACCGCACGAGCGGCTACCTCGCGACGCTCGCGCTCTACCGGCGCGAAGCACTCGAACGTGCGGGCGCGTACGACCCGAGGCTGAACTCCGAGGAGGATTTCGAACTCGGCGTGCGCCTGCGCGCGCACGGCTTCGTGCTGCGCGCGCTCGCGCCGATGGCGGCGAAGCACTGGAGCGCGCCGCGCCCGAGCTTCTCCGAAATCGGCCGGCGCTGGGCGACCGGGCTGTGCTTCGGGCAGGGCCAGGTGCTGCGGCTGTCGCTCGGGCGCGCGGACTTCGCCGCGCACGCCGCGCGGCAGGGGCACTACTTCGCGACGCTCGCGCTCTGGGGCGCGGCGCCGCTCGCGTTCGCGCTCGGCGGGCCGCGCGCGCTCGCGGCGTGGACGCTCGCGCCGCTCGTGCTCTTCGCGCTCATGACGCTGCGCAAGAAGAGCGCGCGCCTCGCGCTGCACTCGCTGCTCACGTGGACCGTGAACGCCGCCGGCATGGTGGTGGGATTCGCGCAGGGCGGCCGCGCGCCGCAGGGCGCGCTCGACTGGGGGAGGGCGTCGTGACGATCCACGGAGTCGTGGACAACGACATCTTCCCGGCCCGCTTCGGCGGCTCGCAACGTTCGTTCGGCCTCGCGCGCGGTCTCGCGCGCCGGCACCGCGTGCGCATGCTCTGCGTCGTGCCGAACCGCTGCGAGGCGGCGGCCGAGGAGCGTGTGGCGGGTGTCGAACTGCGCCGCCGCAAGGCGTGGCACACGTCGCTCGCATGGCGGCTCGAACGCGCCGGGCTCGCGCCGCTGTTCGCGGCGGAGGCCGGCCACCGCGCCAACGCGGCACGCTACGCCGCCGCGCTCGCCGAAGGCACCGGACCCGCGGACGTCGTGACCGCCGACCTCAACGTGAGCGCCGTGCTCGAACGCGGGCGCGCCCGGGACGGCGCGCCGCTGCGCGTCTACACGTCCCACAACGTCGAGTACGACCGCTTCTCGCACGCCGCGCCGCCCGTCGCGATGCGCGCGTCGTGGGCGAACCGGCTGCGCGCGATCGAGCAGCGTGCCGTCTCGCTCGCCGACCTCACGGTGGTCTGCACCGACGACGACGCCCGCCGCATGCGCGAACTGTACGGCGCGCGCGCGGAGCGGCTCGCGGTGATCCCGAACGGCTTCGACGAGACCGAACTCCGTGCACCGCTGCCGGGCGAGCGCGAGGCCGCGCGCGCGGCGCTCGGCTTCACGCCCGAGCACTACGTCGCGGTGTTCGTCGGCGCCGACTGGGGCCCGAACCGCGAGGCGCTCGGCGTGCTCACCGAACGCGTGATGCCGGCGCTCGCGGCGGACGGGGTGAAGCTGCTCGTGGTCGGTACGGTGACGCGCGCCCTCGCCGGGCGGCGCGAGCCGTGGCTCGTCGCGCACGGCGAGGCCGCCGCGATCCTGCCGCTGCTGCACGCGGCGGACGCCGGTGTGAATCCCGTGCTCACGGGCGGCGGCAGCAACGTCAAGGTGCCGACGTACCTCGCGGCGGGACTCGCGGTGGTCACGACCCCGTTCGGCGTGCGAGGCTACGCGCCGCTCGAGCCGCACGTGGTGGTGGCGGAGGCGGACGGATTCGCGGATGCGTTGCGTACCCGGCCCGCGGGGCACGGCGCCCGGGGGGCACGCGCGCCGGAGGCGCTGGGCGAGTACGCGTGGGGACGGCTCGGCGAACGCCTGGGCGAAGACATGGAGCGCCGGCTGCGGACCGCCGCCGGCACGAAGGGAGCAGCCTGATGCGCGTCGCGATGATCGGCCAGAAGGGCATCCCGGCCACGTACGGCGGCATCGAGCGCCACGTGGACGAGATCGCGCGCCGGCTCGTGCCCATGGGCATCGACGTGGACGTGTTCTGCCGCCTGTACTACACGCCCGCGGGCGCGGAGTACCACGGCGTCAAGCTGCTGCGCCGCCCGAGCATCCACACGAAGCACCTCGACGCGATCACGCACACGACGTGGGCGACGATGGAGTCGATCTTCCGGCGCTACGACATCGTGCACTTCCACGCGCTCGGGCCGGCGATCTTCTCGGGCCTGCCGCGCCTCACGGGCGCGAAGACCGCGGTGACCGTGCACGGCCTCGACTGGCAGCGCGAGAAGTGGGGCAAGTTCGCGCGCTGGTTCCTGCGCCAGTGCGAAGGCCCGGCCGCGCACCTTCCCGACCGCACGATCGTCGTGAGCAAGACGCTGCGCCAGCACTTCCGCGAGGCGCACCACTGCGACGCGGCGTTCATCCCGAACGGCACGAACCTGCCGGTCGTACGGCCCGCCAAGAAGATCACGCAGCTCGGGCTCACGCCGGGCAAGTACGTGCTCTTCGTGGGGCGGCTCGTGCCCGAAAAGGGCGTGCACTACCTGTGCGAGGCGTTCCAGCGCATCGACACCGACATGAAGCTCGCGCTGGTCGGCGGGCTGTCGTTCTCGCAGGGCTACGTGGACGTGCTCAAGAAGTACGAAAGCGACCGGATCCGGCTGCTCGACTACGTGTTCGGCGAGTCGCTCGACGAACTCTGGAGCAACGCCTACTGCGTCGTGCAGCCCTCGACCATGGAAGGGCTCTCCATCGCGCTGCTCGAGGCGCTTTCGTACGGCCGCTGCGTGCTCATCTCGGACATTCCGGAGAACATGGAAGTGGCCGAGGAGTGCGCCGTGAGCTTCCGCAGCAAGGACGTGGACGACCTGAAGGAGAAGCTCGAGCACCTGATCCGCCATCCGGACGTGGTGCACAGCTTCGGCGACCGCGCGCGCCAGCACATCCTGCAGCACTACTCGTGGGACAAGGTCGCCGAGTCCACCGCCGAGCTCTACCGCTCGATGCTCGCGTGACGAAACGCGCCGGCGCGGAAGTCCGCACCGGCGCGTTTCGTTCCCGAGTCGCGGGCCGTCAGTTCAGCTCGCGCCACGCGATGCGCTGGTACGAGCCCGCGTACATGGACAGGTAGTAGTCCACGGCGTCCCGGCTGTAGAGGATCGCGCCGCCGGAGCCCGAGCCCTGCACCTCGATCTGGCCCTGGCCGATCATCGTGCCGAGCACCCAGATGCGGCCCTGGGTCTCGACCTGGCCGTTGATGTACACCATGCCGCGCCAGACGAAGTCGCCCTGCAGGATGACGTGACCGTCGATGTAGAGGAACCCGGAGCCGTTGACGTTGTTGAGCGTCCAGCTCTGGTTGCCGCCCTGGTTGTTGTTGAACGTGGCGTCGCGGTCGAGATCGAACGACCCGTTCCAGTTCGTGGGAACGGTCGAGCGGCGCACGGGCATCCACTGCAGGTAGTCCGCCTGGCTCATGCCGAGCGCGTCCCACGGGCCGGTGTAGCGGCTGGCCGCGCCACCGGACGACGTCGCGGGTGTGCCCGCGGCGTTCCCGGGCGGATCGACCGCCGCCGAGCCGCCCGCCCAGGCGCCGGCCTGGCTGCTCGCGCCGACCTCGTAACCGAGGCAGCTCGTGTGGCCGGCGTCCGCGCCGGGATTCGCGCCCGGCGCCGCGCTGCGTCCGACGTTGATCGCCGTGAAGTCGGTGGTCGCGGCCGAGTGGTTGTAGCCGCACACGTAGATGCCGTTGTGCACGTTGATCTCGCCGCCGGCCGTCAGTGCGCCCTTCGCGTTGAACGTCGGCGGGCGCGACACCACGTCCACCATGACCGTGCGCGAAGTGTTCCCGACCTTGCCGGTGGACGTGATCTGGAAGATCGGCGGCCCCGACGCGGTGTTGATCGCCGGATTCAGGGCGCTGTCGTAGCGGTAGATCACCGTGCGGGACGGGTTCGTGCGGAAGCCGATCGTGAGCGTGCCCGGACCGGGTTCGGTGGTCGTGTAGTTGAGGAACTGCCCCGACGGCTGCCGCGTGGCGAGTCCCGTCGAGTCCGTGCCGAGCGACGGCACGCTGCCGGACGCGACGTTGAAGATCTGGGTGACCGCGCGCGGGTTCAGCACGGCGGGCACGTCGCCGGCGCGCAGGCGGCTCACCGCCTCCGCGACGCCGGCGTCGGCGAGCGCGAGCGCCCGCGCGCGCCGGCTGTCGTT
>JBGANH010000143.1:0-11176 GCA_044222365.1 Candidatus Eiseniibacteriota bacterium
AGCTCGCGAGCCGCTGATCCACCGACTCCCGAAAGGAAGCCCCTCATGGCCTGGATCGAAGTCTCCGACCTGCGCAAGGTCTACCAGCGCGACCAGCAGCAGATCCCCGTGCTCGACGGCCTGTCGCTGCGGATCGAAGAAGGCGAGTTCGTCGCGCTCATGGGTCCCTCGGGCAGCGGCAAGACCACGCTGCTCAACCTGATCGGCGGCATCGACAGCCCGACCTCCGGCGACATCTCGGTCGCGGGCACGAACATCGCGCGGCTCGGCGGCGCCGAACTCGCGCGCTGGCGGTCGAACACGATCGGCTACATCTTCCAGCTCTACAACCTCATGCCCGTGCTCACGGCGCTGCAGAACGTCGAGCTGCCGCTGCTGCTGCACAAGATGAGCGGTGCCGAGCGCCGCAAGCGCGCCACGTTCGCGCTCGAACTGGTCGGGCTCGGCGACCGGCTCGGCCACTACCCGCGCCAGCTCTCGGGCGGCCAGGAGCAGCGCGTCGCGATCGCGCGCGCCCTCGTGAGCGATCCCAAGGTGCTGCTCGCCGACGAGCCCACGGGCGATCTCGACCGCAAGTCGGGCGAGGAAGTCCTGCAGCTGCTCGAGCGGCTCAACACCGAGTTCAAGAAGACGATCGTCATGGTCACCCACGACCCTCACGCCGCCGAGCGCGCCCACCGCATGGTGCACCTCGACAAGGGCGTGCTGTCCGCCTGACCCGCACGGAGGAGAACGCATGTTCCATCTGGTGCTGGTCAATCTCGGCCGCAACCCGCTCCGCACGTTCCTCACGCTCGCGAGCGTGACGCTGGCGCTGTTCCTGTTCTGCGCACTGAGCGGCGTGCTCGACACGCTGCAGGAGTCCATCAAGGTCGGCTCCGAGACGCGCCTCGTCACGCGCAACAAGGTGTCGCTGATCTTCCCGATGCCGAAGTCGTACATGCAGCGTCTCCAGGCCGTGGACGGCGTGAAGCGCGTGGCGATCAGCAACTGGTTCGGCGGCACGGACCCGGCCAACCCGCGCGACTTCTTCGCGCAGTTCGCCGTGGACGAGAACTACATCCCCATCTATTCGAGCGACGTGGACATCGTCGAATGGTCGAAGCTGCCCGACGGGGTGCCGGCTCCGGCCGGCGTGGACCCGAAGCTCGCCGTGTTCGAGACCGAACAGACGGCGTGCATCGTCGGCATCAAGCTCATGGAAAAGCGCGGCTGGAAGCTCGGCCAGCAGGTCACCGTGCGCGGCACGATCTACCCCGGCGACTGGACGTTCACCATCCGCGGCGTCTACAAGGCGAAGAAGAAGTCGTTCGACGAAAGCTCGCTGCTCTTCCACTTCGACTACCTCGAACAGAAGGGCATGGGCGGCTCCGGCATGGTCGGCATCTACATCCTCCAGCTGTCCGACCCCTCGCGCGCGAGCGCGGTGGCCTCGACGATCGACGGCATGTTCCAGACTTCGGCACCGTCCACGCGCACGGAGAGCGAGCAGGCGTTCCAGGCCGGCTTCGTGAGCATGTACGGCAACCTGCCGTTCGTGCTGCGGCTCGTCGGGCTCGCGATCGTGTTCAGCATCCTGCTGATCGCCGCGAACACGATGATGGTGTCCATGCGCGAGCGCACGAGCGAGTTCGCGGTGCTCAAGACGCTCGGGTTCACCGACGGCGCCGTGTTCGCGATGGTCGTCGCCGAGGCCGCGGTGATCACCGTCGGCGGCGGCACGATCGGCGCCCTCGCCGCCAAGTTCGGCATCGAGAAGTCCGGTTTCAACATGCTCGGCTTCCTGCCGTCCATGACCGTCTACTGGTCCACCGTCTTCGTCGGCATCGGGATCGCGCTGCTCATCGGCGCGGTCAGCGGACTGATCCCGGCCCTGCAGGCCTCCCGCCTGCGCATCGTCGACGCGCTGCGTCGCGTCGAGTAGGAGGACGCATGGCCATTCCTCTCGCGTACAACGTCCGGAGCGTCTTCCAGCGCCCCGTCTCCACGTTCACCACGGCGGCCGGCATCGGGCTCACCGTGGCGATCTTCATCGGCGCGCTCGCGCTCGCCGAAGGCTTCCGCACCTCGCTCGTGACCACCGGCTCGGACGACAACGCCCTCGTGCTGCGCAAGGGCGCCGACAGCGAGATCTCGAGCGCCGTGCCGCTCGAAGCCTCGAGCATCATCCGCTCCTCTCCCGGCGTCGCGACGAGCCCCGAGGGCCGCGCGCTCGCCAGCTCCGAACTGGTGGTCGTGGTCAACAAGGACCGTCTCGGCATGGTGGGGTCGTCGAACCTGACCGTGCGCGGAGTCGATCCCTCCGCGGTCGGTGTGCGCACCGCGCTCGTGCTCGAGGAGGGGCGCATGTTCACGCCGGGTTCCGACGAGATCCTCGTGGCCCAGCGCATCGCCAAGCGGTTCGCGAACTGCGAGATCGGCCAGAAGCTGCGGTTCGAGCAGCGCGACTTCACGGTCGTCGGTCACTTCAGCGCGAAGGGCTCGGCGTTCGAGTCCGAGATCTGGGGCGACGCGAGCGTGCTCGCGCCGGCGATGCACCGCGAGGGCGTGTTCCAGACGGTCGTGTTCCGCATGAAGGACCCGAAGCAGTTCGCCTCGATCAAGAAGGCGCTCGAGACCGATCCCCGGCTGCAGGTCGAGGTCTATCGCGAGCGCGAGTTCTTCGCGAAGCAGTCCGAGATGTTCACGATGATCGTCACGGTGCTCGGCACGTTCATCACCTCGATCATGGCCGTGGGCGCGCTCTTCGGCGCGGTCAACACCATGTACGCCACGATCGGGGCGCGCACGCGCGAGATCGCGACGCTGCTCGTGCTCGGCTTCTCGCCGTTCGCGGTCATGCTCGCGTTCATCGCCGAGTCGCTCGTCATCTCGCTGCTCGGCGGCCTGATCGGCTGCCTGCTCGCGCTGCCGATCAACGGCATCACGTCGAGCACGACCAACTTCTCGTCGTTCAGCGAACAGGCGTTCCAGTTCCAGGTCACACCGCAGGTGCTGCTCGCGGGACTCGCGTTCTCGGCGCTGCTCGGGCTGCTCGGCGGCTTCTTCCCCGCGCTCCACGCGTCGCGCCGCCCGCTGGCCGCTGCGCTGCGGGGCAACTGAGCTCCGGCCGCTCGTCGTCGCACCTTCTCCCACGGCCCGCGTCGCCACTTCCGGCGACGCGGGCCGTTTCGCGTGCCGGCATTCGACAGCACCCTTCATTCGCGCGACACTCGGCGCGCGATTTTCCGGTGTTCGTCGCACGAAGCACCCGTACGTGGAGGTTTCCCGTGGCATTCGTCGAAGTACGTGAAGTCCATAAGCAGTACCAGCGGGACAAGCAGGTGATCACGGTGCTGGACGGTCTGTCGCTCACGATCGAGGAAGGCGAGTTCGTCGCGCTGATGGGTCCCTCGGGCAGCGGCAAGACCACGCTGCTCAACCTGATCGGCGGCATCGACAGCCCGACCTCCGGCGACATTTCGGTCGCGGGCACGAACATCGCGCGGCTCGGCGGCGCCGAACTCGCGCGCTGGCGGTCGAACACGATCGGCTACATCTTCCAGCTCTACAACCTCATGCCGGTGCTGACCGCGCTGCAGAACGTCGAGCTGCCGCTGCTGCTGCACAAGATGAGCGGCGCCGAGCGCCGCAAGCGCGCCACGTTCGCGCTCGAACTGGTCGGGCTCGGCGACCGGCTCGGCCACTATCCGCGCCAGCTGTCGGGCGGCCAGGAGCAGCGCGTCGCGATCGCGCGCGCGCTCGTGAGCGATCCCAAGGTGCTGCTCGCCGACGAGCCCACGGGCGATCTCGACCGCAAGTCGGGCGAGGAAGTGCTGCAACTGCTCGAGCGGCTCAACACCGAGTTCAAGAAGACGATCGTCATGGTCACCCACGACCCTCACGCCGCCGAGCGCGCCCACCGCATGGTGCACCTCGACAAGGGCGTGCTGTCCGCCTGAGCGCGAAAGGAACGCCATGCTCCAGCTCGTGCTCATCAACCTGTTCCGCAATCCGCTGCGGAGCGCGCTCACGCTCGGCAGCGTGCTCGTGGCGCTGTTCCTCTACAGCTCGCTCGGCGCGGTGCTCGATTCGCTGCAGGCGACCGCGGACTCCGGCAGCCGCGAGCGGCTCGCCACGCGTCACGCGATCGCGCTCACGAACTTCATGCCCTACGACTACAAGGACCGCATCCGCGCCATTCCCGGCGTGAAGCGCGTGTGTACGCAGGTGTGGTTCGGCGGGCTGATCAACGGCCAGCGCCAGCGCATCACGCAGTTCGCGGTGGACGACGACTTCTGGCCCATGTACGCGAAGGACCTCCGGATCGCCGAATGGAGCGAGCCGCAGGTCGCCGTGAGCGTGCCGCCGGATCACGACCCGCACCTCGCCGCGTACCACGCCGAGCGCACGGCCTGCATCGTCGGCCGCGGCATCATGAAGAAGAAGGGCTGGACGCTCGGGCAGACGATCCACCTGCAGGGCACGCGCTACCGCGGCGACTGGGACATGACGATTCGCGGCGTGTACGTGAAGCTCCCGGGCGGCAGCTGGAACGAGGACCTGATCCTGTTCCACAACGAATACCTGGTCGAGAAAGGCATGGGCGGCAAGCCGTCCACGGGCGTCTTCAAGGTGGAGCTGTCCGATCCGTCGCAGTCCGCCGCGATCGCCACGCAGATCGACGCGATGTTCGAGAACTCGGACAACGCCACCAAGACCGAGAGCGAGCAGGCGTTCGGCGCCGGCTTCATCAGCATGTTCGGCAACGTGCCGTTCGCGCTGCGCGTGATCGGGCTCGCGGTCGTGTTCACCATTCTCGTGATCTCGGCGAACACGATGGTCATGGCCGTGCGCGAGCGCACGAGCGAGATCGCCGTGCTCAAGACGCTCGGCTTCACGGACGGCGCGGTGTTCGGCATGGTCGTCACGGAGGCGGCCATCCTCACCACGGGCGGCGGCATCGCCGGCGCGCTGCTCGCCAAGTTCGGGCTGCAGGGCAAGCCGCTCGCGTTCATTCCCGCCATGACGATCACGTGGACCACGGTCCTCACCGCCATCCTGATCGCGATCGGGCTCGGCATGGTGAGCGGCTTCATTCCGGCCTGGCAGGCCTCGCGCCTGCGCATCGTGGACGCGCTCCGGCGCGTGGACTGAAAGAGAGCCTCGCCATGGCCATTCCGTTCGCCTACAACGTCCGCAACGTCATGCAACGCCCCGTCGCCACGCTCACCACGGCGATCGGCGTCGCGCTCACGATCGCCGTGCTGCTCGCGGCCTTCGCGCTCGCCGAAGGCTTCCGCTCCACGCTCTCGTCCACCGGCTCCGACTCCAACGTGCTCGTGCTGCGCGACGGCGCCGACAGCGAGGTCACGAGCGGGCTCACGCTCGAGATGGCATCCATCCTGAGCGCGCACCCGAACGTGGCGCTCGCCGCGAGCGGGCGGCCGCTCGCGAGCTTCGAGATGGTCACGACCATCAACCTGCCGCGCGTCGGGCAGAAGGGCGCGTCGAACATCAAGGTGCGCGGCCTGAACATGGACGACGTCGGCATGCGCATCACGCCGAAGATCGTCGAGGGCCGCACGTTCACCCCCGGCACCGACGAGATCATCGTCGGCGAGCGGATCGCGCCGCGCTTCGCGCACTGCCGCGTGGGCGACGTGATCAAGCTGCAGAAGCGCCCCTTCACGGTCGTGGGCCGCTTCACGACCGCGGGCTCGTCGTTCGAGTCCGAGATCTGGGGCGACGCGCGCGCGCTCGCGCCGGTGTTCCACCGCGAGGGCGGGTACCAGGTCGGCGTGCTGCGCATGAAGGACCCGTCGGCCTTCGAGGCCATGAAGAAGGAGTGGGAAGCCGACCCGCGGCTCGGCATTCACGCCGAGCGCGAGCGCGCCTTCTACGAGAGCCAGTCGGCGGGCACGACGGGCCTGATCCGCGGGCTCGGCATCTTCATCACCGGCATCATGGCGATCGGCGCGCTGTTCGGCGCGGCGAACACCATGTTCGCGGCGGTCGCCAATCGCACGCGTGAGATCGCGACGCTGCTCGTGCTCGGCTTCAGCCCGATCGCGGTGATGGCGTCGTTCGTGGTCGAGTCCATGATCGTCGCGCTCATCGGCGGCGTGTTCGGCTGCCTGATCGCGCTGCCGATCAACGGCATCACGACGAGCACGACGAACTTCCAGTCGTTCTCGGAGGTCGCGTTCCAGTTCCGCGTGACGCCGCCGCTGCTCGTGACGGCGCTGGTCTTCTCCGCCGTGCTCGGCGCGCTCGGCGGCTTCTTCCCCGCCCTGCGCGCGGCGAACCAGCCGCTCTCGCGGGGACTGCGCGGCGGGTGATCGCACCGCACACGCCAGACGAGAGCGGCCCGCTCCGAATGCTTCCGGAGCGGGCCGTTGCCGTGCGCGGCGATCACTTGAGCAGCAGGATGCGCTCCGAGTCGATCCGCGAGCCGGACTCGAGCTTCGCGAAGTAGAGCCCGGGCGCGGTCGTGCCCGCGTCCCACGTCACGCGCGTCTCGCCCGCGGGCGCCATTCCGTCGTACAGCGTCGCCATGCGCCGCCCGGTCACGTCGAACACGCCGATCTTGACGGCCGCCGCCTGCGGCATGCGGAACGCCAGTTCGGCCGCGCCGCGCACCGGGTTCGGCGCGCACGCCAGACGCGAGGCGGCGGGCAGCTCGACCGGCACGTCCACCGTCGCGCCCGTGTAGCGGATGCGGTGCAGCACGCCGACCGTGCCCGTGAGCAGCGGCGTGTTGATGTTCTGCAGCCAATAGAGGCTGCCGTCCGGGCCGACGGCCGCGTCGGTCACCGCGCGGAAGCCCGTGCCCCAGTACGCACCGGGCTGCCCCGGCACGGGCGCGGATTCCGCCCACGCACCGGTGCCGCCGGTGAGCAGGTGCAGCTGCCCGAAGTAGAAGTCGCCCCAGAACGTCGTGCCGCGATACTGCGCCGGCCAGTTCGCCGTGGCGCCGCTCACCGCACGATAGAACCCGAGCGAGAAGATCGAGTGCAGCGCCGTGTCGCGGTGGTAGGCGACGATCGGCTTCGTGTAGCCGTTCGCGGGATTGCCCGCGCCGCCGGGCTCGGGGCAGATCTGGTTCGGCGTGCCGCTCGTGCGCGGCAGCACGGTGTCGAGGCCCTCGCGGTACGGCCAGCCGTAGTTGCGGCCGGGCAGCACCTCGTCGAGCTCCTCCTCGTCGGCCTCGCCCACGTCGGCGGAATAGATGCGGCCGTTGCTGGGATCGATCGAGAACGTCCACGGATTGCGGAAGCCGTACGCCCAGACGAGCTTCGCGTTCGAGTCGGGCGTCGAGAGCGGATTGCCGGTCGCGGGAATGATGAGCGCGCGCGGCGGCTGCGCGCCCGCGGTCGCGGGCACATTGTTCACGTCGATGCGCAGGATCGCGCCGTGCAGCGTGGTCGAGTCCTGCGCCATGCACCACTGTTCGTCCTCGCCGAGCGACACGTACAGCTTGCCGTCGGGACCGAAGCGGATGCAGCCGGCCTGGTGGTTCGGATCGTCGTCGGTGATGTCGCTGATGATCTGGCGCGCGTTCGAGAGCGTGATGGACTCGGCGGCCGGGTTCGACAGCTGCCCCGACGCGGTGAAGCGCACGAGATGATTGTGCGCGTCCCAGCCGTTGTAGAACACGTATACGTACGGCCGCGCCGGCCAGCCCGGATCGATCGCGATGCCCTGCGCGCCGCGCTCGTATCCGGTCGGGTTCACGTCGGGCACGGTGAAGATGGGATCGGTCGTCGCGAAGCGCGACTGGTTCATGACCATGCGGATCTTCGCGGTCTTCAGCTCGAGCACGAGCATGCGGCCGTCGGGCAGGAACGCGAACGCGCGCGGCAGGTTGAAGCCCGCGAGCAGCGAGTCGTCCACGAAGCCCGTGGGCACCTTGACCAGCGAAGACGTCACGGCGTGCCCGGCGCGGGCCCAGCCGAGCGCGAGGCACACGGCGAGCACCGGCAGCGCGAGCCGCAGGAAACGGCGAAGCAGCATCGAAGAACTCCCGAGCGAAACGATGTGGTTGCTGCGTGGTCTTGCGCGCCCCGGGGGGGATGGGCCGCGGGCATGCCACCACCGGCGGCCCGGCCTGACGGGCCACCATGCTAAGGGGCACGTGACCGCAAGGCCAGTGCCACCCCTCACGCGGCCCGGCGCGCGTGGCCGGCACGGTCCCGGCGCCTGCTTGCGGTCAGATGCGGGCGTCGTGCGCCCTTCGCCTGCCGGGTTTGGCGCCGAGGCCCGCCGAACCGGGGCCGTTCGCATGACACGGGGCGGCATTTCGCAAGGTCCGGACGGACCCCGGGCGGCTCTCGCGCCGTCTCACGCAAGAGCGGTGGCGGAGCCGGAGCCGCACGCGGCACGGCTGGCCGACCGCCCGAGCGGCGGCTAGTATCCCGCGCGCTCGCGTCACTCGAACGTCATTCCGATGGAGGCTGCCTTGTCCCGCCTGCACGACGTGCTCATCCTGGGCTCCGGCCCCGCCGGCTACACGGCGGCCGTGTACACCGCCCGCGCCAACCTCAAGCCCGTCCTCTTCACGGGGCTGCAGCCCGGCGGCCAGCTCACGATCACGACCGAGGTCGAGAACTACCCCGGCTTCCCCGAAGGCATCATGGGCCCCGAGCTCATGGAGCACTTCCGCGCGCAGGCCGCGCGCTTCGGCACCGAGATCCTCGACACGATGGTCGAGAAGGTGGACTTCTCGCAGCGCCCGTTCCGCGTGTGGGCGGACGGCGTCGAGTACCAGAGCAAGAGCGTGATCGTCGCGACCGGCGCGAGCGCCATGCTGCTCGGGCTGCCGTCCGAGACGCAGTACATGGGTTTCGGCGTGTCCGCCTGCGCGACGTGCGACGGCTTCTTCTTCAAGGGCCGCCGCGTGATCGTGGTCGGTGGCGGCGACACCGCGCTCGAGGAGGCGAACTTCCTCACGCGCTTCTGCACCGAAGTCGTGCTCGTGCACCGGCGCGACGAGCTGCGCGGCTCGAAGATCATGCGCGAACGCGCGCAGTCGAACCCGAAGATCACGTTCGCGTGGAACTCCGAGATCGCCGAAGTGCTCGGCGAGGACGGCAAGAAGGTGACGGGCGTGCGGCTGCGCGACACGAAGACCGGCGCGCTGCGCGAGATGGCGATCGACGGCGTGTTCATCGCGATCGGCCACAAGCCGAACACGGCCTTCCTCGGCGGACAGCTGAAGACGGACGACAAGGGCTACGTCGAAGTGAAGCCCGGCACGTCGTACACGAACGTCGAGGGCGTCTTCGCCGCCGGCGACGTGCACGACAAGGTGTACCGGCAGGCCATCACCGCCGCGGGCAGCGGCTGCATGGCGGCCATCGATTGCGAACGCTGGCTCGAAGCGCAGGCGCACGCCGAGCACTCGGCCGCCGCGCGCTGATTCTTCTTCGGAGGTCGTCGTGGAGCGCGAAGTTCTCGAGTTCGACGTGCAGTTCGTCGGCGCCGGTCCCGCGGGACTCGCCGGCGCCATTCACCTCGCGAACCTGATCGAGAAGCACAACGCGGCGATCGCCGCGGGCGGCGCCGGCGAGCCGATCGGCGAAACCAACATCGCCGTGCTCGAGAAGTCGGCCGAAGTCGGCGCGCACGGATTCTCGGGCGCGGTCATGGATCCGCGCGGCATCCGCGAGCTGATGCCCGACTTCGTCGAGAAGGGCTGCCCGCTCGCCGCCGAAGTGACGGGCGACGACGTCTACATCCTGTCCGAGGGCGGCCAGTTCAAACTGCCGTTCCTGCCGCCGGTGCTGCACAACCACGGCTCGTACATCGTCAGCCTCGGCGACCTCACGCGCTGGATGGCGGGCATCGCCGAGGAAAAGGGCGTCCTGATCGCGACCGAGACACCCGCGCAGACGCCGCTGCTCGAGAACGGCAAGCTGCTCGGCGTGCGCACGGGCGACAAGGGCGTGAACAAGTCCGGCGAGCGCAAGGGCACGTTCATGATGGGCGCCGACGCGCTCGCCAGGGCGACCGTGCTGTGCGAAGGCCCGCGCGGCACGATCACGAAGCAGCTCGAGTCCGCGCTCGGCCTCACCAAGAACAGCGATCCGCAGAACTACGCGACCGGCGTGAAGGAGCTGTGGGAAGTGCCGGCCGGCCAGGCGAAGAAGGGTGCGGTCATCCACACGATGAACTGGCCGCTCAAGAGCGACACGTTCGGCGGCGGCTTCATCTACGGGCTGAGCGACACGCTCTGGGCCGTGGGCTTCGCGACCGGACTCGACGCGTCGGACCCGACGAGCGACCCACACGGCAACCTGCAGCGCTTCAAGACGCACCCGCTCGTGCGCAGGCTGCTCGAAGGCGGCAAGCCGATCGCGTACGGCGCGAAGGCGATCCCCGAGGGCGGCTGGTACGCGATGCCGAAGCTGTCGGCCGACGGCCTGCTGCTCGCGGGCGACGCGGGCGGCTTCCTGAACGGCGGGCGGCTCAAGGGCATCCACCTCGCGATCAAGTCGGGCATGCTCGCCGCCGAGACGCTGTTCGAATGCCTCGTGGCGAACGACTTCTCCGCCGCGAAGCTCGCGACCTACGAGACGCGCGTCGCGCAGTCGTGGGCGGCCGAAGAGCTCAAGAGCATGCGCAACTTCCACCAGGCGTTCGACGGCGGGCTGTGGCAGGCGCTGCCGCGCACGGGCTTCCAGATGTACATGGGCGGCCTCGACCCGTTCGGCGACCACCTCAAGGGCCACGCGCCGCACACGAAGGTGCGCAAGCTTCGCGACGTGCACCCGGCGGGCAAGCCCGAGCCGATGAAGTTCGACGGCAAGCTCACGTTCGACAAACTCGCGGACGTCTACCTGTCCGGCACGATGCACGACGAGGACCAGCCCGTGCACCTCGTGGTCGCCGACACGAGCGTGTGCGCCACGAAGTGCCGCGAGGAGTACGGCAACCCCTGCCAGCACTTCTGCCCCGCGGCGGTGTACGAGATGGTGCCCGACGAGTCGAAGCCCGGTGCGCTGCAGCTGCGCATCAACGCGTCGAACTGCGTGCACTGCAAGACGTGCGACATCGCCGACCCGTACCAGATCATCACGTGGACGACGCCCGAGGGCGGCGGCGGACCGAACTACAAGCAGCTGTAGTTCGCGCCGGTGGCGCGCATCGCAGCAAAAGACGGAGGCGGTCGCAGCTGCAAGCGACCGCCTCTTCT
>JBGANH010000144.1:0-11179 GCA_044222365.1 Candidatus Eiseniibacteriota bacterium
CTCCTCGACCTTCCGGGCGCACCGCCTCGAGCCGCGCCTCCGGTGCCGACCTTCACCTCGAGACGACTCGAGCCCGGCGGCTCTCGCCGTCCGGGCTCGTCTTTCTCTTGCTGCTCCCGCCTCAGCCCGCGACGACCACGTTGAGCAGCTTGTCCTTCACGTGGATCACCTTCTTGATCGCGCCGGCCTCGACGTACTTCTTCACGCGCTCGTCTGCGAACGCGATGCTCTGGACGTCGTCCTGCGACGCGCCCCGCGGCAGGTCCAGCGTCGCCCGCAGCTTGCCGTTCACCTGCACGGCCACCGTCACCGTGTCCTCGACGCAGAGCGCCGGGTCGAACGCCGGGAACGGCTCGTACGCGAGCGTGTCCGTGTGCCCCATCCGCGCCCACAGCTCCTCGGCGAGGTGCGGCGCGAACGGCGCGATCACGAGCACGAAGGGCTCGAGGATCTCGCGCGAGCGCGTCGCCATGGGATTGATCTCGTTCACGAACACCATCATCTGCGAGATCGCCGTGTTGAACTTGAGGTCCTCGACGTCCTGGCCGACCTTGGCGATCGTCTTGTGGAGCACGCGCTGCGCCTCGACCGGCGCCGGCTCGTCCGTGAACGCGTTCGAGCCGTCCTCGTTCACGTACAGGCGCCACACGCGGTCGAGGAACCGCATGATGCCCTCCACGCCCTTCGAACTCCACGGCTTCATGGCCTCGAGCGGGCCCATGAACATCTCGAAGATGCGCAGCGAGTCCGCGCCGTACTGGTCGATCATCACGTTCGGGTCGACGACGTTGCCCCACCGCTTCGACATCTTGCGGCTGTCCTCGCCGAGGATCATGCCCTGGTGCACGAGCTTGATGAACGGCTCCTTCGTGCTCACGACGCCGATGTCGTAGAGCACCTTGTGCCAGAAGCGCGCGTACAGCAGGTGCAGCACCGCGTGCTCGGCGCCGCCCACGTAGAGGTCCACCGGCATCCAGTACTTCTCCTTGGCCGGGTCCACGAGAGCGTTCGGGTTCTTCGGGTCGATGAAGCGCAGGTAGTACCAGCACGAGCCGGCCCACTGCGGCATCGTGTTCGTCTCGCGGCGGGCGGGCGCGCCCGTCACGGGGTCGGTCGCCTTCAGCCACTCTTCGGCGTTCGCGAGCGGGCTCTCTCCCGTGCCCGACGGCTTGTACTCCTTCAGCTCGGGCAGCTGCAGCGGCAGCTGGTGCTCGGGCAGCGGCCGGTGCGTGCCGTCCGTCCACACGATCGGGAATGGTTCGCCCCAGTAGCGCTGGCGCGAGAAGGCCCAGTCACGGAGCTTGTAGTTGACGGTCTTCTGCCCGAGGCCGCGCTCGGCGAGCCACGCGGTGATCTTCGGAATTGCGTCCACGGGCTTGAGCCCGTCGATCGAGAACGCGCCGCCGGGCGCGGTCGAGTTCACGATCGTGCCCTCGTCGGTCTCGGTGAACGCGGCGGTCTGCACGTCGCCGCCCGAGACGACTTCGCGAATGGTGAGCCCGAACTCCTTCGCGAACTCCCAGTCGCGCTCGTCGTGCGCGGGCACGGCCATGATCGCGCCGGTGCCGTAGCCCATCATCACGTAGTCGGCGATCCACACGGGCAGCTTCTCGCCGTTCACGGGATTGACCGCGTGCCCGCCGGTGAAGACGCCCGTCTTCTTCTTGTCCTGCTGGCGCTCGAGGTCGCTCTTGCGCCGCGTCGCCTCGACGTACGCGTCCACGGCCGCGCGCTGCGCGTCGCTCGTGAGCACGCCGACGAGCGGGTGCTCGGGCGCGAGCACCATGTACGTCGCGCCGAACAGCGTGTCGGGGCGCGTCGTGAAGATGCGCAGGTTGCCCTTCGTGCCTTCGAGCGCGAAGTCCACTTCGGCGCCCGTCGAGCGTCCGATCCACTCCTTCTGCATCGTGAGCGTGCCGTTCGGCCACTCGACCATGTCGAGATCGTCCAGCAGGCGGTCGGCGTACTCGGTGATCTTCAGCACCCACTGACGCATCGGCTTGCGGATCACCTCGAAGCCGCCGACCTCGGACTTGCCGTCCACGACCTCTTCGTTCGCGAGCACCGTGCCCAGTTCGGGGCACCAGTTCACGGGGATCTCCGCGACGTACGCGAGACCGCGCTCGTAGAGCTTGAGGAAGATCCACTGCGTCCAGCGGTAGTATGCCGGGTCGGTCGTGTCCACCTCGCGGTCCCAGTCGTACGACAGACCGGCGCGGCGCATCTGGTTCCGGAAGTTCGCGATGTTCCGCTGCGTGAGGATCGCCGGATGCTCGCCCGTGTTCACGGCGTGCTGCTCGGCGGGCAGGCCGAACGCGTCCCAGCCGGTGCAGTGCAGGACGTTGAAGCCCTTCATGCGCTTGTAGCGGCTGAGGATGTCCGTCGCCGTGTAGCCCTCGATGTGGCCCACGTGCAGGCCGGCGCCCGAGGGGTACGGGAACATGTCGAGGCAGTAGAACTTCGGCTTCGAGGTCTCGTCGCTCGCGGCGAACGTCTTGTGCTCGAGCCAGTACTGCTGCCAGCGGGGTTCGACTTCGGCGAAGGGGAAACGCTTGCTCATGGGCTCTTCCGGGTGAAGGTGGAGGCCGGAAGATAGCGGAAGTGCCGCGCGATCGTCACGCCGCGCGCGGTGCCCGCGCGCGGAGGACTCAGGCTCCCGCGACTTCGCGCGTGGCCGTCTCGAGCGCGAGCCGCACGTCGGTGCGCCCGCCCTTCCACGCCGCTTCGGCGCGGTAGACGGCGTCGAGGCCGCGCGCCAGTGCGCGCGGATCCTTGCGGCGTCCGAGCACCTGCGAGGCCTCGCGGAACCGCGCCCAGCCGCCGAGCGCGCCGCCGACCAGGTTCGCGAGCGAGAACAGGATGCCGCCCTCGCTCTCCCCCTCCGCGAGGATGCGCCCGAGCCGCTTCGCGGCGAGCGCGACGTCGCCCTTCGCGACCGCGACGAGGTATTCGTCGAGCTCCGCACCGACGACCGGACGCGAGACCTCGGCGACGTCCGCCTTCGTGACCGTGCCCGCCTTCGCGCTCCACGCGACGAGCTTGCCGAGCTCGTTGAAGAAGGTCGGCGTCTCTCCTTCGCACGCCTGCACGAGCGCCTCGAGCGCACCCGGTTCGGCGGCCAGTCCCTCGCGCGCGAGGCGCTTCTGCCCCCACGCCAGCAGGTCGGCGGAACTCGGCGGGTCGGCCTGCCAGCGCACGGCGGCCGCGGAGCGCGCGGGCGCGAGCTTCGCGCGCTCCTTGTCCGCGGCCGACTCGACCAGCACGAGGCACGAATCGCCCGCCGGGCGCGACATGCCCTCGGCGAGCGCGGCGACACGCTTCTCGCTGCGCAGCAGGTCCTCGACGTCGAACACGATCGTCAGCTCGCGCGGCGAGAACATGGACACGTTGTGGAACGCGGCGAGGATCTCGTCCACGCCGTTCTCACGCACCCACAGCACGCGCGCGACCGGCGCCTCGGGCACCGCCAGCGACCACGCGCGCCTCCACTCCGCGAGGAAGGCGGCCTTCAGCGACTCGTCGTCGCCCTCGATCCACAGCGTCGAGGGAAACCGGCCCGCGTACGCCGCGTCGAGCAGCGCGAAACCCCCGCTCGGCGCGACGGCCTTCGCGGCGGTGCGCTTCGCGGGCGCTCCCTCACCAGCCTTCGACCGACCGGCTGAGGATTTCGTCTGCGATCTTGTCGACGGCTTCTTTTCGGGCATCGAGCGGGTCTCGCGCCTTCTGGCCGGGAACGTCCACGGTGTAGTAGTTCACCGTGCGCACGATCTCGTCGGTCCACAGTTCGCGGTTCTTCACGAGGTCCTTGAACGTGACCTGCACGCCGATCGTGATGCGGTACTCCTGCGCGCGGGCCGCGTCCGTGAACCCGAACACGGCGTTCTTGTACTGCGTCACCTTGCCGCGCACCACGCAGTTCGCGGACTTCTCGTCCACGACCTTGAGGTGGTTGTCGCGCACGAAGCGCTGCGACACCGCGGTGGTGATCTCCTGCTCCAGCGTGTACTCCGTCGTCCCGTTCTCGAACACGGGAATGGCCACGGCCTTCAGGTGCGAAGGCAGCAACGCCGGGCTGGTCGTGTAGCCGCACGAGGCAAGCGAAAGCCCCGCGGCCAGCAGCGCGGCCAGCGAGGCCGCGCGAAGCACGCGGGGCTTGCGGTCAGGCAGCGGAAGAATGGGACTGTGCCTCGTCTTCCTTGGAGTGGATGCCGTAGAGCTTCATGCGGTAGCGGAGCTTGTCGCGCTTGAGGTTCAGCAGCTCCGCCGTGCGGCTCTGGTTCCACTTGGTAGCATACGAGGCACGCATGATCAAGGAACGCTCGAGCTCCTCGACGAGCGGCTCGAACGGGATGCCCGTGGCCGGGATCACGCCCTGCAGCACCTCGTCCACGCGCTGGCCGAGCGTGGCCTCGGACGCCGCCCGCGCCCGCGGCGCGAGCTTGAGGTGCGGCACGTCGAGCACTTCGGCGTTCTCGAGCAGGATCGTGCGCTCGAACAGGTTCTTCAGCTCGCGGATGTTCCCCGGCCAGGCGTACTCGTTGAGCACGCGCTGCGCCGCCGGCGACATCTCTCGGAACGGCTTCTTGAACTGCTTCGAGAAGCGCTCCATGAACAGCCGCGCCAGCGGCACGATGTCCTCGTGGCGGTCGCGGAGCGGCGGCACGAAGAGCGGCACGACCTTGAGACGGTAGTAAAGGTCCTCACGGAAGCCGCCCTCGCGGACCATCTTCTCGAGGTCCTGGTTGGTCGCCGAGATGATGCGCAGGTTGACCGCGATGTCCTTCGTGCCACCGACGCGCTTGAAGGTGCGCCGCTCGAGCACGCGCAGCAGCTTCACCTGGAGCATCGGCGCCATCTCCCCGATCTCGTCGAGGAACAGCGTGCCGCCGTTCGCGAGCTCCATGAGGCCGAGCTTCTGCGCGCGCGCGTCGGTGAACGCGCCCTTCTCGTGGCCGAACAATTCGCTCTCGAGCAGCTCGCCCGGGATCGCGGCGCAGTTGATCTCGACGAACGGCTGCGAGTGCCGCGCGCTCATCCGGTGGATGAGATTCGCGAAGTACTCCTTGCCCGTGCCGCTCTCGCCCTCGATGAGCACGCTGGTGGTGTCGCCGCGCGCCACCTGCTCGGCGATCGCGTAGGCCTCCTGCATCGCCGGGCTCGCCGAGTGCAGGTAGTCGTCGTCGGCGAACGCCTGATGACGCAGCCGCCGCAGTTCGAGCCAGATCTTCTGGGACTCGAGCGCGCGCGCCGCGATGGCGAGCAGTTCCTCGGCCTGGAACGGCTTCTTCACGAACCAGAACGCGCCCGCGCTCATGGCCTCGACCGCCGTCTCGAGTTCGCCGAACGCCGTCATGAGCACGACGGAGACTTCCGGTTGCAGGCGCTTCACCTCGCGCAGCAGGTCGAGTCCCGTGCCGTCCGGCAGCTTCAGGTCGAAGAACGCCATGTCGGGCATGTCGCGCTCGATCGCGGCGCGTGCCTCGCGCACCGAGCCCGCGCTGGTCACCGTGTAGCCGTCGTTCTCGAGGGCCTGGCAGACGAAGTGCCGGATGGAGTCCTGATCGTCCACGACCAGGATGTTGGCCTTGCTCATGACTTGCCTCCATGGGATTCCAGCGGAAGCTCCACGCGGAACGTGGCGCCCCGGCCGGGCTCGCTCTGCACGGTCAGCTGCCCGCCGTGCCTCTTGACGATGTCGTGGGTGATGTAGAGCCCGAGCCCCGTTCCGCCGGGCTTGGTCGTGAAAAAGGGTTCGAAGAGCGTCTTGCAGGTGGCCTCGTCGATGCCGGGACCTTCGTCGGTCACGCTCGCGATCACCGCGTGCGGCGCGTGACGGCGCTTGCCGCGCCCCGCGACCGCCTGCGACTCGGCGCGCACGGTGACGGTCGAACCGGGCGAGGACGCCTCCGCGGCGTTCTTGAGGAGGTTGATGAACACCTGCTGCATCTGGTCGCCGTCGTGCGGCACGAGCGGCAGCGACGCGGCGAAGTCGTAGGCGACCTTCACTTCACGCGTGGCGAGCAGCCCTTCGAGCGACTGCTCCGCGCGACGCAGCGTCTCCTCGAGCGGACGAGGCTGCAGGTCGAGACGTCGCGGGTGCGTGACGTCGAACAGTTCCTGCACGATGCGGTCGAGACGCTTGATCTCGGACAGGACGAAGTCCACGTTCTTCTTCTGCTTCTCGTCGTCGCTCACGACCTTGGCGAGGTGCTGCACGCCCATCGTGATGCCGGTGAGCGGATTGCGGATCTCGTGCGCGACGCTCGACGTGAAGCGCCCGAGCGCGGCGAGCCGGTCGAGCTGGCGCGCGTGCTCCTCGGCGCGCTTGATCGGCGTCAGGTCGAGGAACGTCGCGAGCGAGCCGTACACGGTGCCGTGGTCGTCGCGCAGCGCCGACGTCGTGAGCCGCACCGGCAGCACGGCACCGTCGCGCGTCACGAGCCGCGTCTCCTGGCGCTGGACGTCGAGCCCGCGCTCGAGCGTGCCGGCGAGCACGGATTCGCCCTCGGCGCCGAACACTTCTCCCACCGTGTGCCCGATCGCCTCGGCTTCCTTCCAGCCGAGCAGGTCCTCGGCGGCGCGATTGAAGCTGAGCACCTCGCCGTGCAGCCCGAACGCCACCAGCGCGCTCGCCATCGAGTCGAGCACGTGCTGCTGGAAGCGCTGGCTGCGGCGCAGGTCCTGGAACAGCCGCGCGTTCTCGACCATCGGCGCCACGGAGAGCGCGATGGACTCGACGAGCGTGACGTCGGCCGCGGTGAGCGGCGGCGCGTGCATGCCGCGCGCGGCGCCGATGATGCCGAGGCTCGGCATGCGCTCGCACGAGAGGCAGCGGCGCTGCGTCTCCTCGCGGTCGTGCGCCCACGTCGCCGCGGCCGCGCCCCCGGGAGGCGCCATCATGGAGGCGTCCCCGAGCAGGCACTGGTCGCAGCTCGCGGCGCCGACGTCGGATTGGCTGCGCTGGAGCGGTACGGTGGCCATGGAGCCGAGCCGCGCGAACACGTCGTGCAGCGGATGGGTCTCCGGCAGGTACGCGGGCGGGTGGCGACGGCAGTCGAGGTGCAGCAGCGTGCGGTTGAGCCAGATCGCGCGCGCGAGCGAGCCGCGGTCGCCGACGATCGGGATCTCGAGTGCGACGGTGCCTTCGGCGCCCGTCCCTCCCGCCGTCCACGCTCCCGTCAGGACGCCACGCTCGTGATCGATGAGCAGCAGGCAGACCTGGTCGAAGCCGAACGCGCGCTGCAGGTAGCGCGTCACCGTACGCGTGGTCTCGGACGTGTCCTGCGTGGTCGTGAGGCTGCCCGCGACCTCGCGCAGCGAAACCAGCTGGACGTTGGTCTCGATCAGCCGCCGGTGGCTGCGCTCGAGCTCCTCGACCATTTCGGCGAGGGTGTGCACGAGCACGTCCGTGTCGGCCAGTCCGACCGTCGCGGCGTGAGCCGAACGGTCGGAAAGCCCGCGGACCTCGTCCACCCGGCGCAGCAGTGCGCGCAGGGTTTCGTTGTGCGCTTCAGCCATGGAACCACGTCGGCGCCGGCGGAAGGGGACCTCCGGCGCGGTCTCAGGAGCGAGACCTGCGGGCGCGCCGCCGTTGGGCGGGGTGGGCGGCGCGCCTCGAGTTCTGCTGCGGGCGTTTCACCCGCGGTGGATCAGGCGTTGTCGACGAAGTCGCGAACGCACTGCGCCACGTAGCGAATCTGTTCCTCCGAAAGCTCCGGATAGATCGGGAGCGCGATCGTCTCGGCGGCCGCGGCCTCCGACACCGGCATCGAGCCCTCCTTGTATCCGAGGTGCGCGAAGCACTTCTGCACGTGCAGCGGCACCGGGTAGTACACCTCGCAGCCGATGTTCTTCTCGCCGAGGAACTTCTTGAGTTCGTCGCGCTTCGGCACGCGGATCACGTACTGGTTGTAGATGTGGCGCGTGCGCGTGTCGTGGTACGGACGGCCGACGCGCGAGCCCTCGAACAGCTGGTTGTAGAGCGCGGCGTTCTTCGCACGGCCCTCGCTCCAGCGGTCGAGGTGGCGCAGCTTCACGCGCAGGATCGCGGCCTGGAGCGCGTCGAGGCGCGAGTTCGTGCCGACGAGCGAGTGGTAGTACTTCGGCTTCGCGCCGTGGTTGCAGAGGAGCCGGGCCTTTTCGGCGAGCTCGGCGTTCTGCGTCACGATCATGCCGCCGTCGCCCGCGCCGCCGAGGTTCTTCGACGGGAAGAACGAGAAGGTGCCGAAGTCGCTCATCGAGCCCGAGCGCTTCCCTTCCCACTCGGAGCCGATGGACTGCGCGGCGTCCTCGATCAGGAAGAGCTGGTGCTTGTCGCAGATGGCCTTGATCGTCGGCATGTCGCAGCACTGGCCGAACA
The DNA here is from genome assembly GCA_044222365.1 of Candidatus Eiseniibacteriota bacterium. Lineage (GTDB taxonomy): Bacteria > Eisenbacteria > RBG-16-71-46 > RBG-16-71-46 > RBG-16-71-46 > CAIXRL01. Next base: position 8,360 of record JBGANH010000144.1, read on the forward strand.
GCGACACGGCCACGACCGCCTTCGTGCGCGGCGTGATCGCGGCTTCGAGCAGGTGCGTGTCCATGTTGTACGTCTTCGGGTCGACGTCCACGAACACCGGCGTGGCGCCGTTGTTCGCGATCGTGCCGGCCGTGGCGAAGAACGTGTACGCCGGGCAGATGACTTCGTCGCCGGGGCCGATGCCGAGCGTCCAGAGCGCCAGAAGGATGGCGTCCGTGCCGGACGCGCAGGCGACGGCGTGCGTCGTCTGCGAATACCGCGCGACTTCCTGTTCGAGCGCGCTCACCTCGGGGCCGCCGATGAAATGGCAGCTTTCCATGACGCCCTGGACGGCGGCGTCCACCTCGGTGCGGATGGTGTCGTACTGCGCGCGGAGGTCGAGCAGCGGCACCTTGATCGTCGTGTTCGTGGACATCGGGTCTCCCTCGGGTCGGATGGGGGCCGGACGCGTCTCTACGCGTCCACCCAGCCCTGGTTCTCGAGCAACTGTTCGACGGGCACCGGGCGCACGGGGCGCGCCGGCTTGCCCATCACGAGCGTGCGCGGTTCGACGTCCTTCGTGACCGTGGAGCCGGCCGCGACGAGCGCGTCCTCTCCCACCGTCACGCCCGGCAGCGTCACGCTGCCGGCGCCGATGCGGCCGCCCTTCTTCACGGTGACACCCTTGAAGTGCTTGAAGCGCTCCTGCGTGCGGCCCACGAAGTTGTCGTTCGAGGTGACCACGCCGGGCGCGATGAAGACGCGGTCCTCGAGCGTGGAATAGGCGCACAGGTAGCTCTCGGACTCGAGCTTGCAGTAGCGCCCGACGCTGCAGAAGTTCTCGATCGTGACGCCGCGGCCGACGATCGTCCCGCGGCCGACGGTGACGTTCTCGCGGACCGTGCACAGGTCCGCCATGAGCACCTTGCCGTCCACGGACGCGCCGCGGTACAGCACCACGCCCGTGCCCACGATGCAGACGTCGCCGACGGTGAGCGGCGGCAGCTCCTGCTCCTTCGTGGTCGCCGAGTTCGCCGCTTTCATGGGCAGCTTGCCGAGCGAAGCGTAGTCGTCGATGCGCACGTCGTTGCCCACGACCGTGTCGGCGTGGATCACGACGTAGTTCCCGAGCTTGCAGCCGGTGCCGAGCTTCACGTTGGCGCCGATCACGCAGCCCTCGCCCATCGTCGTGCCGGCGCCGACCGTGGCGCTCGGGTGGATCACGCTGCTCATGCGACCTCCTGGGGCAGCGGCTGGATCGCCACGGGCGTTCCGCCGTTCTTGAGCGAGCGCTGCGCCGCGTCGAGCACCTTCACCACGCGCAGGCCGTCGAGGCCGTCGGTGAGCGGCTTCTTGCGGTCGCGCACGCACTCGACGAAGTGGGCGCACTCGAGCTTGAGCGGCTCCTGCAGCGAGATCTTCGGGATCAGGATGTCGCCGTTGCGCACCGTGAGCGAGTCGCCGTACGCGACGACCTCACCCGCGCGGTCCACGCCCTTGTCGTACACCTTGATCTTCTCGCTCGCGTCCATGTCGTCGAAGACGACCATCTTCTGCGAGCCGACGACCGTGAACTTGCGCAGCTTGTGCGGGTCGAGCCACGAGACGTGCACGTGCGCCATCTTGCCGCCGGGGAACTTGAGGTCCACGAACACGACGTCCTCGATCCCCTTCTGCAGGAAGTCCGAGCCGCGCGCGCAGACGTCGGTCGGCTCCATCCCGAGCAGGTGCAGCACGACGGACAGGTCGTGCGGCGCGAAGCTCCACAGGGCGTTCTCGTCCTTGCGGACCTTGCCCAGGTTCACGCGCTGGCAATAGATGTAGTAGACCTCGCCGAGCGTGCCGTCGGTGACCATCTTCTTCATGTACTGCACGCCCGGGTGGTAGAGCAGCAGGTGCCCGACCATGAGGATCAGGTTGCGCTCCTTGGCGAGCTTGCAGAGTTCCTCGGCGTGCGCGACCTCGAGGGTCAGCGGCTTCTCGACGTAGACGTCCTTGCCCGCCTCGAGCAGCACCTTCGCGAGCGGGTAGTGGCCCGGCGCGGAGGCCGAATCAGGTTGCGCTCCTTGGCGAGCTTGCAGAGTTCCTCGGCGTGCGCGACCTCGAGGGTCAGCGGCTTCTCGACGTAGACGTCCTTGCCCGCCTCGAGCAGCACCTTCGCGAGCGGGTAGTGGCCCGGCGCGGAGGCCGACACCACGACGCCCTTGATCTCGGGGTCGGCGGCGACGAGCGACACGTCGGCGTACGCCTTCACGCCCGGGTACTGCGCGGCCGTCTTCTCGAGGCGCTTCGGGTCGGCGTCACACACCGCCACCAGGCGCGCTCCGGCCAGGTTGGCGAAGTTGCGCACGAGGTTCGCGCCCCAGTCTCCCGTTCCGACGACGGCGATTCCGATCCGTTCCGACACGCTTCCTCCGTCCATGCGGCCGACTGCTCCATGCGTCATTTCGAGGGGTCTTCCGAGCACCGGGTCCCGGAAGCCGGCAAGCTAACGCGGTCGCCCTCGCGGGGTCAAAAGCCCCGTTCGCTCACGCGGCCAGCGGTTCGATGCCCTCGACCCGATTGCGTCCGTTGCCCTTGGCGAGATACAGCGCCCGGTCCGCCGCCTCGATGAGCGAAACCACGGTTTCGCCGTCGTGCGGGAACGCGGAGATGCCCGCGCTCACCGTGATCGCGCCCGGTGCGGCCAGCGGGAAGGCGTGCTGCTCGACCGTCGCGCGCAGCCGTTCGGCCACCGCGGCGGCGCCCGGCCGCTCCGTCTGCGGGAGGATCACGGTGAACTCGTCACCGCCGTACTTCGCCACCAGATCCCAGGACCGCACCTGACGGGCGAACAACTGC
>JBGANH010000145.1:0-12381 GCA_044222365.1 Candidatus Eiseniibacteriota bacterium
GCGGCGAGGCCGGCGAGCGCCGCCTCGTCGCGGTGCTCGAGGAAATCGAGGTACGCGAGGTTGTAAGTCGCGTTGAGCGCCTCGGACTCGGCCCCGGCGGCCGCGTGCGCGGCATGCGCGGCGCGGTAGTGGCGGCGTGCCTCGTCGCAGCGCCCGAGCAGCGACAGGCAGTTGCCGACGTTCGTGCCGATCATGCGCGCGCTGCGCGAATCGCCCGCGCGCTCGAGCGCGCGCACGGCGCCGCGGTAGCAGGCGAGCGCGCGCTCCGGCAGGTCGAGCCGGTGCCAGAGATTGCCCTCGTTGTTCAGCAGCCGCGCGAGCGCCGCGCGGTCGCCCGCGCGTTCGAGCAGCCTGCGGCCGTGCTCCGCGGCGCGGCGCGCCTCGGCGTAGCGGCCGAGGTACATGAGCGCGTCCACGAGCCCGATCGCGCAGCGGCCTTCCTCGCGCACGTCGCCGGCCTGCGCGTACCAGCGCGCGGCGCGCGCGTAGCACGCGGCCGCTTCGCGGGCGCGCGTGAGCGCGCGCAGCACGTGGGCGCGCGTGCGCCAGAGCAGCCCTCGTCCGGCGGCGTCGGCGCGGCGCACGGCCTGCGCGAAGCCGGACTCGAGCGCCTCGAGCGCCTGCGCGGGTTCGGAACGCCGCAGCGTTTCGACACGCTCGACGAGAGCGAGCGCGGACACGTCAGCCTTCGATGGCCGGGAGACGGAAGCGGCCGGCGGGGCCGTTCACGAGCAGCTCGAGCGCACCCGCGGGCACGTCCTCGAGCGCGAACTCGCCGTTCGCGTCCGGACGCGCCGTGCGGCGCTCGCCGTTCGCGAGCACTTCGATCGTCCACAGCGCCGGATCGGCCGCGCCGAGCACGCCGCGCAGGGAAACCGTCGAGGCGCCCTCGCGCTCGATCTCGAGCTCGAGCGCGTGCCCGCCGAGCTTGAAGCGCAGGCGCCGGGCCTCGCCGACCGAGCGGCGGACGGCGGCGGGCAGCGGGGACGTCAGGGAGTCGAAGACGAGTTCGGCCAGCGTCTCGAGCGCACGGCGCACCGGGGAGACCTGCTCGCGCGGCGTGAACACGTCGAGCGCGCGCTGGTGCAGATGCGCGGGCACCTCGCCCGTGCGGTCGCGGCGCATCGTCTCGAGCAGTCCTCCGAGCGTGCGCAGCTTCTCGCGGCACACCGGGCACGGCCGGCCGAGGTGTTCTTCGACTTCGCGGCCACGCGCGGCTTCCAGACGCTGGTCGAGATAGTCGAGCGTCGTCGCGAAGTCGAGGTGGCGGTCACGCGGGCCGGAGCGAGTCATCGGGAAGTCTCCGCATCGGGGTCGTGCTGGTGTCGAGCGCGCCGGCCACGTGGGGCGGCCGGCTTCGACTCGCCCCCAGAGGTGGGCGCATCGCCGCCGCTGATACCCGGCTCGTCGAGCAGCGGGCTCGCGAGGTCCTTGAGCCGCTCCATGCACCGCGCCCGGGTCGGACCGAGCGAGCCGATCGGCACGCCGAGCCGTTTCGACAACTCCGAGTAGGCCGGGACCGGGTCCTCGTAGTAAAGGGCCTGCAACAGGCGCTTGCAGCGGTCCGAGAGCCCGCCGAAGGCCAGCCGCACCAGCGCCTGGCGTTCCAGCAACTCGAGATCGGCCCCGATCGGGGCCTCGTCGGAGGGGCGCTCCTCGAGCCCGCGCTCGTCCTCGACCGCCAGCGACTGCTCACGCCGGCGGCGCAGGGCGGTCGCCCGGGCGATGCGCTCGGCGGTCACCGACAGCCAGCGGACCAGCGTCCGGGCGTCGCGCAGGCGCGGCAGGCTCTTCACCAGCGCCGCGAACACCTCCTGGAAGACGTCGCCCATGTCCTCGTCGGACAGGCGCCAGGACCGCCCGACCGCGTACACCAGCCGCTCGTGGCGCCGCACGAGCGCCTCCCAGGCGCGGGCGTCGCCGTCGAGGCAGCGCTCGACCAGCCGGGCGTCGGCCGCGGGGTCGAGGGCGGAGGGCTTCGGGGGTGTGACCATGGCGCGGGGAATCTAAAGGACGGTCCGGGGGTCGGTACAGCCACGGCGAACTCGCATGTATCAGGGGCAGGGGTGAGTTCACCTCTGTGATACCCCGCGGCTCACACCAGCCGACCCTCGGAGATCGCCATGCGCATCGCCCTCGTCTGCACCGACCGACAGGTGGTTTTCGCCGACCCGCGCCGTTGCCCCTCGCGGCTGCGCGGCATGGCCGAGGCGTTCCTGCGCGCCGGGCACGAGGTGCACGTCATGGCCGCCGGACCGCAGGCCGCCGTGGAAGGCTTCACCGTGCGCGAGGTGCGCCTGCCGGTGACCTCTCGCGAAGTGGACTGGCACTTCGCGCAGGTGACGCCCGACCTCGTGATCGAACGCTACGTGCCGGGCCGGGCCGAAGGGGTGGAGGCCGCCGCCGAGGCGCGTCTGCCGCTGCTCCTCGACGTGGCCCCGGAGCACCTGGCCGGCGCGCACGACGAGGACCTGCTGCGCACGCTCGTGCTCGCGGGCACACCGTCCGCGCTCGTGGGCGCGCTCGTCTCGAACGAGCACGACGCCGCGCGGCTGCGCTCGCTCGCCGGCCCGTTGCTCGCCGTGCATGTCGTCGAGGACGCGGTGCGTCCTGCGGGATTCGACGCCCCGGCCGCGAGCGTGGCGGTACAGGTGGCGACGCGGTTGCGCATGTACGAAGGCGAGACGCGCGTGGCCTATCTGGGACCGCTGACGCGGGAGGGCGGCGCGCTCGACCTCATGCGCGCCGTCGCCGGGCTCGAGGCGGATCCGCTGCCGCGCGTCGTGCTGATCGGTGACGGTCCCGCGCGCAACGAGGTGCTCGCGCTCGCGTTCGAGCACGGACTCAAGGTGACTTTGTGCGGCCGGGTGAGCGAGGACGAACTCGTCGCGCACCTGAACGCGTGCGCGTGCGTGATGGCCGGCGAAGGCTCCGGGCCGCTGCCTCTGCTGCAGGCGATGGCCGCGGCGCGTCCGGTCGTGTGCGCCGACACGCCGGAGCACCGGCGGATCGCGCGCGGTGGCGACGACGCGCGATTGGTCGCGCCCGGCGACGTGCCGGCGATCCGCGACGCCGTCGGCGGAGTGCTCGGCTCGCCCGATGCGGCGACCCGCATGGGCATGCGTGCGCGCGATCACGTGCGCGCGTCGTTCACGTGGGAAGCGCAGGCGGAGCGGCTGCTCGCGTTCGGACTCGGCCTCGGGGAGCGCGAACGGGCGGTGTGACCGCCGTCCGCGGACACGAAAGCCCCCGGGGCGCATCGCGCCGCGGGGGCTTTCTCGTGGGTGCCGGAGCGGGCCGCTACTTCGCCTTCTTCTTAGGAGCCAGCGATTCCACGTCCGCGATCGCCTTCTCGTCGTTCGGGAACAGTCCGACCTTCGCGAGGCGGCGCGGCAGCGGCACCCAGCGCGGTTCGCGCGCGAACACGCGGCGGAACACCTCGCGCGCCTGCGCCTCCTGCTTGTTCGCGTACATCGTGACGGCCGACCAGAACTGCAGCTCGACCACGTCGGGAGCGAGCTTCATCGCCTCGGCGTAGGCGGCCGCGGCCTCGGCCGATTTGCCCTCGCTCGTGTACGTGTCGCCCTGGTCCTCGATGCGATAGGCGCGCTGCAGCTGCAGCAGGCGGCGCATCTCGACGAGCGGCGCGGGATGGTCCTCGACGCGGAGGTTCACGATCACGTCGTTCCACGGCTTGTCGCTCGCCTTGCCCTTCACCACGAGGATCGCGCACGACTGCCGGCCGCGGATGTCGCCGCCCTCGGCCTCGGCCGCGTCGAGCGCCGCGAGCATGCGCGCGGCGAGGTCGCCCGTGGCGCCCTCGTACGCCTTCTTCATGGCCGGCCACACGGTCGGGCTCGCCATGAGGTTCGCCTGCACGCTGAAGCCCGCGCCCTGCGCGTCGCCGGCGTCGGGAATGCACTTGGGGCCGGTCCACACGGCGACGTTGCCCTTCGCGTCCACCATCGCGACCTGCCGGCCGTCGCGGCCGGCGTCGCCGCGCAGCAGCGAGTCGAGCGCCTGCTGCGCCGTGAAGCCTTCGCGCATGAGCTTCAGCCCGAGCGGACCGTAGTCCACGAGGACGAGCGACTGCGTCGCGACCGCGCCGACGCCGGACTCGGCCCACGGCACGGTCGGGCCGACGGAGAAGTAGTGCGACTGCACGGCCACGCCGAAGTCCCCGGTCACGGGATCGCGCGCGACGATCGAATACGTGTGTGCGAGCGGCGAGGGCATACCGTCCTCCGGAACGACGGCCTGGGCGGGAGCGGGCGCGGCGAGCGCGCAGGACAGCGCGACGAGTACGGCGAGACGGCGCATGGTTCGCCTCCGGGTGCGGGTGACGTGCGGCGGACGCCGCGGACTATAGGCGGTCTCTCAGCGCGGAACGACCGCCCCCCCGAACAGCCGTTCGCGGAACCACAGCGCCACGTGTACGAGCGCGATGAGCGCCGGCACCTCGACGAGCGGGCCGATCACGGCCGCGAACGCCGCGCCGTGCCCGATGCCGAACGTCGCCACCGCGACCGCGATCGCGAGCTCGAAGTTGTTGGACGCCGCGGTGAACGACAGCGTGGCCGACTGCGGGTAGCCCGCGCCCATCGCGCGGCTCGTCAGGAACGACGCGACGAACATGACCGCGAAGTAGACGGCGAGCGGCAGCGCGATGCGCAGCACGTCGAGCGGCAGGCGCACGATGGTCTCGCCCTTGAGCGAGAACATCACCACGATCGTGAAGAGCAGCGCGACGAGCGTGATCGGGCCGATCGCCGGCAGGAACCGCCGCGTGTACCAGTCGCGGCCCTTGAGCGGGATCAGCACCACGCGGGACAGCACGCCCGCCAGGAACGGCACGCCGAGGTACAGGAACACGCTGCGGGCGATCTCGCCGATCGTGATGTGCACGGCCACGCCGTCGAGGCCGAACCATCCCGGGGCGACCGTGAGGAAGAACCACGCGTACACGGGAAAGAACAGCACCTGGAAGATGGAGTTGAACGCGACGAGCCCGGCGCAGTATTCGGGATCGCCCTTCGCGAGGTCGTTCCACACGATCACCATGGCGATGCAGCGTGCGAGACCGATGAGGATGAGCCCGGTGCGGTATTCCGGCTGGTCGCGCAGGAACAGCACCGCGAGCGCGAACATGAGCACGGGACCGATCACCCAGTTCTGCAGCAGCGACAGTGCGAGCACGCGCACGTCGCGGAACACGCGCGGCATCTCCTCGTAGCGCACCTTCGCCAGCGGCGGGTACATCATCAGGATGAGGCCGGCCGCGATGGGCACCGACGTGGTGCCGGCGTTGAAGCGATTGAGGAACGGCACGACCTGGGGCGCCGCGAATCCCAGCGCCACGCCCGTTCCCATCGCGAGGAAGATCCAGAGCGTCAGGTAGCGGTCGAGAAAGCCCAGGCGTGCGGCGACGCCGGGCGCGGACGGGTTCGGGGCGTGTGCGTGCATGCGGGTTCCTCGCGAGCGCCGAAGGGGGCGGCGCGCGGAGACTAGAAGCGCTCGCGCCGCGCCGTCCACCCGGACGCGGCGCGGGTGCGGCGCGGGTGGCGCGCGGGTGCGGCGCCGTGAGTTAGCGCGCGAGCACGAAGGCGCGCGTGCGTTCGCCGTCCGGCGTGCGCACGCGTGCGAAATACGAGCCCGGCGGCAAGGGGTCGCCGGAATCGCTCCGCCCGTCGAACGCGAACGCGTGCCGGCCCGCGGCGAGCGCGTCGTGTCGCAGCGTGCGGACGCGCCGCCCGCTCACGTCGCAGATCTCCATGCGCACGTCGGCGCCCGCCGGCAGCGTGAACGCGAACGTGACCGCGCCGCGCGACGGATTGGGCCATGGCGCGGCCAGCGCGAGCCCCCACTCCGGGCCGCCGGAGGCGGCGTCCAGTGAAGCCGGCGCGATCACGAACGCCGCGGTCGTGTCGCCGCGCACCGGCGCGAAGGCGTCGCGCACGCGCAGCATCGCGAGCCCGGTCACCGGGCCGTTCACGCGCCAGCGCCAGGTGCCGCCCTGCACCGCGCGCGCGAGCGTCGTCCAGCGTGCGCCGCCGTCGTACGAGCACTCGACGTCGGCCGCGAGCAGGCCGCTCCAGTGCAGCGTGACGTCCGCGCCGAGCGCGGGATGCTGCGCGGCGGGTGAGTCGAGGGCGGCGGTCCCGGCATGCGCCGGCGCCTCCGCGCGTCCGTGCACGAGCGCACCCGAGGGGTCGAGCGCATGCAGGTCCGCGCGGCCGTCGCCGTCCGTGTCGCGGGCGACGAGCGCGCGTGTCGCCGCCAGCGCGCCGCCGGCGGGCGCGAACGCGCCGCGCGCGCCACGCAGCAGCGCCGTGCCGTCGAGGCCGGCCACCCCGAGATCCGGCTCGCCGTCGCCGTCGAAATCGCTCCACGCGAGCGCGCACGCGCCGCTCACCGTCGCGATCGCGGCCGGCGTCGAGAACCCGCCCGCGCCGTCGCCGCGGCCGAGCACCACTGCGCCGCTCGCGCTGTCGGCCGCCACCACGTCGAGTGCGCCGTCGCCGTCGAAGTCCGCGCACGCGAGCGCCGCGGCCGAAGGGGCGCCGAAGCCGCGCGTCGCCGCCACGCGGAACGTCCCGTCCCCGCGGCCGTGCGTGCCGTTGCCGAGCAGCGTGGACAGTCCCGCCGCGTGCGCCACGAGCAGGTCGGCGATGCCGTCGCCGTCCACGTCGGCGAGCGCGGCCGCGCTCGCGGGCGCGGGCAGCGCGAGGGACGCCGCCGCCGAGAACACGGCGCGGCCGTCGGCGCCGGCCCCGAGCCCGCGCCAGGTGAGCAGGCGCTGCGCGGGCGCCGCGCCGCACGTGATCGCGAGGTCGGCGAGCCCGTCGGCGTCGAGGTCCGCCACCGTGAGCGTCGCACGCGCGCCCGCCGTGCCGAGCAGCCGCGCTTCGCCGAATCCGCCGTCCGCGAGCGCGAGCCGTACCGACACGTAGTTCGCGAGCAGCGACACGAGGTCGTCGCGCCCGTCGCCGTCCACGTCGGCCAGCCGCACGTCGCGCGCGTTCGAGTCGTTCGCGTCGGTGAAGCCGTCCGCGCCGCCGTCCGGGCGCAGCGGCGCGACGAGCACGCGGCCCTGCGCGACGACGGCGGCGGCGCGCGCGCCGAGCGACAGCGTGGCCGCGCCCGCGAGCAGGGGCGACGCGTCGCGCTGCTCCGGTGCGAACGGTGCCACGAGCGCGAACTCGCCGCTCACGTCCGCGCGCGTGGAGGCCGAGGCGTCGCACACGCGCACGCGCACGTGCGCCGAAGGCGTGCCGCCCGCGACGAACGTGTACGCGGTGTCGAGCATCGGGCCGGTGATCGGGAACCAGTGCGTGCCGCCGTCCCGCGACAGTTCCACGCGCGCGAGCGACACCGCGTTCGAGCGCGACCAGCGCAACGTGCGCGCGAAGCCGAGCGGCCAGCGTTCGCCGTCGTGGCGAGCGGCGAGGCGCACCTCCGCAGCGGCGAGCGGCGGGCACATCGCGGGCAGGCACAGCACGTCGAGGCTCTCGGGACGCGCGACGAGCAGGTCCGCGGCGCCGTCGGCGGCGAAGTCCCCCGCGACGAGCGAGCCCGCGCCACCGGTGAACGCGCGCGGCGCGCCGAAGCCCGCGGCCGTGCCCGCGAGCACGCGCACTTCGGCGCCGGCCGGCGCGACGAGTGCGACGTCCGCGCGGCCGTCGCCGTCGAAGTCCGCGACCACGGGCGAGCGCGCCGCCGAGCCCGTCGGCGCCGCGACCGGCGTGCCGAGCTCCATGGCGGCTGCGGCGAGCGTCGTGGTGCCGAGCGTCCACAGGTCGCCGCTGCCGAGCGCGCAGGCCGCCACGTCGAGCCGGCCGTCGCGGTCGAAGTCGCCGAGCGAGAGATCGCCCGCGCCGCCGGGCAGGGCGCGGCTCGAGGCGAGCGCGAACGTCGCATCGCCGCGGCCCGCCGCGCCGCCGCCGCGCCAGATCTCGAGTTCCGTGCCTTCGGCGATCGCGAGGTCGGTGACGCCGTCGCCGTCGAGGTCGCCGCACACGAGCTGGCGCGGCGTCGCGTCGAGCGGCGCGCTCCACGCGCGCGCGAACGGCAGGTCGTCGGTGGTGCGCACGACGAGCGCCGGCCCGGCCGCACCGTCCACGAGCGCGGCCACGTCGCCGAAGCCGTCGGCGTCGAGGTCCGCGCACACGAAGTCCACGCCGCCGTCGAACGGCATCGCCTGCGCGGCGCTGAACGCGCCGGTGCCGTCGCCCGCGCGCCAGGCGAGCGACGCGGCGCCGAGCGTCACGAGGTCGAGCAGGCCGTCGCCGTTCACGTCGGCGAGCCGCACGCGCCGCGCCGCGTCCACCGCGAACGGCGCGAGCGGTGCGAAGCGACCGTCGCCGAGTCCGCGCAGCAGCGCGGCCTGCGTGGCGCTCGCGGCCAGCACGTCGTCGAGGCCGTCGCCGTCCACGTCGGCGCGCTCGAGCTGCGACGCCGCGAACGGCAGCGCCGTGCGCACGTGCGCGCGGAACAGCCCGCAGAGCGCGAACGCCGCGTCGCTCGCGTCGCGGCGCGCCGCCACCGCCGCGTCGCGCACGCGCAGCCGCATGCGTTCGGTCGCCGCGCCGCGCGGCGCTCACCTTCACGTGATCGCCCGTGACGACCGCGCGCGAGCGGCACCCACGTGACGCCGTCGTCGTGCGAACGCTCCACGTCCACCGCCGCCACGCCCGCGCTCTTCGTCCAGCGCACGGTCTGCTCGGTGCCCGGCCACCACGCCTCGCCGCCGTTGGGCGCGAGCAGCGTGACCGAGGGTCGCGACGCCGCGGGGCACGTGCCGAGCCAGCGCGTCACGTTGTTCGCGGCGGTGTTCGCGCACGCGAGGTCGGGCACGCCGTTGCGGTCGAAGTCGCCCGTGCACACGCTCGCCGCGCCCGAGCCCGCGGCGTACGTCGCCCACGCCACGAACGATCCGGCGGCGCCGCGCAGCACGCTCACCTGGTTGGCGGCGGCGCACGCCGCGGCCACGTCGGGCGTGCCGTCGCCGTCGAAGTCGGCGATCACGAGATCGCGCGGCGCGAGCGCGGTGGTGAGCGTGGCCGCGGCCGAGAACGTGCCCGAGCCCGAGCCGCGCAGGGCGTCAGCGTGGTGCTCGCGCCGTTCGAGACGAGCAGGTCTACCGGTGCCGCCGTCGGCGTTCGCGTCGAGCGTCACGAGTCCCCACGGCGATCCGGGCGCGGCGTACGTGACGCCGCGGCAACCGCCCGCGCCGTCGCCGCGGAAGACCGAGACGTTCGCCGAGCCGTTGTTGCTGCACGGATCGGTCCGGCCGTCGTCGTCGAAGTCCGCCGCGACGATGCGCGTCGGACCGGTGCCCGCGGCGAGCGTCGCGCCGATCGAGAACGCCGCGCCGGCGCCGTCGCCCGTGAGGACGATCACGCTGTTCGTCGCCTGCTGCTCGTCGCGGCGACGTCGTCGTCGCCGTCGCGATCGAAGTCCCCGCACGACGCCGCGCACGTTCGAACCGCACGCGACGATGCCGCCGCCCGTGAACGTGCCGGTGCCGGTGCCCCGCCAGATCGCCACGCCCGTGGAGACGCCGACGGCGAGGTCGGTGACGCCGTCTCCGTCGAAGTCGCCGGTCGCGAGGCCGATCGCCGCCGTACCGCTCGCGTACGCGACGGGCGCGGCGAACCCCCCGGCGGCGTTGCCGAGCAGCACGCTCAGCGTGGAACCGGTGCCGTTCGCGGTCGCGAGATCGTCGATGCCGTCGCGGTCGAAGTCGCCGCGCACGACCTGGCGCACGGACGTTCGGCGGCGTACGGCACGGCGGACGCGAGCCCGCTGCATGCGGCACGCGCGATCGGCGCGGCGCAAAGCAGCGACACGGCCAGCACGGCGCGGAGGGCCCGCGCGCGGTGCAGCTCGGACATGACGCTCCCCTCGAAGCGTGAGCAAGAGGCGTGATCGAACGGGGCGGGGGTGGTTCAGGGGTGGGGAAATCGTCCCGTGCACGCGGAGGGGCGGCAAGAAGGAATTGCGCGACGCGCGTTCGTCACGCGCGTTTGGGGCATCTCACCCTCGCGTCTGCACGATTTCGGGGCCGCTCGCGCAGGCGTGCGCCTGCGGCGCGCGCCAGAGGCGCGTCAGCGTTCGCGCCAGCGGTCCCCGAGCGCGAACACGCGCGCCGGATCGAGCGCGTCCGAGAGCCGCGCGCGCAGCGCGCCAGCCGCCGGCCGCGGAAGGCGCGGCGGCAGCGTCACGCCGCGAGCGGCGATCGGCGTGAACCCGTGCGCCGCCGCGAGCGTGAGCAGCGCGGGCGCGTCCTCCGGCGCGGGCCGCAGGTGCGGCCACCCGTGCGCGGCGTGGAGACGAGCGTCTCCGCGACGGTGCCCGGCGAGGAAGGCGATCGCGTCCGGTGTGCGGTGCGCGCTCGTGAACGTGAGGCGCACGCCCTCGCGCTCCTCGACGTTCGCCAGCTCGCTCCACAGCGGCGGCACGTCGTGACCGTCGCGGCGCGCGCGCGGCGCGCCGAGCGCGTCCTCGCAGAAGCGCACGTCGCCGGCGACCCGGGCCGCGTCGTCCTCGAAGCCGGTGAAGACCGTGAACGGCGCACCGGGCACGGTGTACGACGGCGCCGCCTTCGCGCCGAGCACGGTGAGCACCGCGCACTCGCGGCGCGGACGCTCAGCGCGCGCCGTCGGCGAGCAGCGCCTCGTCGGCGCCGTGCGTGAGCGCGGCGCGAAGGGCAGCAGCAGCAGCTTGAGCGACGCCTCGACGGCTGCACGCCGAGCGCGCCCTCCAGCCCACGAGCAGGCGGTGCACGGCGTGACCGGCGACGTTCTTCACCACGCGCCCGCCGGTGCGCGCGAGCACGCCATCACCCGTCACGAAGCGCGCCGAGATCGGTCGCGCGGCGCGCCAGCGCAGCGCCGCGCCCGGAGGCGTTCGCGGCGAGCACGCCACCGAGCGTCCGCGCCGCTCTTCGTCGGGCGCCTCGAGCGGCAGTTCCTGCCCGCGCGCGCGCCAGCGTCCGGCGCAGCTCGGCGATCGTCGCCACACTGCGCGGTGAGCGTGAAGTCGTCGGTTCGTACGACACCATCGCGTTCAGGGCGCCGAGGACGACCGCGCGCTCGCAGCGCTCGGGCGCGCGCTCGTACGGCAGCGCGACGCCGCCGCCCCAGGGCGCGCGAGCGTCTCGTGCGCGGCCGCGCACTCGCGCACGGCCTCGGCGACGGCCTCGGCGTTCGTGGGCACCCCGAACCTCGCGCGGAGCGAGACCGGAAATCGCGCGTGACGCGGGACTCAGATCGGTCCCTCCGCGTCGGGGCGCAGGTGCATGCCGCCGAGCTGCGCCGGGCCGCCGTGCGCGTGCGCTTCGCCGCAGCCCGCGCGCGCTCGGGCAGGATCTTGCCGGGGATTCAACCGGCCCCGGCGCGGGGATCGAATACGCCGCGCACAACTCCATGATCGCGAGGTCGTCCGCGCCGAAGAGCTCGGCCATCATGGGGCGCTTCTCGATGCCCACGCCGTGCTCGCCGGAGATCGTGCCACCGAAGCGGATGCACATGCGCAGGATCTCGTGCGACACCTCGAGCGCGTCCTGCTGCTGGCGTTCGGACGCCGCGTCGAACAGCACGTGCGGATGCAGGTTGCCGTCGCCCGCGTGGAACACGTTGCCGGCCTCGAGCCCGCGCTCGGCGGCGAGCCGGTAGATGTTCGCGAGCGCCTCGGCGAGCTTCGTGCGCGGCACGACGCCGTCCATGATGTAGAACCCGCTCGCGGTGCGGCCGTACGCGCCGAACGCCGACTTGCGCCCCTTCCACAGCAGCGCGCGCTCGGCGGCGTCCTTCGCGACGCGCTGCGAGCGTGCGCGCCACTCGCGGGCGATCGCGCCGATGCGCTCGACCTGCGCGGGCAGGCTCACCGCGGGGCCGTCCACTTCGATGAGCAGCAGGGCCGCGGCGCCGGTGGGCAGGCCCATGTGCAGCCACGCCTCGACGAGCCCGACCGTGTGGCGGTCCATGATCTCCATCGCGGCGGGCACGATGCCCTCGGCGATCACGCGCGAGACGGTGTGGCACGCGTCCTCGACCGATTCGAAGTCGAACAGCATCGTCTGCACCGCCTCGGGCACGGGTAGCAGCCGCACGCACACCGCGGTCACGACGCCGGTCGTGCCTTCGCTGCCGATCACGACCGAGGCGAGATCGAAGTCCGGCGCGTCGCACGCCTCGCCGCCGAGCGTGACGCTCGTTCCGTCCTCGAGCACGACCGTCACGCCGAGGATGTGGTTGAGCGTGACGCCGTACTTGAGGCAGTGGGGGCCGCCGGCGTTCGTCGAGACGTTGCCGCCGATCGTGCTCACCTGCTGCGACGCCGGGTCGGGCGCGAAGTACAGCCCCGCCGGCGCGAGCTGCT
>JBGANH010000146.1:0-11055 GCA_044222365.1 Candidatus Eiseniibacteriota bacterium
GCGCTCGCGAACACAACCTCCATGGCGTCGACGTTCGGCTGCCCCTGGGTACGTTCACGTGCGTGACCGGTGTCTCCGGGTCCGGCAAGAGCACACTCGTGAACGACATCCTTCTCTCGGCGTTGTCGCGCCACCTGGGCCTCGCGGCGGACCCGCCGGGAGCCCACGAGCGGCTGGAGGGCGCCGAGCACATCGACAAGGTCGTCGCGATCGACCAGAGCCCGATCGGGCGCACGCCGCGTTCGAATCCCGCGACCTACACGGGCGCATTCTCGCTGATCCGCGACCTCTTCGCGCAGTTGCCGGAGTCGAAGGTGCGCGGCTACGGTCCGGGCCGCTTCTCGTTCAACGTGAAGGGCGGGCGCTGCGAAGCGTGCGAGGGGGACGGCTACAAGCGGATCGAGATGCACTTCCTGCCGGACGTCTTCGTGAAGTGCGACGTCTGTCACGGCCGGCGCTACAACCGCGACACGCTCGAGGTGCTCTACCGCGGCCGCTCGATCGCCGACGTACTGGAGATGACGGTGGAAGAGGGGCTCGAGTTCCTCGGCGCCGTGCCACCCCTACGGAGAAAACTGGAAACGCTCCGCGACGTGGGCCTCGGCTATATTCACCTCGGTCAGGCGGCGACGACGCTGTCCGGAGGCGAGGCACAGCGCGTCAAACTGGCGACGGAACTGTCCCGCGTGGCCACGGGCCGCACGCTGTACGTGCTCGACGAACCGACCACGGGTCTGCACTTCGAGGACGTTCGCGTGCTGCTGGAGGTGTTGCAGGCGCTCGCGGAGCGGGGGAACACCGTGCTCGTCATCGAGCACAACCTCGACGTCGTCAAGAGCGCGGACTGGATCGTGGATCTTGGACCTGAAGGGGGCGACCGCGGCGGCAGCGTCGTGGCCGCCGGCACTCCCGAGGCGGTGGCGCGCGTCCGGGGGTCGCACACGGGGGCGGCTCTGCGCCGGGTACTCACGACATGACTCCCACCACGGCTACCGAGGCACAGCCTCGTTCGACCACGCGGGTGAAGACCATGAAGGCGATCGTCAAGACGACCAGCGGTCCCGGAGCGGAAGTACGAGACGTGCCGGTGCCGAGCCCGGGGATGGGCGAGGTGCTGCTCAAGGTCAAGCGGGCCGGTGTGTGCGGAACCGACCTGCACATCTGGAAGTGGGACCCGTGGGCATCGGGGCGAATGAAGCCGCCGGTCACCATCGGACACGAGTTCGTCGGTGAAGTCGTCGAGGTCGGCGCGGGCGTCTCGAACCTGAAGCTCGGCGACCTCGTGTCGTGCGAGAGCCACGTCGTCTGCCAGACCTGCCTGCCGTGCCGCACCGGCAACGGCCACGTCTGCGAAAACACCAAGATCCTCGGCGTCGACATCAACGGCGGCTTCGCCGAGTTCGTCGTCGTGCCGGCCGTGAACGCCTGGCACGCCCCGAAGAACGTGCCGATCGAAGTGGCCGCCATCATGGAGCCGTGCGGCAACGCCGTGCACACGGCGTACGCCGGTCCGCTCTCCGGCTGCAACATCGGCGTGACGGGCTGCGGTCCGATCGGACTGTTCGCGATCGGCGTCGCGCGCGCCGCGGGCGCCGCGCACGTGTTCGCGTCCGACGTGTCGCCCTATCGCCTCGACCTCGCGCGGAAGATGAAGGCCGACGCCGTGATCGACGTGTCGAAGGAGAACTTCGTCGAACGGGTGCGCGAGCTGACGGCCGGCCGCGGCCTCGACGGTGTGCTCGAGATGTCCGGCAAGCCGGCCGCAATGCGCGACGGACTGGCCGCGCTGCGCATGGGCGGCCGCATGTCGCTGCTCGGCCTGCCGAGCGAGCCGTTCGAGCTGGACTGGAACAAGCTGCTGATCTTCAAGGGCATCACGCTCAACGGCATCATCGGCCGGCGCATGTACGACACGTGGTACCAGCTCGACCAGATGCTGACGTCGGGCAACCTCGACCTTCGTCCCGCGATCACGCACGTCATGCCGATGGAGGACGCCGCCAAGGCCGTGGCGCTGCTGGAAGAGGGCAAGGCGGGCAAGATCGTGCTCGTGCCCTGGGGCGAGAAGGCTTAGGGGGCCGGCCATGTACGACCACATGAAGCCGGTGCTCGAGGCCGAGCTGGCGAAGATCCGCGAAGCGGGCCTCTACAAGGGCGAACGGATCATCGCGTCGCCGCAGGGCGCCGAAGTGACCCTCGAAGACGGCCGCAAGGTCCTCGTCTTCTGCGCGAACAACTATCTCGGCCTCTCGAGCCATCCGCGCGTCATCGCGGCCGCGCACGCGGCACTCGATTCGCACGGGTACGGCATGTCCTCGGTGCGGTTCATTTGCGGCACGCAGGACCTGCACAAGATGCTCGAGCGTCGCATCTCGGAGTTCGTGGGCACCGAGGACACGATCCTCTACGCCGCGTGCTTCGACGCCAACGGTGGCGTCTTCGAGCCGCTGCTGGGCGAGAACGACGCGATCATCAGCGACGAGCTCAACCACGCGTCGATCATCGACGGCATCCGTCTGTGCAAGGCCCAGCGCTGGCGCTACTCGAACAACGACATGGCGGACCTCGAGCGTTGCCTGAAGGAGGCGACGGAGAAGGGCTGCCCGCAGAAGCTCGTGGTGACGGACGGTGTCTTCAGCATGGACGGCACGATCGCGAACATGAGCGGCATCGTGGCCCTCGCGGAGAAGTACGGCGCCATGGTGATGACCGACGAGTGCCACTCGATGGGATTCGTCGGCCGGACCGGTCGCGGCACGCCGGAACTTCACGACGTGCGTGGCCGCGTGGACATCATCACCGGCACGCTCGGCAAGGCGCTCGGCGGGGCGCTGGGCGGATTCACCAGCGGGCGGCGCGAGGTGATCGAGATGCTGCGGCAGCGTTCGCGGCCCTACCTGTTCTCGAACGCCCTGCCGCCGGCCGTCCTGGGCGGCAGCCTCGCGGTGCTGGACCTGCTGTCCGAGACGACGGAACTGCGCGACCGGCTCGAGGCCAACACGAAGCGATTCCGGGAGCGGATGACTGCGGCCGGCTTCGAGATCAAGCCGGGGATTCACCCGATCGTCCCCATCATGCTCTACGAGGAGCGCCTCGCTCACGAGATGGCCTCCCGGCTGCTCGATCGGGGAATCTACGTGATCGGCTTCTCCTACCCGGTCGTCGCAAAGGGGAAGGCCCGGATCCGCGTCCAGCTCTCGGCCGCCCACACGACAGAGCAGGTCGACCGCGCGGTGGAGGCGTTCACGGAGATCGGTCGAGGTTTGGGAGTGCTCAAAACCGCCCCGACCTGCTGAACCCGGACGGAGGAATTGGAAGGCGCGCCGACACTGGCGCGCCTTTTTGCTGGCGGACCCTTCGAAATTGCGATTTCCGGTGCTGCGGAGGGACTGTGCGATGGGCTACATTCATCGTCAGGTGTTCGACAACTCGGGTTAACAACACACTTCCGGGAGGTTCGCATGCGTTCCAGGACACGCACGCGGTTCTGCCTCGGCGCGGCATTCGTGCTCGCTGTCGCGGCATTGACGGCCATCGTAGGCCGTCCCACCGTTGCGTACGCGCAACTCGATGGCGACATGCTCGCCGGCAGCCAGATCCGTATGCTGGACCGGATTCAGCTGCTTCGGGAAGAAGCGAAAGAGCGTCGCCGCGAACTTCGTGAGGCCGCCGAGCGCGCCCGCGAAGCGAAGAAGCACCACAAGAAGGGCCAGCACGTCGAGCAGATTCCCGCCGACATCGATCAGCTGCCCGCGAACCTCCGCGCAGGCTTCGCGCTTCCTCCGGGATTCTCGCAGATCAACGCCGCTCCCCTGAACGTCATGGCCAACAACAAGACCGGGGACGGTGCGGGTGCCGGCCAGGCCGAGCAGAGCATCGTGTTCCTCGGCGATTACGGTCTGTGCTCGTGGAACGACGGCCAGGGCTTCAACACGGGCACCCCGTACAACGTCCAGGGCTGGGGCATCACGGTGAACGGTGGCACCACCTGGACCGACATGGGCACTCCGCCGCTCTCGGGCACGATCACGAACTGGTCGTCGGACCCGGTCGTGGGCGTCAACGAGAAGACGGGCGAGTTCTACTACTGCGGCCTGACGGGCAACACGGGTTCGCAGAACGGTGTCGCCGTCGTGCGCGGCCACTTCAGCGGTTCGTCGTGGGTCACGGACGGCACCGCGCAGGTTGCGGTGGGCTCGAACACGAGCTACGCGTTCGACAAGGAGTGGATGGCCGTCGATTCGCTGACGGGCAACGTGTACGTCACGTACACGCGCTTCACGACGACGGGCGACGACATCTGGTTCTCGCGCTCCACCGACGGTGGCGCCACGTTCCAGACGCCTGTCCAGATTTCCGGCAGCTGGGAGATGGGCTACTGCTCCGGCTCGCGCCCGGCCGTCGGGCCGAACGGCGAGGTCTACGTCACGTACACCTCGTACGGCGCCGTCGACGCCGATTCGATCAAGCTGACGCGGTCGACCAACTTCGGCACCTCGTTCCCGCCGACGATCGTCGCGGGCACGACGATGGACAACTACTTCATGGGCGCCCCGGGCTTCAACCGTGGCCGCGCGATCAACTTCCCGGCGATCTACGTGGATCGCAGCACGGGCTGCAACCGTGGCCGGGTGTACATCGCGAACCAGAACTCCGTGAACTTCTACCTCGACACGTTCTCGGCGCTGACGAACCCGAACTACCGCCCCGAGGTGGAGAACAACGGCAACTTCGCCAACGCGACGCTGTTCACGCCCGGCCAGAACCTCCGTGGCACGATCAGCTCGACGACGGACAACGACAACTTCAAGTTCAACGCCGTGCAGGGCACCACGTACATGTTCTTCGTGGACTCGGTGCGCACGTCGACGTTCAAGTACACGCTGCGCCTCTTCTGCCCGAACGACACGACCGTGCTGTCGCGCCTGGCGATGAGCTCGGACGGCAGCTCGTCCTCGTCGGTCAATGTGCACGCGCTGATCGTCTGGACGGCGCCGACCACCAACACCTACTACCTGCGTATGACGCCCTCGACGAGCACGGGCGGCTACCGCATCCGCACCACGACGCACGTGGCGCGCCCGAGCGACCTCGGCCGCGACACGCGTGACGTGACCATCTTCACGTCGGCGACCGGCTACACGGGTTGGACCGGGCCGTACCGCGTGAACGACGACGCCGCGCTGTACGACAACTGGCTGCCCGAGGTGGCGGTCGGTACCGACGGTGTCCCGTACGCGATGTGGTTCGACTGGCGCGACACGCCGGCGACCTGCTTCGGTGGCTCGAACATCTACGTTTCGCGCTCGCTCGACGCGGGCTCGACGTGGGCGGCCAACCAGGTGGCGACGACGGCCCCGACGCCGAACTGGACGCAGGTCGTGAGCAACATCGCCCCGAACGAAGGCGACTACAACGGCATGTCGGGTGGCGACTACATCGGCCTCGCGTGGGCCGATGGCCGTCTGGGTGACTCGGACGTGTTCGCCGCGCGCATCAACACGACGTACTCGCTGAGCGACTGCCCCGGCGCGCAGGTCGTGAATGCGGGCTCGACGTACAACACGGGCGTCACGGTCAACAACAACAACGTGATGTTCGGCAATACGTACAACTACACCGTCACGGTCGACCAGCCGTGGGCCGGTTACCCGGCGACCGGCACCGTCGGCGCTAGCGCGCTCGGTTCGGGCGTCGTGCCCGTGGCGATCTCGGTCCCCGAGAGCGCTCCGGACGGCCAGGTCGTGCACGTGTGCGTGACCACGGACATCTGCGGCGCGATGGTGAAGAGCTGCTGCTTCGACGTGACGGTCGCGAACGTGAGCACGCCGACGCTGGCGTCGCTCGCCCGCTCGGTCGCCGAGCCCGGCCGTGTCAGCCTGAGCTGGCTGGTCGACTCGCGCAGCGTGGTGAACGTGTACCGAAGCACGGACGGCACGTCGTGGTCGCCGGTCGCGTCGGTCCTGCCGGACGGCGAGGGCTACGTGAACTTCGACGACGCGAACGTCACGGCGGGCTCGAGCTACTCGTACAAGCTGGGCCTGACGGTCGGTGGTGCCGAGCAGTTCGCCGGCCAGACGCCGTTCCTGTCGGTCCCGGTGTCGGCCGAGTTCGCGCTCCACAACGCGTTCCCGAGCCCCGCGTCGCGCGGCTTCTCGGTCAGCTTCTCGCTGCCGACGAACGCCCCGGCGCAGCTCGACGTGATCGATCTCGCGGGCCGTCGCGTGGTGTCGCGCCAGGTGTCCGGCGTCGGCCGCCACACGCTGTCGCTCGAGTCCGAGACGTCGCGCCTGCCGATCGGCATCTACGCGGTGCGCCTGTCGCAGGGCCGTAGTGTCGCGAGCACGAAGGTCAGCGTGATCCGCTGATCGGGTGCAATCGCTGAATCTCCGAGGGCCGGCGCTCGCGCGCCGGCCCTCGGATCGTGGTTGAACCGGGGGCCGGCGCTCGCGCGCCGGCCCTCGGCGTTGGTGCCCGGCGCCTTGACCGTGCGTCGCGACGGCCGCTACTTTGGCCCGTCGCCATTCACCAAGGAGCCGATCGTGACCTCTGCCACCACGCCGCGGCGTACGCCGTTCTACGAGTTCCATCGCGCTGCCGGAGCGAAGCTCGTCGACTTCGCCGGATACGAGATGCCCGTGCGCTACACGGGCGACGTGCGCGAACACACGGCCGTGCGGACCTCCGCCGGCCTTTTCGATATCACCCACATGGGCGAGTTCGACGTGCGCGGTCCCGGCGCGATCGACTTCCTCAACCGCCTCGTCACGAACGACGTGTCCGCGATGGCGGTCGGTCAGGCGATGTACTCGCCGATGTGCCGGCCCGATGGCGGCATCGTGGACGACCTGCTCGTCTACCGTTACGACGATCACTTCATGGTCGTCGTGAACGCCTCCAACATGGCGAAGGACTTCGCGTGGATGGAGTCGATGAAACCGGCATCCGGCGTCTCGCTCGTGAACCAGTCCGACGAGACGGCGCTGCTCGCGGTGCAGGGCCCGAAGGCCGCCCAGGTGGTCTCGGGGCACGTGCCCGCCGCGGCGCTGGACCTGGGGTACTACCGCTTCACGACGGGCGAGTTGTTCGGCGTGCCGGCGACCATCGCGCGCACGGGCTACACGGGCGAGGACGGATTCGAGCTGTACTTCGCCCCCGAGCACGCCGAGCGCGTGTGGCTCGGCCTCGTGGAGGCGGGCAAGGGCGTGGGTCTCGAGCTGATCGGGCTGGGCGCGCGCGACACGCTGCGGCTCGAAATGGCTTACATGCTCTACGGAAACGACATCGACGACACGACGACGCCGCTGGAAGCGGGCCTCGGCTGGACGGTCAAGCTCAAGAAGGGCGACTTCAACGGCCGCGACGTGCTCGTGAAGCAGAAGGAGGAGGGGCTGAAGCGCAAGCTCGTCGGGTTCGATCTCGACGGCCGGCGCGTTCCGCGGCACGGAATGAAGATCTTTTCGCAGGGCCGCGAGGTGGGTGTGGTGACGAGCGGCACGTTCGCGCCCACGCTCGAGCGCCCCATCGGCATGGGCTACGTGGAAGCGGCGCTCGCGCCGATCGGCACGTCGCTCGAAATCGACGCTGGTTCGACACGGTTGGCGGCGCGGGTCACCGCGCGGCCCTTCTTCACGCGCGGTTCGCACCGATCCTGAGTCGCAAGGAGGCTGAACGTGGCTTATCCGGACGATGTCCGTTACACGCAGGAGCACGAGTGGGCGCGTGAAGAAGGCGGTCTCGTGACCGTCGGCATCACGAGCTATGCGACCGAACAGCTGGGCGACGTCGTGTTCGTCGAGCTGCCCGAGGTCGGGCGCAAGCTGGAGGCCGGGAAGTCCTTCGGCGTCGTCGAGGCCGTGAAGACCGTCAGCGACCTGTACGCGCCCATCGGCGGCGAGGTGGCCGAGGTGAACACCGCGATCGTGGACAATCCCGCGCTCGTGAACCAGTCGCCGTTCGGCGAGGGCTGGCTCGTCAAGATCAAGGCGGCCGACGCGTCCGAGCTGGGCAAGCTGCTCTCGAACGTCGACTACGAGAAGCTCGCCGAGGAAGGTCACTGAGACATGGGCTACGTCGGGCTGTCCCGCGACGAAGAACAGCGGATGCTGCGCGACATCGGCGTTTCGACGTTCGAGGATCTCCTCGGCGCGATTCCCGCCGATTCGCGCCTGCAGCGCCTGCTGCAGACCCTCGGGCCCCTCTCGGAGCTCGAACTTCGGCGAATGATGGGGGAGTGGGCGGCATCGAACGCCGCGGACCGCATCGTGTCGTTCGTCGGTGGCGGCCTCTACGACCACTACGTGCCCGCCGCGGTCAACGCGATCGCGGGCCGCTCGGAATTCGCGACGGCGTACACGCCGTACCAGCCCGAGGTGGCGCAGGGCACGCTCACGGTGATCTTCGAGTTCCAGAGCATGATCGCCGAGCTCACCGGCTGCGACGTCGCGAACGCCTCGATGTACGACGGCGCCACCGCAACGGCGGAGGCCGCGCTGCTGGCACGTTCGCAGACGGGTCGCACGCGCGTCGTCGTCGCGGGTGCCCTGCACCCGAACTACCTCGCGGTCCTGAACACGTACCTCGACGGCAAGGGCCTCACGCTCGTGGCCGACAAGGGCGGGCAGGCGGCGGCCGAGGACCTTCAGGCCGCGCTCGGGCCGGACGTCGCCGCGGTGATCTACCAGCACCCGAACTTCTTCGGCCTGCTCGAAGGCGCTCGCACGATCCACAAGCTCGCGCACGGGGCCGGTGCGCTCGCGATCGCGGTCTGCGATCCCGTGTCGCTGGCGCTCCTCGATCCGCCCGGCGCGGCGAACGACGCCGACCCGGGTGCGGACATCGTGGTCGGCGAGGCGCAGAGCCTCGGCAATCCGCCTTCGTTCGGCGGCCCGCTGCTCGGTTTCTTCGCGTGCAAGAGCGCGCTGCTCCGGCGCATGCCCGGCCGCATCGCGGCGCGCACCGCGGACACGCAGGGCCGCCCGGGCTTCGTGCTCACGCTGCAGACGCGGGAGCAGCACATCCGCCGAGAGAAGGCGACGTCGAACATCTGCACCAACCAGGGCCTGATCGCGACCCGCGCGACGATCTATCTCGCGCTGCTCGGGCGCGAAGGGCTGCGGGAAGTGGCAGAGCTCTGCGTGCGCAAGGCGCACCACGCGTGCGAGCGCGCCACGGCGATCGCCGGCTACCGCCGCGCGCACGAGGGCGCGTTCTTCCGCGAGTTCGTGCTGGAGTGTCCGGTGGACGCTTCGGTGGTGTGCGCGAAGGGGCTCGCGGCTGGCGTGCTGCCCGGCGTCGACCTGGGCCAGTTCCGGCCGGAGTGGAAGCGCCTGCTGCTCGTCACGGCCACCGAGAAGGTGACCGCCGAGGACATCGAGCGCTGGGCGGGCGTGCTCGCGAGCGCGGGAGGTGTGCGATGAACCTGAACCGCCGGTTGCTGAACGAGCACGGAGGCGAGGGACATCGTGGTCCGCGCCTGCCGAAGTGCGACGTGCCGGTGAAGCCGCTCGCCGAGCTGCTGCCCGGCGCGGCGCTGCGCGCGAAGCTGGAGCTGCCGCAGGTCTCCGAGCCGGAGGTCGTGCGCCACTTCATCGAGCTGTCGAGCCTGAACCACCACATCGACAAGGGGCTCTACCCGCTCGGCTCGTGCACGATGAAGCACAACCCGAAAATCAACGACGAGATCGCCTCGCTCGCCGGTTTCGCGCTCGCGCATCCGCTCGCCGGTGACGACGCGAACCAGGGCTCGATTCGCGTGCTGCACGAGCTGCAGCGCGCGCTCGCCGAGGTGACGGGCTTCGCCGGCGTCACCACGCAGCCGGTCGCGGGTGCGCACGGTGAGATGACGGGCCTCATGCTCATCCGTGCGTACCATCGTTCGCGCGGCGAGGGTGAAAAGCGTACGCGCGTGATCGTCCCCGACTCGGCGCACGGCACCAACCCGGCCAGCGTGAACCTGATGGGTTGGGAGACGGTGACGGTGCCCTCGACCGCGGACGCCTCCGTGGACCTCGAGAAGCTGCGCGCGGCGCTCGACGATCGCACCGCGGCGATCATGTTCACGGTGCCGAACACGCTCGGCCTGTTCGAGAAGCACATCAAGGAGGTCACGGCGATGGCGCACGCGGTGGGCGCGCAGTGCTACATGGACGGCGCCAACCTGAACGCCCTCGTCGGCCTCGTGCGGCCCGGCGACCTCGGCTTCGACGTCATGCACATCAACGTGCACAAGACGTTCTCGACGCCGCACGGTGGTGGTGGTCCCGGTGGCGGGCCTGTCGCGGTCGCGGCGCACCTCGTGCCCTTCCTGCCGACGCCGGTGGTGGTGGAGAAGGATGGACGGCTGCGACTGGTGAACGATCGGCCGCAGTCGATCGGACGCGTGCACTCGTTCAACGGCAACTTCGGCATCCTCGTCCGCGCGCTGGCGTACATCGCGACGCTCGGGCCCGAGGGCCTGCGCGAGATGAGCCGCTCGGCGATCCTCAACGCGAACTGGCTCAAGGCGCGTCTGGCGAAGTCGTACGACCTGCCGAATCCGCAGCACTGCATGCACGAGTTCGTGCTCTCGGGCCGCGGGCTGAAGAAGCACGGGGTCAAGACGCTCGACGTCGCGAAGCGCCTGCTCGACTTCGGTGTGCACGCGCCGACTGTGTATTTCCCGCTGATCGTCGAGGAGGCGCTCATGATCGAGCCCACCGAGACCGAGACGCTGGACCGGCTGGTGCACTTCGCGGAGGCGATGGAGAAGATCGCGGCCGAGGCGGCGGAATCGCCGGACCTGCTCAAGACCGCGCCGCACTCCACGCCGGTGAGCCGGCTCGACGAGGGGCGCGCGGCGCGCGAGCTGCTGCTCACGTGGAAATCCGCCGCACCGCGCACCGCGACGCCGGTCGCGGCCGGCAAGGCGTGACGTTCGTCGTCGCCCACGCAGCATCCGCGACCGCCGTGCCCCCGGGCGCGGCGGTCGTCTGGCTTTTCGATCCCTGGCGCGAGTCGCCGCGGACCGCCGTCCTCGCATCGCTCGCCGCGCTCGGACTTTGCGCGCTCGTGCTC
>JBGANH010000147.1:0-11035 GCA_044222365.1 Candidatus Eiseniibacteriota bacterium
GGCGGGCGCGCTCCACGGCTCGCCGCGCTCGAGCCGCAAAAGCGCGCGCACGAACGAAAACGTGCCCACCGCACCCACCGCGAGCACGCCCCAGAGCCCGAACGCCTCCGCACGATCCCAGCCGGCGGCGAACGCGATCGCGCTGGCCGCCGCTCCCATCGCGAACGCTCCGGCGAGTTCCGCGCCCAGGTCGCGCGAGCGGCGCGACAAGTCGTAGGTCACGGCGATCGCGGCCACCGGCGCGGCCGCCGCGACCGCGAGCATCACCGGCCCGAGCGCGAGTGCGAGCGCGCCGGCGAGCGCGGCAGCGCCGGCCAGCGCGCACGCGGCGAACGCACGCTCGGCGACGATCGTGCGCGGATAGACCTTGCCGCGCTTCCGGTCGGCGCCGAACAGCTTGAGCGGCTGGCGCGCGAAGAACGCCGCGACGGTCGCGACCGCGACGAGCGCACCCGCTCCGGAGGGCGCGAGCAGCAGCCCGAGCACGATCGGTTCGCCGAGGAACGCCCACCCCCCGTGTTCGGTGGGCAGGAGCACGCGCCGGAGCGCCGCCGGATCGTCGGACTGAACCTTCGTCATGGCGGCGCACGATAGCCGAAGCGGCCCGCTTGTCGCCCCCGCGGCCCCTCGGCTAGCTTCCCGCGTTCGAACACGGGAACGCGCCGGGACGCCCGGCGGCCCGTGCCGCCCCACGTTCCGACGGAGCTTCCCGATGCGCCTTACCCGCGCCTTCTTCGCCACGCTGATGCTGCTCGGCGCCGTGCTCACCTTCGCGTCCGCCGTGCAGGCGCTGCCGCTGTTCGCGCAGCGCTACGGCGGGAGCTGCCGACGCTGCCACAACCCCTTCCCACGCCTGACCGAGGCGGGCGAAGCGTTCGCCTCGAACGGTTTCCGCCGCCACGGCGAAGCGCCCGCCGACACGATCGGCACGAGCGACGACCTGCTCGTGCTCGGGCGGTCGCTGCCGCTCTCGATCCGGCTCGAGTCGAACGTCACGTGGCAGGGCGGCGACGGGTATGCGCCCGTCACCGACTTCCAGACGCCGTACGCGCTCAAGGTGATCTCGAGCGCACCGCTCTCGAAGGACCTCTCCTACTACTTCTACTTCTATTTCTTCGAGCACGGCGAGATGGGGATCGAGGACGCGTTCGTGCAGTGGAACGACCTCGGCGGCAAACCCTTCGACGTGGCGGTCGGCCAGTTCCAGGTGTCGGATCCGCTCTTCAAGCGCGAACTGCGGCTCGAGCTCGAGGACTACGTGATCTACCGCGCGCGCGTCGGCGCCTCGCGCGCCGACCTCACCTACGATCGCGGCGTGCTCGCGACGTGGTCGCCGAGCCGCTTCGAGTTCGCCGCCGCGGTCGTGAACGGCACCGGCAAGCGCGAGGCGGACGACGGCGAGCGCTTCGACACCGACGCGCCCAAGAACGTGCTCGGGCGCGTGTCGTTCGAGCCCGCGCTCGGCATGCGCGTCGGCGGCATGGCGTTCGGCGGCTGGGAGGACGGCGAAGCGGGCGACGGCGTCGTGCGCTCGGACGTGCGCATGATCGGCGCGGACGCGACGCTGTCGCACGGCGCGCTCGAGCTGAACGGCCAGTTCCTGCAGCGCACGGACCGCCACGCGAACTTCCTGCTCGCCGACACCGAAGCGACCACGCGTGGCGGATTCCTCGAAGCGCTCTGGGCGCCGTCCGAGAGCCGCTGGTACGGCTTCGGCCTGTGGAACCGCATCCAGTGCGACCAGCCGCTGCTGAACCCGCGCATGGGTGGGCCCGCGGGTGTGACGCGCTACGAGACGATCTCGGCCGGCGCCGGCCGCATGCTGCAGCGCAACGTGCGCCTGCAGGCGGAGGCCGGCTGGGACACGCAGTCGGAGGCGGCGCGGCTCGCGTTCACGTTCGTGACCGCGTACTGATCCTTCCGCGACGCACACCGGACGGCGCGCCCCGCGGCACGGGGGGCGCGCCGTCCGGCTTTTCGCATCGGCGGTCCGCAGGTACTGTCGCGCGCGATCCGCGCCCTTCGCGACATCACTCCGGAGTCCCCGATGCGCCGACCTTCGCTCGTCTTCCTGGCCGCGCTGGCCGTCGCGTTCGCCCCGGCGAGCGCACGCGCCGCTTCGTTCACGCTCGAGCACGTGCTCACGCTGCGCTCCTACCCGAATCTCGCCTGGTCGGCGGACGGCACCCGGCTCGCGTTCGTCGTGTCGCAGCCCGACACCGCGGAGAACACGACGCAGCAGGACGTGTGGCTGTGGGACGCCCGCACGAACCGCGCGCGCCAGCTGACGCGCTTCGCGAAGAACGACTACGCGCCGCAGTTCTCCGCCGGCGGCGACACGATCGCGTTCCTGTCCGCGCGCGGCACGGGCGACGACGTGAAGCCCGCGATCTGGTTCCTCCCGCTCGAGGGCGGCGAGCCCTTCGCGTTCGGGCACTACCCCGAGTCCGTCGGCGAGATCGCCTGGTCGCCCGACGGCCGCACGATCGCGTTCACCATGCTCGACACGCTGGGCAAGCAGGTGCGCGAGTGGCGGAAGAAGAAGTGGGACCACGTCGTCGAAGACGAGCAGCTGCAGTTCAATCACCTGTGGGTCGTGGACGTCGCGACCGGCAAGCAGAAGCGCCTCACGACCGGCGCCTACCACGTCTCGAACCCGCGCTGGTCGCCGGACTCCCGCTCGATCGCGGTGATCACGAATCCGACCGGGCGTCCCGACGACGGCAACCAGTCCGACCTCGCGATCGTGAACGTGTCGAACGGCTACCTGCGCGCGCTCGGCGTGCTCGTGGGCAACCACGTCGTGTGGTCGCCCGACGGCCGCTACGTCGCCTGGGCCGCTTCGGCCGATCGGACGAAGTACGTCGAGAAGGCCGACCTGTGGGTCGCGCTCGCCGCGCCGGCGACACCCGCCGCGGGCGCGCCGCGCAACCTGACGGCGAAGTTCGACGAGGACGCGTACGCGCCCGTCTTCAGCGCGGCGTCGGACACGCTGTTCTTCCACGCCGCGATCCGCACCTCGTCGGTCGTCGCCGCCGTCCCCGTCGCGGGCGGCGCGGTGACGCTCGGCGCCGACCGCCGGGGCGAAGCGACACCCATGACCGCCGCGCGCGCGCGCGTCGCGTGGGTGCAGTCGAGCAGCGAGGCCGCGCCCGAGGTCTGGGTCGCCGATCATCCGGGCCTGCCGGGCCGCCCGGTCACGTCGCTGAATGCGGCGATCTCGAAACTCTCGCTCGCCGAAACGCGCGTCGTGCGCTGGACGAGCACGGACAGCGTCGAGGTCGAAGGGCTGCTCGTGCGGCCCGTGACGGCGTGGGAGCACGTCCCCATGAAGACGCTCGTGCTGCTGCACGGCGGGCCGTACTCGACGCGTTACGGCATCGGCTTCCAGCCCTACGCGCAGTATTTCGCCGCGCGCGGCTACCAGGTGTTCCTGCCGAACTTCCGTTCGAGCGGCGGCTACGGCACGAAGTTCATGGTGCGCGAGCGCGCCGACTGGGGCGGGCAGGACTGGCGTGACGTGAGCACGGGCCTCGACAGCCTCGTGAAGTGGAAGCTCGCGGACGGCGAGCGGCTCGCGAGCATGGGGCACTCGTACGGCGGCTACCTGACGGCGTGGGCGATCACGCAGACGCAGCGCTTCGACGCCGCGATCGTGAGCGCCGGCGCGACCGACCTCGCGGCGCTCTGGGGACAGAGCGACACGCACCGCTATCGCGCGTACGAGTTCGGCGGCGAGCCGTGGAAGACCTACGACGAATGGCGTGCGTCGAGTCCACTCGCGTACATCCAGAACGTGAAGACGCCGACGCTCATCCTCAACGGCGAGGCCGACCAGCGGATCCCGTTCCCGCAGGCGCAGGTCACGTACCAGTCGCTCAAGGCGCTCGGCGTGCCGACCGAGTTCGTGCACTACCCGCGCGAGCCGCACGGCTTGCGCGAGCCGCGCCACCGCGCCGACTGGCTCGACCGCATGGGCGACTGGCTCGACCGGTGGGTGAAGTGAGTCCGCGCGTCGCCTACCTCGTCCGCTTCACGATCGTGTGCGCGCTGCTCGGCATGTTCGCTGCGTACGTGTGGCCGACCCCCTACCGCTACGACCACATGACCGTGGACGGGAACATCGTGCCCGTCCGCATCCACCGCATCACGGGCGAAGCCGACATGCTCGTGCCCGACGACGGCTGGATTCCCGTCGAGGCGCCGCAGGACGGCTCGTCCGCGGACCCCGTACCGCAGAAGAGCTGAGGCCGCCATGCCCGCCGCGCCGCTCACCCGGATCGAGAAGCTGCGTTTCACGTTCGGACCCGAGGCGGCGCGCGAAAAGCGCCGGCTCTTCGCCGCGCTCGGCCGCTCGCGGTTCACGAGCGCGCGCGAGCTGTCGCGCTTCCACGAGGCGCTCGTGTACACGCGCGCCTATCCCGACGACGAGCGCACGCTCGCGCTCGTCGAACGCCTGCTGCGCGGTTTCGCGAAACGCGCCGACCTGCTCGCGCTGCGCGCCAGACTCGAGGACAGCGGCATCGCGGGCACGGACACGCGCTTCCGCTTCTTCGCCGCGACCGCGCTGCGGCTCGCGACGCGCTTTCCCGAACGGCTCAGGTACGACTGGCCGCGCATGGACGACACGTCGCGCCTCGAGGAGCTGCTGCCGCTGCTCGCCGCGCACGGCGAGACGCCCGGCATGGACGAATACGATCTCGGCCTGCGCGGCTGGCTCGACCGCATGCGCGGGCCGAAGACCGGCGACGCCGCGTTCGTCACGGCGCGCCTCGCGGCGCGCGTGCGCGATCCGCAGCTGTTCGAAAAGCTGCACGACGGCGTGGACGCGGCCATGACGCTGGCATGGGGCCCCGGCGGCCCCTCACGCACGAACGCGCGCTGGCCGAACGCGCCCGTCACGTTCCAGCGCGGTCCGCTCCGCAAGGGCCGCCCCGACCTGCGCGCGGAACTGTCGCGTCCTCCCGTCGCGATCACGCCGCTGTCGCGCCGCGACGGCGAGCGCGTGCTCGCGATGTGCATGGAAGCGATGGTCACGCGCAGCCGCGATCTCGACGTGTTCGCGTACGGCGATCCGAACGACGTGCGCATGGTGGACTGCGGCGAGGGCCTGCAGTTCGCGTGCGTCGGCGCGCTCCCGTCGCGGCGGCTGTTGCTCGAGAGCGTGTACGGCATGCTCACGCTCAAGAACGGCGTGCCCACCGGCTACGTGCTCACGAGCGCGCTCTTCGGCTCGGCCGAGATCGCGTACAACGTGTTCGAGACGTACCGCGGCGGCGAGGCGGGCGCGGTGTACGGCCGGGTGCTGGCGATGACGAAGGCGCTCTTCGGCGTGGACAGCTTCACGGTCTACCCCTACCAGCTCGGCGGCGCCGGAAACGAAGAAGGCCTCGCGAGCGGCGCGTGGTGGTTCTACCGCAAGCTCGGCTTCGCGCCGCGCGACCGCGCCGCGCGCGCGCTGGTGCGTCGCGAGGAAGCGCGCATGAAGCGCGATCCCGCTCATCGCTCCAGCCGCGCCACGCTCATGACGCTCGGCGAGTCGAACGTGTACTGGCACGAGGGCGTGAAGCGCGACGACGTGATCGGTCTTCTGCCGCTCGCCAACGTGGGACTCGCGGTCACCGACCTGCTCGCGAAGCGCTTCGGCGGTGACGGCGAGCGGGGCGCCGCCGCCTGCACGCGCGAGGCGGCGAAGCTGCTCGGCGCCGGGCCCGCGTCCGGCTGGAGCGCCGGTGAACGCCAGGCGTTCGAGCGCTGGGCGCCGCTCGTGCTGCTGCTGCCCGGCGTGTCGCGCTGGAGCACGAGCGAGAGGCGCGCGCTGGCCGCGGTCGCGCGCGCCAAGGGCGGCGTGCGCGAGACCGACTTCGTGCGGGCGTTCGACGGCCACGCGAGGCTGCGGGCGGCAGTCGCGAGGCTGGCGGAGACCACGAGGGCCTAGCGCGGCCGGGACGGGCCTCTCGCCGTGGAGCGCGCGAGGCGCTGTCGTTCGCCATGCGGGGGGACCGATTTTTCCTGTGACGTCGGGCGCATCCCGGACTCCTTCCCGAAGCCACCGGTCCGGCCCGTTCCGGACGCCTCGATCCCCCGCATCGGGAGTCCCGTCATGCGCCCCTGCGCCCGTTCGCTCGTCTGTCTCGCCCTCGCCGCCTGTCTTTCCGCCGTCGTGGCGGTCGCGACGGCCGTCGCCGCCGAATCCGGTCCGGCCCTCCCCGCCCTGACCGGGGCTCCCACCCAGGCGCCGCTCGGCGACAACGAGGCCGTCCGCGCGCTCGAGGCGCTGCCGATCCCGAAGGCGGCCGCGCGGCTGCGGCCCGCGGCGACGCCGCTGCTCGCGGACCTGTTCGACGTGCTCGACCGCGAGGACGCTCAGGTCGCCGCGTTGCAGGCCGAACTCGCGCGCATCGCCGACCCGATGGCCGCGCTCGCGGTGCAGCGTCGCATCGAGAAGGTGAAGCAGGACTCCGAGGTCGAACTGCTCCGCGTGCAGGCGACGCATGCACGCGCCGCCGGCAAGAGCGCGCTCGCCGCGCAGCTCGACGCCGCGATCGCCGAAATGACCGCGCCGCGCGCCGTGAGCGAACCGGTCGAACGTCCCGCACCGTCCCGCGAAGACCTGCGCTGAGCGCGCGGGAGACGACGACCATGCGACGACGACTGGCCCTGCTCGCGCTCACCCTGCTCGCTCTCCTGCCCGTGCGCGCCGCGCACGCGACGGTGCACGAGATTCCCGTCCAGTTCCGCGTGCTCGACACGGTCGAACGCGACGGCGCCGGTTTGCGCGCCACGATCTATGTGCGGGCCCTGAAGACCACCGTGTTCGACGCGCGCGGCCTGAGCCAGTCTCGCGGCCGCGCGCGCCTCGCGCAGCGCTCCGCCGCGCAGCCGCTGGTCGAGGGCACGACGCTGCGGCTGCCGTTCGAGGCCGACGCCGGTCCGTCCGCCGGCCTCGTGCAGCTCGACTACACGTGCGACGAGCGCAGACGGACGCTGGCTCCTCGATCCGGCCGAACTCGAAACCGCCCGTCACCCGCGCGCGGCCAAGCAGCGGCGCGCCGCGCCGGGTTTCGCGCCACTGCCCGAGCCGACGGCGGAAGAACTCGCGATGACCGTGCGCACGCGTCCGGCGGTGGCGTCCCCCTCCATCACGATCCCAGGCGAGCGCGACATTCGCGTGTACGGCTCGCTCAAGTACGACCGGCCGACGGCGACCGGCGGCTCGGTGGAACTTCCCGTCGAGGGCGTGACGGTGAAGATCTACGACAACGACTACCCGTTCCTCACCTACCTGCTGTCCACCGAGACGGACCCGAACGGCAACTTCGACGTCACGTGGCACTGGGTGCCGATCAACCCCTTCGACACCGATCCCGACATCACGCTCGAATTCGTCGTCCAGAACTCGCACTTCACGCTCCGCACGCCGTCCGGCCTGTTCGTGTACTCCGAGATGACCGGCACGAGGAACAACGTCGGCACGAGCGCGAACTTCGGGGAGTTCTCCGCCACCGACGAACGCACCATGCAGAGCCACGACATCCTCACGAACCTCATGCGCACGCGCCGCTGGTTCGCCGACCAGGGCTGGAACATGGGCCACGTGAGCGTGATCTGGCCCGAGCCCTTCGACGACGTCTTCGGAAGCGGCTCGTGGTACAGCAGCGTCGAGAACGCGATCCATCTGGGCCGTGATCGCGCGTGGCACGCGCCGACGGCGATCCACGAGTACGGGCACTTCTTCATCTCCCAGTACGGCAGCATGCTCATGCCCGACTACTGCAACGGCCTGTGTGACGGCGTCCCCGCGCCGGTGCCCACGCCGTGGGCCTGTGGGCACTGCCGCTGGTGCACCGAGACCGATCACGACGCCTGGAACGAGGGCATCGCGAACGCGATCGCCGAGTACGTGACGGACCTGTACTCGCTGTACGCGGTCTACATTTACGACGCCGAGGGCGTGGCGACGTGTGACGCGACCGGCGGCTACGGCGACCCGCTGCGCACGGAGGGGCACCTGCAGGCGCTCATCCGCGACATGACCGACCCCGCCGATCCCGACGAGATCACGTTCGGCGCGGGGGACTTCCAGGACCTCACACAGGTGCCGTTCGTGCGCATGCTGCAGGTGGCGGACTGGGACAATCCGGTCACGACGCAGCAGTTCATCGACCGCTATCGGGCGCGCTTCCCCGCCGACCGCCGCTCGCTGTACTGGTGCATGCGCATGGCGGGCTTCCCGTCGTCCGACGTCACTCCGCCGACGCAGCCGGGCGTGATCGCGCTCACGGGCGGACGCTCGTTCGGCTTCCCGAGCCCGGACCGCACGATCTTCTTCAACTGGATCGCGGCCTCGGACCTCGACGCGGGCGTGGACACCTACCACATCGGCATCTCGACCACGCCCGTCGCGCCGGGTGGGGCGGGCACGATCTACCACTGGTGGCAGGAGGGCGACTCGCTTTCCGACCACTACACGCTCCCCTCGAGCGGCACGTACTACGTCAACGTCGCGGCGATCGACCACGAGGGCAACGAAGGGCCGGTGCGCAGCTCGGGCTCCGTGATCGTCGGCAATCCCGACCCGGCACAGCTCACGTCGTCGCTCGGGATCGGCTGGGCCGACGTCACGGTCGCGCGCGGCGCGAACGACGCGGGGCTGAACAGCGTGCCACTGCCCACGGCGAGCCTGCCGGGTTTCGCCACGAACACGTACTGGAACTTCTCGGCGCGCAACGTCGGCGGCGCGACGACCACGGACAGCGTCACCGCGGGGCTGCTGCTCGACGGTGCGATCGTGCGCTCGTACACGTGGCGGCCGATCCTCGCGAACGAACCCTTCGGTCGCATCAACGAAGGTCCCGTGTACGTGCGCGGCGGGCGCCACGCGTTCGTCAGCATGCTCGACCACACGCACCGGCTCGCGGAGTCGAACGAAAACGACAACCTGTTCGGCCGCCAGTTCGTGTGGTCGCCGTTCAATCTCGTCGCGAACACGGCCTACCTCGCCGTGGCGCCTCCGCCCGCGGCGGCATGGGACGGCCTCGGAGGCGCGTTCTGGTACAACGCGACCGGAGAGCGCATGTCCGCGCCGAGCGGCAGCTGGTGGAACCTCACGTGGGTCGCGGGCTCGGGCGCGACG
Source organism: Candidatus Eiseniibacteriota bacterium (assembly GCA_044222365.1). Lineage (GTDB taxonomy): Bacteria > Eisenbacteria > RBG-16-71-46 > RBG-16-71-46 > RBG-16-71-46 > CAIXRL01. The sequence continues at coordinate 9,137 of JBGANH010000147.1, forward strand.
ACCGACTACGATTGCCGGCTTCACTTCCCCACGACGAGCGCGGACACGGGCTTCGGCGCGAGCCGCGGGTACTCGGGCCGCGGGCCGGGCTGCCTCGACGCCGTGCTCGCGAACAAGAACACCGTGGGCTCGGGCAGCTGGGACGTCGGCGTGCTCAACCGCACGGGCCAGTCGGCGACCTTCGTCGTGAAGCACGTGACGAGCGCTTCGTTCGTGTTCGACGATTCCGTCGCCTTCACGATGCCGTCGGGCGAGTACGCGATCGTGCGCGAGCTGTACGTGGGCGCGGCGCAGCTCGGACCCGTGAGCGTCGTCGTGGACGGCGCGGCCGGCGCGGGCAAGCTCCACGTGGCGTGGTACGACCGCACCTTCACGACGGGCGGGCTGCTCGACGGCGTCGTCGGCACGTCCGACGCGAACGGGCGCGCGCGCGTGGACGTGAACGTGAGCACGGCCGGCTACTACGGTGTCGTGATCTGGCGCGACCCGAAGGACGGCTCGAGTGCGCTGCCGCTGCGCATCGAGATGGGCACGACACCTCCCGACCTGATCCCGTACGCGATGGCCGGATGGCACTCGCCCTTCGTGCCGCGCCCGCGCCACGACGGCACGCCGTCGTCGGTGCCGCTGCCCGACACGCTCTACGGCGACTCGACGGCCACCGCGCTCAACATCGCGCTGCGCAACGAGAGCGCCGGCGGCGGCGGCGCGTTCCAGGCGCAGTTCGACCTCGACGGGGTCGCGACCTGGTGGCTCAGCGTGGGCGCGTTCGGTGGCTGGGCGACGAGCGGGCTGAACGATCCGGGCAACTTCAACGTGCGCGGCGGCCGTCACACGCTCGTCGCGCGGTACGACATGCCGAACCGCCTCGAGGAGATCCGCGAGGACAACAACTCGTTCGGCGAGCAGTACGTGTGGGGCCCGAAGGGCGCCGCGATGGAGAGCGGCTTCCTGCGCACCAACCCGCCGGACCGCACGGGCGGCTGGGACGCGGTCTCGACGGGCGAAGCGCTCTACTACAACTGCGACGGCTGGCGGACGCCGAAGTTCGCCGCCAATGGCAGCGACGGCTGGTGGGGCGCGGTGGTCTCGATCCCGTTCGGAGACGTGGACCTGCGTCTGCACGAAGTCGCCCGCGGAGCGAAGACCGGCTTCGGGGCGAACCTCGCGACGTCGGCGTGGGGCCTGTACGAATCCGACTTCGCGATCGTCAACTTCAACCGCACGTCGTTCCGCGCGTTCGACGTGGGACAGCTCTCGACGCCCACCGGCGCGTGGTACTACCTCGCGGAGGCCGTGAAGTCGCGCTGGCTCGCGAGCTCGCCCGCCGGGCTCTACGGCCCGTTCACGTTCGATTCGAACACGCTCATGAAATTGCACGAGGTCTACCTGCCCGCCGGCTCGTACGTCGTCGAGCTCGTGAGCGACGCCGGACAGATCGACTGGGGACTGTCGCTCTACGGCACGACCGGCGCGACGTACGGCAAGTCCGACGCGCTCGGCGCATCGTGGGGCGCGCCGCAGGGCGTGGACGAGGCGTTCGCGGTGACCGTGCCCACGGCCGGCTACCACGCCGTCGCCGTGTGGCGCGTCGGCGTGGGCGGCTCGAACGACGGCACCTACCGGCTGCGCTTCCGCTCGGCGACGACGGACGCGCCGGGCGGGCCCCACGTCTCCGCGACGCGCCTCGCGGTGCCGCGCCCGAACCCGTTCGCCGGGGCGGCGAACCTGGCGTTCACGCTGGCGGCCGAGGGCGAGGCGACGCTCGCCGTGTACGACCTGCGCGGCGCGCGTGTGCGCACGCTCGCGTCCGGGCGCCGCGGCGCGGGCGAACACGCGATCCGCTGGGACGGGCGCGACGAGGACGGGCGCGCGGTCGCACCGGGCGTCTACCTCGTG
>JBGANH010000148.1:0-11003 GCA_044222365.1 Candidatus Eiseniibacteriota bacterium
GGTCGCCCGGGTCCGGGTGCGTGCTCAGGTAGAACGGCAGCGAGCTGCCCGAGCGTTCGCCGATGCGCTTGAGCATCGCGTAGGTCGCCGGGATCTCGCGCGGGTCGTAGCCCGCGGCGATCGCGTACTTGATGCCGAGCGCGTCCGACTGGCTCTCGTCGTCGCGGCCGTACTTCAGCATGAGCAGCCCGAGCGCCTGCTCGGCCGCGCCGCTGTAGCGCGCGAACGTCTCCGAGAACGCGCCCGCGAGCCCGAGGCCGAGTCCGGCGAGCTGCTGCTGCGTGATGTGCTTGGCCGAGTGGCGCGCCGTCACGTGCCCGATCTCGTGCCCGAGCACGCCCGCGAGCTGCGCCTCGCTGTTCAGGTGCGCGAGGATGCCGCGCGTGATGTAGATGTATCCGCCCGGCATCGCGAACGCGTTGACCACCGGATCGTCGAGCACCGTGAAGTGCCAGTCGAGGTTCGGCAGCTCGCTCACACGGGCGAGCTTCTGCCCCACGCTGTCCACGTACGCCTGCAGCTTCGCGTCGTCGTACCGGCCGTACTCGGCGAGCGTCGCGGCGTAGCCCTGCTTGCCGATCTGCAGTTCCTGGTCGGCGGAGACGAGCGAGAGCTCGCGTTTGCCGGTGACGGGATTGACCGCGCAGCCGGTGAGCGCGAGCAGCGCGGCGAGAGCGGCGAACGCGGTGAGGGCGCGAAACGCGCGTCGCAGTCCGGGAGCCATGGACGAATCGTCCTCCTTGAGCGATTGCGGATGGAACGGGGAGACGAACTTCCTGCCGATCAGTAACGCGGCACGGCCGGGTCTTCGTCCGACCATGCGTGAATGCCGCCGTCGAGATTGCTCACGCGCGCGAATCCGTCGCGCAGGAGCCATTCCGCCGCGGCCATGCTGCGCGCGCCGTGGTGGCACATCACCACGACCGGGCGCGTGCGGTCCAGTTCGGACGCCCGCAGGGGAACCACGCCGAGCGGGATGTCCACCGTGCCGCCGACGCTCGCGAGCCGCAGCTCGAACGGCTCGCGCACGTCGAGCAGCACGAAGTCCTCGCCGCGGGCGCGCATCGCGATCACCTCGCGCGCGCTCACGTGACCGGGACGGCGTTCCGCCTGCTCGCGCGGCGGCGCCTTCGTGCCGCACAACTCCTCGTAGTCCACGAGTTCGCGGATGCTCGGCGACTCGCCGCAGAGCGGGCACGCGGGATCGCGCGCCAGGCGCACCTCGCGCACGCGCATCGTCCAGGCGTCGTAGAGCAGCAGCCGGCCGAGCAGCGAGTCGCCGCCGCCCAGCAGCAGCTTGATCGCCTCGGTCGCCTGGATGCTGCCGATCACGCCCGGCAGCACGCCGAGCACGCCGGCCTCGGCGCACGAGGGCACCGTGCCCGGCTCGGGCGGCTGCGGGAACAGGCAGCGGTAGCACGGGCCGGTGCGCCCATCGAACACGCTCGCCTGCCCCTCGAAGCGCAGGATGCTGCCGTACACGTACGGCTTGCCCGCGAGCGCGCACGCGTCGTTCACGAGATAGCGCGCCGGGAAGTTGTCGGTGCCGTCGAGCACGACGTCGTACTGCTCGATCACCGCGAGTGCGTTGGTGCGGTCGAGCTTCAGGTCGTGCGTCTCGACCGACACGTGCGGATTGAGGTTCAGGAGCCGCTGGCGCATGGATTCGAGCTTCGGCCAGCCGAGCTGCTCGGTGCCGTGCGCGATCTGGCGCTGCAGGTTGCTCTCCTCGACCGCGTCGAAGTCCACGAGCCCGATGCGTCCGACGCCGGCGGCGGCGAGGTACAGCGCCGCGGGCGAGCCGAGCCCGCCGCAGCCGACCACGAGTGCGCTGCCGCCCTTGAGGCGGCGCTGCCCCTCCTCGCCGACTTCGGGCAGCGTCAGGTGACGGCCGTAGCGGCGCAGCTCTTCGCGCGTGAGCTTCGGGAACGATTCGGGTGACGGCGTCGAGGGCATGGCTCTCCGGCGTGGCGGCGCGGGTGGATGCGCCGCGCACGTTAGCCCGGACGATTCGTGATGCGCGAGCCGAAAGTGCCGCGAGGCCGGCGCCGCATCGCTGGCGCGCGCCGTGCGTGCCCATTAGGATGCCGCGCGTGATCCTCGCAGGCGACATCGGTGGCACCAAGGCCCAGCTCGCACTCTTCGAAGACGGCGCGCACCCGCGCTCGCCCGTCCGCGAAGAGCGCCTGCCCACGAACGGCTCCCCGTCGCTCGACGCGCTCGTGAAGCAGTTCCTCGCCGCGACCGGCGCCAGGCCCTCGCGCTTCGTGTTCGGCATCGCCGGCCCGGTCTCGGACAACGTCTGCATCACGACCAACCTGCCCTGGCACGTGGACGGCCACGCCATGAGCGCGTCGCTCGGCGCCCCCGTCACCCTGCTCAACGACCTCGAGGCGAACGCCTGCGGGCTCGAGACGCTCGCCGCGGACGACCTGCTCGTGCTGCAACCGGGCGTGCGATCGCGCGGCAACCGCGCGCTCATCGCGGCGGGCACCGGGCTCGGCGAGGCCATCCTCGTGCAGCACGGCGACGGCTGGATCCCGATGGCGTCCGAGGGCGGACACACGGACTTCGGCTCGCGCGACGCGCTCGAGGACGAACTCCTGCGCTGGCTGCGCGGGAAGTATGGGCGCGTGAGCTACGAGCGCATCCTTTCGGGCCCCGGGCTCGCCGACCTCTACCGCTTCTTCCGCGAGACCAAGCGTGGCCAGGAGCCGCCCGAAGTCGCGATGGCGTTCGATCGCGCGGAGCAGCCCGCGGCAATCGTGACCGAGAGCGCGCTCGACGGCTCGTGCGAACGCGCGCGGCTCGCGCTCGACCGGTTCGTGCAGATCTACGGCGCCGAGGCCGGCAATCTCGCGCTCAAGGCGCTCGCGCTCGGCGGGCTCTACGTGGGCGGCGGCATCGCGCCGCGCATGATTCCCGCGATCACGCGCGGCGGTTTCATGCAGGCGTTCTTCGAGAAGGGCCGCCTCTCGCCCGTGCTCACGCGCATTCCCGTTTCCGTCGTGCTCGATTCCAAGACCGCGCTGTGGGGCGCGGCCGCACGCGCGCTGCTCCACTGACGCGCGTCCGCGGCCGATACCGACGGCGCACCCGGGGGAGCGCTCGCTCCCCGGCTCCCATTCGACTCGCTTTCCGGAGGCCGACCGTGAACCCGGTTTCGCCCGTCCCCACCCGTGACGCCACGGACCAGTTGGCCATCCACACGCTGCGCTTCCTCGCCGCCGACACGGTCGAGAAGGCGAAGTCGGGGCATCCCGGCATGCCGATGGGCATGGCGGACGTCGCGTACACGATGTGGGCGAAGTTCATGCGCTGGCAGCCGAACGATCCCGCGTGGCACGGCCGCGACCGCTTCGTGCTGTCCGCAGGGCACGGCTCGGCGCTCCTGTACTCGCTGCTGCATCTCGCGGGCTATCCCGTCTCGATGGACGACCTGCAGAACTTCCGCCAGCTCGGCAGCCGCACGCCGGGGCATCCCGAATACGGCTGGACGCCCGGCGTCGAGGTGACGACCGGTCCGCTCGGACAGGGCATCGGCAACGCGGTCGGCATGGCGCTCGCGGCGAAGATGGCGGCCGCGCGCTTCGACGGCGCCGGCTTCGCGCCGATGGACTGGCGCGTGTTCGGCATCTGCGGCGACGGCGACCTCATGGAAGGCGTCTCGCACGAAGCGGCCTCGCTCGCCGGTCACCTCGGGCTCGGCAACATCGTGTTCGTGTACGACGACAACCACATCACGATCGAGGGCGACACCGCGCTCGCGTTCAGCGAGGACGTGGCGAAGCGTTTCGAGTCGTACGGCTGGCACGTCGGCCGCGCGAATCCCTACGACGGCCCGGACCTCGAGCGCGCGCTCGGCGAGGCGGTCGCCGAAACCGCCCGCCCGAGCCTCGTGATCTGCCGCAGCCACATCGGCTACGGCGCGCCGCACAAGCAGGACACCTCGCACGTGCACGGCGAGCCGCTCGGCGCCGAGGAACTCGCGGCCGCGAAGAAGAACCTCGGCTGGCCCGAGTCGCCGATGTTCCACGTCCCGGCCGAAGTGCGCTCGCGTTTCGCCGAACGCGCGGCGGAGAACAGGAAAGCGTACGACGCGTGGCAGGCCGGCATGAAGGCGTGGCGCGCGTCGAACGCCGAGAAGGCCGCGCTCTGGGACGCGATCATGGAGCGCCGCGTGCCGGCGGACCTGCTCGAGCAGATGTGCGCCGCCGCGCCCACGGCGAGCGCCGCGACGCGCGCGCACGGCAACGCCGCGCTGCAGCTCGCGGCCGCGCGCGTGCCGGCGCTGGTCGGCGGCAGCGCCGACCTCGAGCCGAGCACGAAGACGCGCATCAAGGATTCGCCGAGCGTGAGCAAGTCCGACTTCTCCGGACGCAACCTGCACTTCGGCATCCGCGAGCACGGCATGGGCGCGGTCATGAACGGCATGGCGCTCGCGACGGGCTTCATTCCCTACGGCTCGAGCTTCCTCGTCTTCACCGACTACGCGCGCCCGAGCATCCGGCTTTCGGCGCTCATGAAGATCCCCTCGCTCTGGGTGTTCACGCACGACAGCATCTTCGTCGGCGAGGACGGCCCGACGCACCAGCCGGTCGAGCACCTCGAGGCGCTGCGCGCGATCCCGAACCTGCACGTGCAGCGTCCCGCCGACGGCCTCGAGACCGCGGCCGCGTGGGCGCTCGCCATCGAGCGCAAGGACGGCCCGACGCTCATCGCGCTCAGCCGCCAGAACACGGCGGTGCTGAACCGCCCGGCGGCGTTCAAGCCCTCCGACCTGCGCCGCGGCGCGTACGTGCTGCTCGAGAGCGCCGAGAAGCAGGCGATCACGCTCGTCGCCACGGGTTCCGAGGTCGGCATCGCGGTCGAGGCGGCCGGCAAGCTGAACGCGGACGGCATCCCGACGCGTGTCGTGAGCATGCCGTGCACGACGCTGTTCCTGCAGCAGGAGCAGGCGGTGCGCGACGCCATCCTGCCCCCGGGCGGACGGCGCGTGTCGGTCGAGGCCGGCACGACGGGCGGCTGGCGCCGCATCGTCGGCGAGCACGGCCTGTGCGTCGGGCTCGATCGCTACGGCGAATCCGCGCCCGCGCCGAGGCTCGCCGAGCACTTCGGCTTCACGGCGGAAGCGCTCGCGAAGCGCGTGCAGGAGTGGGCGCGCGGCTGATCGCGCGGTTCGCACACGAACGGGCGGGCGCCACGCATGCGGCGCCCGCCCGGATCGTTTCCGCGGCGCGCTACTTCTTCAGTCTCGGCGCGAGCCACTCCCCGATCGCGTCGAGCACCTCGCGGCGGACGTGCGTGTCGGGCAGCGACGCGTACCCGTCGCCCCAGCCGTTCGGATCCGCGAGGAACAGGTGGTTCGTCTCCGGGAACACGCGCACGGTGACGTCGCGATTGCCCGCGTCGCGGAATGCCTTCGCGAGGAGTTCCGCCTGCTCCTCGGTCACCTGGCGGTCGGTCGCGCCCTGCAGCACGAGCACCGGCGTACCACGCACCGAGCGCGCGATGTTCAACGGGTCGTGTCCGAGGAAGAACCGCAGCCACGCGTTCGACTTCGCGCTCGAATCCGTGGCCGCGCTCGCGGCCGCCGCGGCCGAGTCGAGCCGCGCGCCCGTGTAGCCCATGCGCTCGTACCCGAGCCGCGTCTGGTAGTCGAGGATGCGCCGCCCCGTGTACGCCGGCCCGGCGAGCAGCACGATGCCGCGCAGCTTCGGGTCGCGCGTCGCGACGATCGGCGCGATGAGCCCGCCCTCGCTGTGCCCGACGAGCGCGATCCGCCGGCCGTCCACGTCGGGACGCGCGCGCAGGAACTTCACCGCCGCCTCGACGTCGTACGAGAAGTCCCAGCTCGTCGCGGCGGCGGCGTTGCCGCCCGACTCGCCGAAGCCGCGGTCGTCGAGCCGCAGCGTCGCGATGCCGCGCGCGGCCAGCGCCTCGGCGACTTCGCGGAACGGCCGGTAGCCGCGGACGATCGCGAGCGCCTCGTCGCGATCCTCGCTGCCCGATCCGGTGATCGTCACGACCGCGGGGAACGGCCCCTTCGCGCCCTGCTGGCCCTTCGGCTTCGTGAGCGTGCCCGCGAGCTCGAAGCCCTCGCTCGTGCGCACGCGCACCTCCTCGGCCGTGTACGCCGCGCCGGGCGGCGCGGAGTAATCCGGCTTCGGCGTGACGAGCGCGCCGGCCGGCAGCGCGGCCACGCGCCGGAACTCGATCCGCTGCGCCGGGATCGCGCCGCCCGCGAGCCGGCCCGCGGCGTCCACCGCGAGCTTCACCTCGAGGCCGCCGAGCGACATCGTGACCGTGTCGGGCGACGTGCGCGTGAGCGGCACGGTCACGACGCCGCCGCCGGCCACGAGGAACAGTTCGACCGAGGGCGAACCGCCCCCGAGCGCGCGTGCGCGCACCAGCGCCTGCTCGAACATCGCCATGGACGGGTTGAGGTACGGCAGCGCGCCGGGCCTCGAGGGAAATGCGCGGCGCGCGCCCGCGAGCACGCCGATCACGCTGTCGGCGCGGAACTCGAGCGTGCCCTCCTGGAGCGGTTTCGCATCGAGCGGCGCGTTCGCGTAGCGCGCTTCGAGCCGCATGCGGCGCGCGGAGCCGTCCGGCTGGCTCTCGAGCGTCCAGTCGGTGCGCACGTTCATCATCTGGAAGAGCGTGACGCCCGACAGCCGGTCGCCGTCGCGCTCGAACCGCTCCACCGCCACGGTGTCCCTCCCCAGCGTCATCACGAACGCGCCGCGCTCCTGCGCGAGGGCGGGTCCGGCGGCGAGCGCCGTCAGGGCGATCCACGACAAGCAGGGCTTCATGGCGTATCACTCCGGAGGAAGTTCGATCGTCGGGCGGGCGCTCGCACTTTCCGCCGCGTGCTCCACGAGCGCAAGGCGCGCTTGCGCGACCGCGCGCGCGCCGCGAATATCCGCCGCCGAAACCCGCCTCGCCACCTCCCTCCACTCGACGATTCCCGGAGCTCCCGTGCGCTTTCCCCGTTCCAGCGGCGTGCTGCTGCACCCCACTTCGCTTCCCGGCCCGTTCGGCATCGGCGACATCGGCCCCGAAGCGTTCCGCTTCGCCGACTGGCTCGCCGGCGCGGGCCAGACCGTGTGGCAGGTGCTGCCGCTGGGCCCGACCGGATTCGGGGACTCGCCCTACCAGTGCTTCTCCGCGTTCGCCGGCAACCCGCTGCTGCTCTCGCCCGAGCTGCTGCTCGGCGACGGCGTGCTCACCTCCGCCGATCTCGACGGCACGCCGCGGTTCCCGGCGACGCACGTGGATTTCGGGCCGGTGATCGAGTGGAAGCGCGCGCTGCTCTCGCGCGCCGCGGCGCGTTTCGCGTCCTCGGCCGCTCCGGCCCTCCGCGCGAAGCACGACGAGTGGTGCGGGAGCCAGGCGTCGTGGCTCGACGACTACGCGCTCTTCATGGCGCTCAAGGACGCGCACGGCGGCGCCCCGTGGTGCGAGTGGGCGGCGCCGCTGCGCTCGCGCGAGAGCGCCGCGCTCGCGGCGGCGCGCACGCAGCACGCGGAGAAGGTCGCCGAGCATCGCTTCCTGCAGTGGGCGTTCTTCCGGCAATGGGACGCCCTCCGGGCGCATGCCCACGCGCGCGGGCTGCAGCTCATGGGCGACGCGCCGATCTTCGTCGCGTACGACAGCGCCGACGTCTGGGCGCGGCCGGAGCTCTTCTTCCTCGACGGCGAAGGCCGTCCCACCGTCGTCGCCGGCGTGCCGCCCGACTACTTCAGCGAGACGGGCCAGCTCTGGGGCAACCCGCTGTACCGCTGGGACGCGCACGAGCGCGAGGGCTTCGCGTGGTGGATCGCGCGCGTGAAGGCGCTGCTCGCGACCGTGGACCGTGTGCGCATCGATCACTTCATCGGCTTCTCGCGCTACTGGGAGATTCCGGCCGACGCGCCCGACGCGCGCAGCGGCCGCTTCTGTGCCTCGCCCGGCCACGCGCTCTTCGAGGCGATCGAGGGCGCGCTCGGCCAGGTGGCGATCGTCGCGGAGGATCTCGGCGTGCTCACGCCCGAAGTCGAGGCGCTGCGCGACCGTTTCGCCTTCCCCGGCATGAAGGTCACGCAGTTCGCCTGGGGCTCCGGCGCCGACAACATGTTCCTGCCGCACGGCTGGAACTCCAATCTCGTCGCGTACGCCGGCACGCACGACAACGACACGACGGTCGGCTGGTGGAGCCAGGCGAGCGAGGGCGAACGCGGCCACATGCAGGCGTACCTCGGGCGCGAAGTGCACGAACCGGCGTGGGACCTCATCCGGCTCGGCATGGCGTCCGTCGCCGACACGTTCGTCGCGTCCGCGCAGGACCTGCTCTCGCTCGGCGGCGAGGCGCGCATGAACTTCCCCGGCAAGCCCGCCGGCAACTGGAGCTGGCGGCTCCGCGAGGGCGCGCTCGACGAGCACGTCGCGGGCCGCCTGCGCGACCTGACCGAGTTGTACGACCGCACGCGACGCTGAGCGTCGCGCCACACGTTTCCGGGCCGTCCACGCTTGCACCCGCGGGCGGCCCGGCGCATCTTTGCGCACGTGTTCGTCACCCGCACGGCGCGCGACGCGGCCGCCGTGCTCCCACCGGCAAGGAGTGCCTCCATGAGCGCGCGCGCGCAGCAGTTGCTCACCCTCGGCCAGAGCGTCTGGCTCGACTTCATCCGTCGCGGACCGCTCGTCTCGGGCGAGTTCGACCGTCAGGTCGCCGAGGACGGCGTCGTGGGCGTGACGTCGAACCCGACCATCTTCCAGCAGGCCATCGCGAAGAGCACGGACTACGACGCGGCGCTCGCGGCCGCGATCGGCAAGGGGCTCGAGGGCGAGGCGTTGTTCGAGGCGCTCGCGATCGAGGACATCCAGATGGCGTGCGACCGCATGCGCGCCGTGTACGACGGCTCGAAGGGCATGGACGGTCGCGTGAGCATCGAGGTGAGCCCGCGTCTCGCGCACGACTCCGCCGGCACGCTCGCGGCGGCGAAGCGGCTCCATGCCGCGGTCGCGCGCGAGAACGTGATGATCAAGATCCCGGCGACCGCGGCCGGCCTGCCGGCGATCACCGGCGCCATCGCCGCCGGCATCAGCGTGAACGTCACGCTGATCTTCTCGCTCGCGCGCTACGCCGAGGTGATGGAGGCGTACCTGCTGGGGCTCGAGCAGCGCGCCGCCGCGGGCGGTGACCTGTCGAAGATCCGCTCCGTCGCCTCGTTCTTCATCTCGCGCGTGGACAGCAAGGTGGACGCGGCGATCGACGCACGGGCCGCGACGCTGCCCGCGGGCTCGACCGAGCGCGCCGAACTCGAATCGCTGCGCGGCAAGGCGGCGGTCGCCAATGCACGGCTCGCGTACGCGGCCTTCGAAGAGGTGTTCGGCGCGCCGCGCTTCAAGACCCTCGCGGCAAAGGGCGCGCACGTGCAGCGTCCACTCTGGGCGTCCACGAGCACGAAGAATCCCTCCTACCGCGACGTGCTCTACGTGGAAGAGCTGATCGGCCCGGACACCGTGAACACGATCCCGCCCGCGACGCTCGTCGTGTTCAACGACCACGGCGTGGTCGAGACGCGCATCCGCAACTCGATGGACGAGGCGCGCGCGCTGTTCGGCAAGCTGAACGCGCTCGGCGTGCCGGTCGAATCGCTCGTGGACCAGCTCGAAGGTGAAGGGGTCGTCGCGTTCGAGAAGTCCTACGACGACCTGCTCGGCGCCATCGAGGCGCGCCGCCGCGAGGGCGCCCCGAAGAGCTGACGCGACGATTCGTGCGGTTGCACGGCGGCGGCGCTCCCACTCGGGGCGCCGCCGCTTCGTTGTTCCCGGCGCGCCACGGTCGGGTCTGCTCCCGGCCGCTTCCGCCCACGCACCCCGTCCCGATCCGGAGATCCCGATGAATCGCTGGTCCACGCGCGCCGTCGCCGCGCCGCTCGCCCTTCTCGGCGCCGTCGCCGTCTTCTCTTTCGCGCACGCCGCGGCGCCGAAGCGCCCGGCCGCCGCGCCCCCGGGCAAGCCGGTCACGGTCACGACCGCGCTGCTCGACAGCGCCTGCGCGCGGTACGCCGCGCTCTCGCGCTTCCACTTCGAGGGCACGACGCACGTCGAGATCTCGGGCGGCTCGCTGCCGCAGCCGCAGAAGCTCGACATCCCGTTCGTGTTCGCCGCCGAGCGGCCTTCCAAGCTGCGTACCGAGATGCGCAACCCGGTCATGCCGAGCGAAGTGGTCTCCGACGGCGACACGCTCTGGCTCGCCTCGGCCACGCTCAAGCAGTACGCCTCGCAGCCCGCGCCCTCGATCGTGCCGGGCGTGCCCGCCGCCGACGGCTTCCTGCGCTCGCTCGACCCGATGTCGGCGTACACCACCGTGCGCGACGACGCGGAATCGATCGTGCTGGGCGGCCGCGACACGCTGCACACGGACGCGGGCGTCGTGCAGGCGGCGCGGTTCGTCGTCACCTACAAACCCGACTCCACCGCCGGCGCGCCGGTGATGCTGCCGCGCACGGTGTGGGTGGACGAGGCGACCGGGCTGTTCGTGCGCGACTCGTTGACGATGCTCGTGTCGCACCCGCAGGCCGGCCGGCTCACGAGCGTGCAGGACACGCGCTTCGTGCACCTCGACGTCTCCGGCGGCGGTCCGGCGGCGCTGTACGCGTTCACGCCGAAGCCCGGCATGCGCCGCGTCGCGCGCATCGGTGCGCCCGAGATGGAGATGCCCGACCACACCGGCGAGCCGGCGAGCGACTTCTCGCTCGCGGGACTCGACGGCCGCAAGGTCACGCTCTCGAAGCTCAAGGGCAAGGTCGTCATCCTCGACTTCTGGGCGACGTGGTGCGGCCCGTGCCGGCGCTGGATGCCGATCGTCGAGAAGGTCGCGAAGGAACTCGCGCCCAAGGGCGTGCTCGTCTACGCGGTCAACGAGCGCGAGACGAAGGACCAGGTGCGCCAGTACCTGAGCAAGACCGGCGTGAAGGTGCCCGTGCTGTTCGACGAGGAAGGCGCGGTGGGCA
>JBGANH010000149.1:0-10983 GCA_044222365.1 Candidatus Eiseniibacteriota bacterium
CGATCCGTCGGTCGTGAGCGGCCACCTCGCCGTGGGCCTGCTGCTCTTCTGCACGCTGGTCACGACCGCGCTGCTCGCGGCCGAGCACGCGGCCGATCCGGCCTCGCGCCCCGCGTGGCGCCGGCCACCGGGCCTGCTGCCGCTGTTCGCGGCCGCGACCGCGCTCGTGTACGGGCAGGCGCTGCTGGGCGGCATGGTGAGCACGAACCACGCGAGCCTCGCGTGTCCCGACTGGCCGCGATGCAACGGCGAGTGGTTCCCGCCCTTCGAAGGGCTCGTGGCCCTGCAGGTGGCGCACCGCTTCGTCGCCTACGCGCTGGTCGCGGCGCTGCTGGTGGTGGCGGGCGTGTCGGGGCGTTCGCCCGCGCGTTCGGTACGACTGATCGGCGTGCTGGCGCCCGTGCTCGCGCTGGTCCAGGTCGTGATCGGCGTCGCCAACGTGCTGCTGGGCATCCCGGTCTGGGTATCCGCCCTGCATCTCGGGAACGCGACGCTCATCCTAGGTCTGTTGCTGGTCGCCACGTTCCGCCTGGCCGCGATGCCGGCCGACCAGCCGGCATGGGTGGAGGTAGCCTCGAGATGAGTGTCGCGTTGAGCGCGGCGACTCCGGCGAGCGCATGGCGCGCCTGGGTCGAGCTCACCAAGCCGCGCATCGTCCTGCTGGTCCTGTTCACGGGTCTGCCCGCCGCGCTGCTCGCGGCGCAGGGCATGCCGTCGGCGCGCGTGTTCTGGGGCGCGGGGATCGGCATCGCGCTCTCGGCCGCGTCCGCGGCGGCGTTCAACCACTACTTCGACCGCGACATCGACGCGCTGATGGTGCGCACGCGCACGCGCCCGTTGCCGTCGGGACGCCTCGAACCCTCCGCGGCGGCGGCGCTCGGCGCGCTGCTCGCGTGGCTGTCGTGGACCGTGCTCACGGTGGCGTGCAATCCGCTGTCGGCGCTGATCGCGATGGCGAACATCTTCTACTACGCGGTGATCTACACGGTCTGGCTCAAGCGGCGCACGCCGCTCAACATCGTGATCGGCGGCGGCGCGGGCGCGTCGGCGCCGGTGATCGCGTGGGCGGCCGTGACCGGCACCGTGGCGCTGCCGGCGCTGCTCATCGCCGCGATCGTGTTCCTGTGGACGCCGCCGCACTTCTGGGCGCTGTCGCTCTACCGCCGTGACGACTACGCGCGCGCGGGCCTGCCGATGCTGCCGGTCACGCACGGCGAGGCCGAGACGCGGCGCCAGATCCTCGGCTACTCGATCGTGCTCGTGGCGGTGACGCTGCTCGTCGGCCCGCTCGCGGGCCTCGGTCCGCTGTACCTCGCGAGCGCCGCGCTGTTCGGCGCCGGCTTCGTCGCCGGCGCGGTCCGGCTGATCCGCCGGCCGGGCACGCCGGCGGCCTCGCAGCTGTTCCGCTATTCGATCGCCTACCTGTTCGTGCTCTTCCTCGTCATGACCGTGGACGCCGCGCTCCACCTGCGGGCGTCATGAGCGGCGTGGACGGGCGCATCCGATCTGACCGGGCGTCGGCCCGGGACCGGGAGGTCGCATTGCTCAAGACGGTTTCCATCGGCATGGTCGTCGCCGCGCTCGCGGCGGCGCTCCTGGCGGGCTGCGGCGCGCCGGGCGCGTCGCGCGGACAGGCCGTGTTCAACACGTGCGTGCCCTGCCACGGCGAGAACGGCGGCGGCATCCCGCGCCTGAAGACGCCCGCGATCGCGGGCCAGCCCGAGTGGTACATCGCGCGCCAGTTGGAGCACTTCGCCACCGACGTGCGCGGCGCGCACCCGGACGACATGGAAGGCCATCGCATGCGGCCGATGGCGCGCACGTTGTACCGGCCGGGCGATCTCGCCGCGGTCGCGCACTACGTCGCGACGCTGCCGGCGGTGCCGGCGCCGCACACGCTGGCGCTGGCCGACACGGCCAACGGCTCGATGCGCTTCAACACGATCTGCGTGACGTGCCACGGCGCCGACGCGAAGGGCAACGTGGCGTTGGGCGCTCCGAAGCTCGTCGGTCAGTGGGACTGGTACCTGGTGGCGCAACTCCAGAAGTTCCACAGCGGCATGCGCGGTGCGCACCCGGCCGACACGCTCGGTGCGCAGATGCGCGCGATGTCGCTGACGCTCGAGGACAGCACGGCCATCCACAACGTCGTCTCGTACATCGAGACGCTGCCGAACCACTGAGGGAGACACGACCGTGGCCGATCACGATCACAACGACGAGAACTGGGGCGCGGACGTGGGCAAGTGGACGTTCATCCTCACCGTCGTCCTCGCGGCGCTGTACGTCGGCGCCGTCGTCCTCTACGTCCGCTGAGAGAGGAAGCCCGAGCCGATGCTTGAACACTTCAATCCGGCGGCCTCGAGCTTCGCGGGGAGCGTCGACCAACTCGCCTGGATCGTCACGATCCTCGTCGGCTTCTGGTTCGTCGCCGCCGAGCTCATGTTCTTCTGGCTGATGTTCCGCTTCCGCGCCCGTGACGGCGTGAAGGCGCAGTACGTCACCGGCAAGGAAAAGCACCTCAAGAACTGGATCAACATCCCGCACGCCGCGGTGCTCGTGTTCGACGTGGTTATCCTCGTCGCCGCGATCAAGGTCTGGGTGGAGATCAAGCAGTACATGCCGCCCGCCGACCGCACCGTGCGCATCATGTCGCAGCAGTGGGCGTGGACGTTCACGGATCCGGGCGAGGACAACCAGCTCGACACGCCCGACGACGTGCGCACGTCCGACGAGCTGCACCTCGAGGTGGGGAAGACGTACCACTTCACGCTCGAGTCGAAGGACGTCGTGCACAGCTTCTTCGTGCCCGCGTTCCGGCTGAAGCAGGACGCGATGCCCGGCCGCCGCTACACCGGCTGGGTGAAGCCCACGAAGACGGGCACGTACGACATCGAGTGCACGCAGATCTGCGGCATCGGCCACGGCGTGATGGGCGCGAAGCTCGTGGTCGAGGACGCCGCGCAGCATCTCGCCTGGGTGCAGCAGCACGCCGGTGAAGGCGCGCTGGCCATCGCCGATGCCGCGACCGCGCCGGCCGACACCACCGCCACCGCGACGCCCGCGGCCGGCGCGAATTGACGGGGAGCGACATGACCGACCACCACGCCGCACACGACCACGCCTCCGCGGCCGCGCACGGCGCGCATCACGACGAGGGCTGGTTCAAGAAGTACTTCTGGTCGACGGACCACAAGGTCATCGGCCTGCAGTACATGATCACCGGCATGCTCATGGCGCTGCTCGGCGGCTTCATGGCGTACGTGTTCCGCATGCAGCTGGCCTTCCCGGGCCAGGAAGTGCCGGGCTTCGGCCTCGTCTCGCCGGGCCAGTACAACATGCTGGTCACGAACCACGGCAGCATCATGATCTTCTGGGTCGCGATGCCCGTGCTGATCGCCGGCTTCGGCAACTACCTCATCCCCCTCATGATCGGCGCGGACGACATGGTGTTTCCGCGCCTGAACCGGCTCAGCTACCAGCTCTTCCTCGTGAGCGCGCTGATCCTGCTCGCGTCGCTCGTCGTGCAGAACGGCGGCTTCGGCGGCGCGTGGACTTCGTACCCGCCGCTGTCGGCGAACCGGGACTTCAACCTCACGCCGTACGGCGCGTCGTTGTGGCTGGTGGCCGTCGCGCTGGAGTTCGTGGCGTTCCTGCTCGGCGGCATCAACTTCATCGTCACCGCGATGAACTCGCGCGCCCCGGGCATGAAGGCGTTCGACGTGCCGATCCTCGTGTGGACGATCGTCATCGCGAGCGTGCTCTTCATGGCATCGGTCGGGCCGCTCGTCGCCGGCGCGGTGATGCTGCTCTTCGACCAGACCCTCGGGACGAGCTTCTTCAATCCGCAGCGCGGCGGTGACCCGATCCTCTGGCAGCACCTGTTCTGGTTCTTCGGCCACCCGGAGGTCTACGTCGTGCTGCTGCCCGCGATGGGCATCGTCGCCGACGTGATGACGGTCTTCGCGCGCAAGAAGCTGTTCGCGTACAAGACGGTCATCTACACGATCATCGCCACGGGCGTGCTCAGCTTCTTCGTCTGGGCGCACCACCAGTTCGTCGCCGGCATCGACCCGCGCATGGCGAACGTGTTCACGGTGACGACGGTGCTGATCTCGATCCCGATCGCCGAGATGTGCTTCGTCTACATCGCGACGCTGTACGGCGGCTCGATCACGTTCTCGACGCCGATGCTCTGGGCGCTGGCGTTCATGGCCGAGTTCCTGATCGGCGGCGTGACCGGCATCTACCTCGGCGCCTCGGGCACGGACGTGTTCTTCCACGACACGTACTTCGTGATCGCGCACTTCCACTACACGTTCTTCCCGATCGCGATCATCGCCGTGATGTCGGGCATCACGTTCTGGTTCCCGAAGATGTTCGGCCGGCACCTGAACGAGTTCTGGGGCAAGGTGCATTTCTGGGGAACGATCATCCCCTTCAACGGCATCTTCATCCCGCTGTTCGTGCTCGGCGCGGGCGGCGAGCACCGCCGCATCTTCGACTACCACAACTTCCCGCACCTCGACACGCCGTTCATGCAGTCGCTGCGCATCATCGCAACCGTGTCGCTCGTGATCATGCTGCTGTTCCAGTTCGTGTTCATCCTCAACTTCGTGATCAGCATCTTCCGCGGCCGGAAGGCCGAGAAGAACCCGTGGAAGGCGAACACGCTGGAGTGGACGACCGACTCGCCGCCGCCGCATGGCAACTGGGCCGAGCTGCCCAACTGCTACCGCGGCCCGTACGAGTACAGCTACCCGGGCCGGTCGGACGACTTCTGGCCCCAGAACGAGAAAGCCTGAGGACCCGGTCATGAGGCCGATCGCCACCACGCGCAGCGCCATGGGGATGCCGACGGGCCGTCTGGCCGTCTGGTGGGTCGTCGTCTCCGAAATCGTCATCTTCGGCGGACTGCTGGCCGCCTACATCATGAACCGCATCTCGCACCTCGAGTGGGGCACGCAGGCCGCACACACGAACACGTGGGCCGGTGCGTTCAACACGCTCGTGCTGCTGACCTCGAGCCTCTCGGCCGTGCTCGCGCACAAGGCGGCGAGCGAGAACGACGGGCCGAAGGCGGCGCGCTTCCTCTATTTCACCTGCCTCGGCGGACTGATCTTCCTCGCGGTGAAGGCGTTCGAGTGGACGCACGAGATCCGGGAGGGCTTCACGCTGCAGGCGGGCGGCTTCTGGTCGTACTACTACGTCGCCGCCGGGCTGCACGGCTTCCACGTGCTCGCCGGCATGGCGGTCATGCTGTGGGTGGCCGCGAGCGCCAAGCGCAACCAGGACCTGCACCGCGTCGAGAACGTCGGGATCTACTGGCACTTCGTCGACATGGTGTGGATCTTCCTTTTCCCGCTGCTGTACATCGCCAAGTAGGACGGAGGAGAGCATGTCCGCTCACGCCGACGCACACGGTCATCACCATCCCAACTACGTGCGCATCTGGGCCATCCTCGTCGGCCTGCTCGTGGTCAGCGTCGTGGGGCCCATGCTGGGCATCCGCATCGTCACGCTGCTGGCGGCGTTCGGGATCGCGCTGGTGAAGGCCTACATGGTCGCCAAGAACTTCATGCACTTGAACGTCGAGAAGCGCTTCGTCCACTGGGCGCTCGCACTGGCGCTCGTGTTCATGGTGCTGCTGTACGCGGGCGTTTCGCCGGACGTCGGCCGCGACAGCGGCCAGCGCTGGCAGAAGGACGCCGGCTGGCATCACCTCGGCGGTCCGGCGGCGGAACACGCCGAGCACGGGAGCGAGTCCGGTGACGCTGGCCACTGACCCGGTCGTGCCGGCGCGCGTACGCAATCGCCGCTTCGGCGAGAGCGGCACGATCGGCATGGCGTTGTTCGTGTTCACCGAGGTGATGCTCTTCGCGGGGTTCATCTCGGCGTTCGTGATCGTGCGCAGCTCTGCGCCGCTCGGGACGTGGCCGCCCGAGGGCCAGCCCCGGCTGCCGTTCGAGCGCACGGCCCTCAACACACTCCTGCTGCTCGCGAGCGGCGTCGCGCTCTTCGTGGCGGGACGGCGCCACCGCGCAGGCGGACGCGGCGACGCGTCGACGTGGATGGGCGCGGCGCTCGCGCTGGGACTGGCGTTCGTGGGTCTGCAGGGCGCGGAGTGGTCGGCGCTGCTGCGGCAAGGCCTCACGCTCACCTCGAGCCAACTCGGATCGTTCTTCTACGTCATCGTCGGCACGCACGCGCTGCACGCGGCGGCCGCGATCATCGCCCTCGCGTTCGCGTGGCGCCGGCTGCTCGCCGGGAGGCTGCGTCCCTCGCAACTCACCGCGGTGTCGATGTTCTGGTACTTCGTCGTGCTCGTGTGGCCTTTCGTCTGGTGGCAGGTCTACCGGTGAGACGCCGCACGCACCGGATCCGCCGGTTGGTGAGCGCGGTCTCTACGACCGTCCTCGCGCTGGCGCTGCCCGCCGCCGCGCACGCGTGCGCGGTGTGCTCGGTGCTCGACGACGAGAAGAACCGCAAGGCGTTCTTCGACACGACGATCTTCCTGAGCCTGTTGCCGCTGGCGCTGATCGCGCTCGGGCTCTTCTGGATCGCGCGCAAGGGCCGCGACGTGCTGCGCTCGGAGTTCCGCGAGAGCGACGAGGACGTGCCGGCGACGGTGGGCGAGGCGCCGAGGAGCTGAAGGGGAGGGCGGTCGCGGCGCGGGCGAGTTCACGCGCCGGCGGCGAGAGAAAGGGCGCTATCGAGCGCACCGACGCCCCCGAAAAGGGTCGAGCCCCGGGGTTTCCCCCGGGGCTCTCCGTTTTGGTAGCGGGGGCTGGATTTGAACCAGCGACCTTCGGGTTATGAGCCCGACGAGCTACCAGACTGCTCCACCCCGCAGCAACGTGGCGGGAAACTAGCGGGCGGTGCCCGGGTTGTCAAACGAGGCGCCTTCGTCGGAGAGGCCGACGCGTTGCGTGTCCGACGGGGCGTCGCTATCCTGCGCGCCTCCGACCGGGTCTACCGACGTCATCTTCGCCCGTCACGGGCTTTTCCGGCTTCATCGTCTGGAGGTTTTCCCCGATGCGCTCTCGCTTCGCGACCGTCGTCGTCGTCGCGCTCTCGATGGTCGGGCTCCTGTTCGCCGCCCAGGCCCGGGCCGCGGCCGAAATCCACCGGTTCAACGTGGTGCTCTCCGCCAATCCCACCTCCGTCGACGGCGGCGACTTCAACAAGTTCATCGACTTCATCAACAAGACGGCGCTCGAGCCGAACGGCAACGAGGCGATCAAGCACGTCGACTTCACGTGGGCCTTCGACATCGAAGGTCGCTATTTCGTGCGGCCGAACTTCGCCGTGGACGCCGGCGTGTCGCAGATCCGCGCGGTCCAGAACAAGGAGTACCTTCCCGCGATCGGGCAGTCCTACAACATCAAGGCCCAGGTCATCACGGTGCCCGTGCACGTCGGCGCGGCCTACTACATGCAGCCGTACAACCAGGGCGACTTCCAGGCCCGCGCCTTCCTCGGCGCCGGGCTGGAGCAGTACACGTACACGAGGGCGACGTTCGAGACGATCGCGCTCGGCCCGTCGGTGCCGATCAGCAACAACAACAAGGTGAGCGTCACGCAGGACTCGCCCGGCTACTACCTCGAGGGCGGCGCTCACATGTTCTTCGCGAGCCACTACTCGGTGCTGCTGAGCGTGCTGTACCGCAAGGGCACGCTGCGCATGGCCCAGTACGACCAGATCACGCAGAGCCGCGAAGACGTGCCGCTGCCGAACACGCCGTCCTACGCGCAGAACGTGAAGGGCAATCCCTACACGATCGACGTGAGCGGTGCCGGCGTGCGCATGGCGGTCGCGATCGGATTCTGACGCTCGCGAGAGCGGACGAAGAAGGCGGGCGGGCCGCACGGGCCGCCCCGCGTGGTGGTGGCCGGCCGCCGCGCCTTGTGTCGCGGACGTGGTTCTCGACGAATCCGTTCCGTTGCCACCGAGGCGGTAGATCATCTCGCCCGGGCGCGCCATGCCCTGCTCGCGCAGCATCTGCTCGGCGTGTTCGCTGCGCTCGGCCGGGTCGTGCAGCCGCGCTTCGAGCTTCGACGTCTCGCCACGCACGCGCTGCATCTCGGTGCGGGCCGCGACGAGGTCGTGGCGCAGGCGGTAGATGCGCCAGAAGCTGTGGTCCGAGATGACGCCGACCCACAGGAGCCACGCGATGGGCAGCAGCCACAGCCATCGGGAACGCGGAATGCCGCCGCCGGGCGCGTAGGGCGAGCGCAGCGGACGGCTCAACACGCGTCCGGTGATGTCCCTCGGACTCACGTCCACCTCCATGTGCGGTGAGGCGGCCCCGCGTCGAGCGGGGCCGCTACCGCCGTGCCACCGGAGCCGTCGTGGCTCCGGGTGATCGACTACCCGAGGACCTTGAAGGCCTTGCGCCCGGCGTACGCGGCGCTGGCGCCGAGCTGGTCCTCGATGCGCAGGAGTTGATTGTACTTCGCGACGCGGTCCGTGCGGCACAGCGAACCGGTCTTGATCTGGCCCGCGTTCGTGGCGACCGCGAGGTCGGCGATGGTGACGTCCTCGGTCTCGCCCGAGCGGTGCGAGATGACCGCCGTGTAGCCCGCGCGCTGCGCGAGCTGGATTGCGGCCATCGTCTCGGTGAGCGTTCCGATCTGGTTCACCTTGATGAGGATCGAGTTCGCCGTCTTCTCGCGGATACCGCGAGCGAGGCGCTCGACGTTGGTGACGAACAGGTCGTCGCCGACGAGCTGGATCTTGCCGCCGAGCTTCTGCGTCATCAGCAGCCACGAAGCCCAGTCGTCTTCCGCGAGGCCGTCCTCGATGCTCACGATCGGGTACTTCGCGCACAGGCCGGCGTAGTAGTCGACCATTTCGGCGCCCGTGAGCTTCTTGCCGCCTTCGCCCTCGAGCACGTAGCTGCCGTCCTTGAAGAACTCGCTCGAAGCCGGATCGAGCGCGAACGCGACCTGCTCGCCCGGCTTGAAGCCGGCCTTCTCGATCGCCTCGACGAGCAGCTTCAGCGCGGCCTCGTTCGAGTCGAGGTTCGGAGCGAATCCGCCTTCGTCACCCACCGCGGTGGACAGTCCGCGCTTCTTGAGCACGCTGGCCAGCGTGTGGAAGACCTCGGCGCCCCAGCGCAGCGCTTCCTTGAAGGAGGGAGCACCGAGCGGAACGATCATGAACTCCTGCAGGTCGACGTTGTTGTCCGCGTGCTTGCCGCCGTTGAGCACGTTCATCATCGGCACCGGCAGCAGATGTGCGTGCGCGCCGCCGAGGTGGCGGTAGAGCGGCACGTCCAGCGTGAGCGCGGCGGCGTGCGCCGCGGCCATGGAGACGCCGAGCAGCGCGTTGGCGCCCAGCTTGCCCTTGTTCGGCGTACCGTCGAGCTCGATCAGCCGGGCGTCGAGACCCGCCTGGTCGAAGGCGTCGAAGCCCGCGATCTCGGGGGCGATGACTTCGTTGACGTTGTGGACGGCCTTCTGGACGCCCTTGCCCTTGTACCGACCGGCCTCGCCGTCGCGCAGTTCGACGGCCTCGTGTTCGCCCGTGGAGGCACCCGAAGGCACCGCCGCCCGGCCCAGGGCGCCACTGTTCAGCAGACATTCGACTTCAATGGTGGGATTTCCCCGTGAATCGAGGATTTCCCGAGCGTGCAAAGCGGTAATGGTCATCATGGCCGGCAGGCTACGAGCCGCTTCAGATGCCCGTCAAGGTTCACTCCCCGGCGAGGACGCCAATCGGTGACGAGACGGGGGTGCCGATTCTTGACCCGGCTCTGACCGGGAACCTATCGTGCCGCGCCATGAAACCCCGCCCGGAATCCCCGCGTAGGCCAACCGGTTGGCGTGGGGCGACGTGATCAACGAGGACGCTGAAATCATCCGCAGGGCCCTGACGGGCGACCAGCGAGCGTGCCGCGATCTCGTCCTCCGCTACCAGCGACAGGTGTTCTCGGTCCTGATGCGGGTCGTGCGCAGGGCCGAGGACGCCGAGGACCTGACGCAGGAAACGTTCGTCCGGATGTTCCGGGCACTGGATCGGTACGACCCGGAGCGCCCGTTCACGGCTTGGCTGTTCACGATCGCGACCCGGCTCGGTATCGATCACCTGAGACGAAGGCGCATCCAGACCTTCTCGCTCACGATTTCGGAGCCGGGATCGACGGAGGAGCGAACCATCGACGTGGAGGATCCGGGGCTGAAGCCGGACGAGATCACGTCGAACGCCGAGGAAGAGAAGCGGGCACAGGACCTGATCGACTCGTTGCCCGAGCACTACCGGATCGTCGTCGTACTGCGTCACCAGCAGGACCTGTCGTACGAGGAAATCGCCGAGGCGCTCAACATGCCTCTCGGTACCGTCAAGGCCCGCATCCATCGCGCACGAGCACTGCTCAAGAACCGAATCGAAGGTCCACCGAAATGAACCGCTGCCCCGAATCGATCCGCGTGCAGGACTACCTCGACGGCGAGTTCGTGCCGGCCGAGCGCGCCGAGTTCGAGGCGCACGTCGCCCGCTGCGCGGCATGCGAGCAGGAACTCGCCGCCTTCCGGCGCGTGTTCGAGCGTCTCGCCACGCTCGAAACGTGGGAGCCGGCTCCCGGCCTCGCCGATCGCGTGCTCGCCGAGGTTATGCCGCATCGTCCCGCGCGCTGGCTGCGCCCGCTCGTCTGGACCGCCGGCGGCTCGGTGGCCGCGAGCCTCGCCGCGATCGGCGCGGCGGTCTTCGTCCCCGGGCCTCGCGCGTGGGTCGCGCGACTCGTGGCCGAGGCCGCGCAGAGCGTGGTGTCCTCGTTCGTCTTCGTCCTCAAGTCGTTCAACGCGGGCGCCCTGCAGGCGCTCGACAGCCTCGGGGCGTCCGGTGCGCTGATGGCGCGAGTCGCGGCGGTGCTGCGTGCGCTGCTCGCGACGACGATGCAGCCGGCCGTGGCCGTCACGTTCTGGGCCGCGATTCTCGTCGGCGTCGCCCTGCTCTGGTGGATGCGGCCGCGTGAGCACCGCG
>JBGANH010000150.1:0-11593 GCA_044222365.1 Candidatus Eiseniibacteriota bacterium
TGTCGCCGCGTCCCGCAGGTCCACGCCGTCGAAGGTGATGCGGCCCGAGGTCGGTTCGTAGAACCGTCCGAGCAGGTCGAGCGTCGTGCTCTTGCCCGCGCCGCTCGCGCCGACGAGCGCCACCACCTCGCCGCGCTTCACCTCGAACGACACGTCGTGCAGCACCGTGTCGCCGGTGTCGTACGCGAATCCGACCTGCTCGAAGCGCACGGCGTCGCGCAGCGGCTCGAGGGTGCGGGCGCCGGGCCGGTCGAGGATCGCCGGCGGCGTGTCGAGCAGCCGGAACACGCGATCGGACGCACCGAGGCCGGTCGCGATCGAGTTGTTCAGTTCCGAGAGGCTCTTCACCGGGCTGATGATGCCGAGGAGCGCGGTCACGAACTGGAGGAAGCGCTCGGGCGGCAGGCTCTGGTGCTCGAAGATCTCGCGCGCGCCCACCCACGCGATGCCCACCGCGAGCAGGATCATCGCGTATTCGCTGATCGGCTTCGCGGCCGAGGCGACCCGGCGCATGCGCACGAACGACTCGAAGTACCCCTGGTTCGCCTTCTCGAAGCGTGATTCCTCGAAACCCTCCATCGCGAACGCCTTCACGACGCGCGCGCCCATGATGGATTCCTGCAGGATGCCCGTGAGGTCGGCCATGCGCTCCTGCGTGCGGCCCGAGCGCTTGCGCACCTTGCGCCCGATCACCGCGAGCAGCCATCCGGCGGGCGGCAGCACGAGCATCGAGAGCAGCGCGAGCTTCCACGACGACAGGAACACGATGAGCAGGCACCCGAGCAGCGTCAGGCCGTCCTTGAGCAGGTTGCTGATCCCGGCCGCGATGACGTTGCGCATGGTCTCGACGTCGTTCGTCACCTGCGAGATGAGCGAACCGGCGCGTTTCCCGTGGTAGAAGGACAGCGACAGCTTCTGCAGGTGCGCGAACACCATGCGGCGCAGGTCGCGCAGCATCGCCTGCTCCACCGAGACGCTCAGGAAGCTCGACAGGTACTCGCTCACGTTCTTCACGAAGAAGAGCACGAGGATCACGAAGCAGAGCCGCTCGAAGCCGACGATGCGCCGCGCGTCGAACAACCAGTGATTCCAGCGTGACGCCGCGTCCGCGAGCGCGTGCGCACCGGGCACGAAGTCGGGCAGCGCGAGCGGCACCGGGGCGGCCACGGCGCTGCCGCTCACGGTCGCGAACAGCAGTTTCGTGAACGGTTCCACCATCGTGAACGACAACGTGGTCGAGACCGCGTTCAGGAGCATGAACACGATCGCCAGCGCGAGGCGCGCGCGATGCGGCCGCAGCAGCGACAGGTAACGGCGGAAGGTGGGCACGGAACTCAGTCGGGCCGCTTGCCGGCTTCGCCGCGGCGGCCGAAGTCCGCCACTTCGGAGAGGCGCAGCAGCAGGTCGCGGCCGCCGACGAAGTCCGCGATCGTGTCCTCGGGGCGCGCGCTCAACTGCCGGCACTCGACGAGCTGGAAGACGATGCGTCCGACATCCTCACCCGTCCGCACGCCCCATTCGGCGAAGACGGTGGGCGCGAGCGCGCCGAACTCCTCGTGCGCCATGCGAACGACGCCGTCGAGCAGTTCACCGCCCGAAAGGTGGCGGCGCTCGGCGTCCCGCAGTCGCTCCTCGGGAAGCGCCTGGACCGTCGTGTTGAGGGCCGAGACCACGAAGGCGTACGCCTCCCGCGCGTAGCGCACTTCACGCTCGCGCAGCGCGTCCACGGCGTCCCAGAAGGTGGTTTCTCCGCTCACGGCCGGACTATAGGCCGCCCGTGGAAGCGGGCACAAGCCGTCCGCCACGGGCGCGCCGCAACGTCGTGCCTTTGCGCCCGAGCGCGGCCACGCGCCGTGGATGGTCGAGGTTGTAGTGCAGGCCGCGGCTCTCCGGCCGGCGCTGCGCGCACGCCACCACGAGGCTGCCGACGAGCGCGATGTTGCGCAGCTCGACGAGGTCGGGCGAAAGCTGCAGCCGGTCGTAGTCCTTCTCGATCTCGTCGCGCAACAGTTCCAGCCGCCGCGCGGCGAACGCGAGGCGTTCGTCCGTGCGGACGATGCCGACGAGGTCCCACATGACGCGCCGCACGGTGTCCCAGTTGTGGTCGAACACGACGCGCTCCTGCGGCGGGTGCGTCCCGCGTGTGCGCCAGGGCTCGGGCCGCGGCGCTCGCCTGACGCGCTCCAGCCGGCGCGCGATCTCCGCCGTCGCGTGGTGCGCGCCCACGAGCGCCTCGAGCAGCGAGTTGCTCGCGAGCCGGTTGGCGCCGTGCAGACCGGTGCACGCGACCTCGCCGATCGCGAGCAGGCCGTCGAGCGCCGTGCGTCCCGAAAGCGTCGCCTTCACGCCGCCGCACATGTAGTGCGCCGCGGGCACGACCGGGACGGGATCGCGCGTCATGTCGATGCCGAGCGCGCGCAGCTGCGCGTCGATGTTCGGAAAGCGCTTGCGGATCCGCGCGGCCTTCACGTGCGTGATGTCGAGCCACACGTGCGCGTCGCCGCGGCGCTTCATCTCGCGGTCGATCGCGCGCGCCACGACGTCGCGCGGCGCCAGCTCGGCGCGCTCGTGGTACTCCGGCATGAAGCGCCGTCCGTCGAGCGTGCGCAGCACCGCCCCTTCCCCGCGCACGGCCTCCGAGATCAGGAACGTCCGGGCCGCCGGGTGGAACAGCACCGTCGGATGGAACTGGACGAACTCGAGTCCCTCGACCGCGGCGCCCGCACGGTACGCCATCGCGACGCCGTCGCCCGTCGCGACGTCGGGATTGCTCGTGTAGAGGTAGACCTTGCCGCAGCCCCCGGTGGCGAGCACGGTCACCCGCGCCGTCACGGCGCGGATGTGCCCCGTGGCGCGGTCCATGACGTAGGCGCCCCAGCAGGTGTCGCGCTTCGACGTCTTCGCGCCGCGCAGGCGCGAGCCGAGGATCAGGTCCACGGCGAGCTGGTCCTCGACGAGGCGGATGCGCGGATGGCGGCGCACGCGGTCGAGCAGCGTCTGCTCCACCGCCCGCCCGGTGAAGTCCGAGGCGTGCACGATCCGGCGGTGCGAATGCCCGCCTTCCCGGCCGAGCTCGAACGACGAGCCCTTGCGGTTGAAGGCCACACCGAGGTCCGCGAGTTCGCGCACGCGCTCGGGGGCCTCGCGCACGACGGTGCGCACCACGTCGAGGTCGGAAAGCCCGGCGCCGCACGCGAGCGTGTCGGCGACGTGCGCGCGGAACTCGTCACCGCGCTCGAAGACGGCGGCGATGCCGCCCTGCGCCCAGTTCGTGCTGGAGTCGTCGGCCTTCTTCTTCGTGAGGACGAGCACGTCGCCGTGCCGCGCCGCCTTGAGCGCGAGCATGAGGCCGCCGATGCCGCTGCCCAGCACGAGCACGTCCGCATGATCGCTCACGACGCCTCCTCCCCGAACACGTGCCGCTCGATCGCTTCGCCACCGCTCACCCATTCCCACTCGACCTCGAGCACCGCCACGCGGCCTTCGTTCGCGGGCAACGGCCAGCGTACGGCGTCCTTGCG
This sequence comes from Candidatus Eiseniibacteriota bacterium, assembly GCA_044222365.1. Classification (GTDB taxonomy): domain Bacteria; phylum Eisenbacteria; class RBG-16-71-46; order RBG-16-71-46; family RBG-16-71-46; genus CAIXRL01. The sequence continues at coordinate 3,522 of JBGANH010000150.1, forward strand.
CGTGAGCACCAGCGTCCCCTCGCCCGCACGCGCGAGTTCGCACCGCGCCTCGTCCGCGGTCCACCAGTGGTGATCGCGCCACGCCGCAAGCTCGACCGGGCCGAAGCGGCCTGTGACGCGGTCCGCGCGACCGACTCCGGATTGCCGGTCGCCGTGAGCACGCGCGCCGCTGCCGCGGGCCTCGAACGGCTCGCCGCCGCGTCACGACGCCCGCAGGGCGATGGCGCGCCGTCCCAGCGCGGCCGGCGCAGACGGCCGCGCAGAATCTGGCGCCGGATCGTCCATCACCAGGCGCGTGATCCCGACTGGCTCACGCCAGCTCGCAAGGGCTCGCTGCTGGCCGGCCCTGGGCAGGAGCCGGCCGCCGCCGAGAAGTCCAGTTGAAGTCGAGCAGCACGACGTCCGCGTCGCGCGCGAGCGCCCAGTGCGAGAATCCGTCGTCCACGAGCACGAGCGCGGCGCCCCCGGCGGCGGCCTCGCGCGCGAGGTCGCGCTTGCTCGTTCCGGCGTGACAACGCACCAGAGGAACGGCGGCGCGGTACATGCGTTCCTCGTCGCCCTCGCCCTGCGGCCCGGCCGGTAACGGCGGCGCGATCGCCGCGGGACGGCCCGGCGTGCCGCCTCGCGCGCGAGGTGCAGCACGCACGTCGTCTTGCCCGCGCCGCCGACCGTGAGGTTGCCGATGCTCACGTGCGCTGACGCTGACGCGCTCGGGCCGCGCGCCCGGCCGCGGCGTATTTTCAACGCCAGCGCCTCCCAAGCGCCCGCGTAGAGCGCCTCCGCGACGGCCGCCCAGGCGCTCACACCGGCCACAGCGCCATCTCCTTCAGCGCGGCCACCGCCCGCGCGGCGGAACCGCGCTGCGATTCCGCGACCTGTCGTGCGCGCCGCGCACGCTGCGCGCGCAGCTCGTCGTCGCCCAGCAGCTTGCGCAGCGAACCCGCGAGCGCGTCGCCCGCCTCGAGCAGCTCGATCGCGTCACCGCCGCGCAACGCACGCACGTAGTCGAGCTGCGACGCGTGGTGCAGGCCCATCATCACCGCCGCTCCGCACGCCGCGGGCTCGAGCGGGTTGTGCCCGCCGTACGGCGACAGGCTGCCGCCCACGAACGCCACGTCGGCGCCGCGGTACCAGTCCACGAGCACGCCCGTACGGTCGTCCCACACCCACGCGTCCGAGCGCGAAGGATCGGATGTCACGGTCACGCCGGCGGCGGAGACTTCCGCGCCGAGTTCCTCGGACGCGCGCGGATGGCGCGGCACGGCGACGACGGTCCAGCGCGCGCGCAGCGCTTCGGGCAGCGCCATCCACGCGCGCGCGAGCTGCCGGCCTTCGCCGGGGCGCAGGCTGCCGAGCACGAACAGTGGACGCTCGGGATCCGCGCCCATCGCGGCGCGCGCGACGGCGCGGTCCTCCGCCGGCTCCGGAAGACCGTCGCTCTTGAGGTTGCCGACGACGCGCACACGGTCGCGATTCGCGCCGATCTCGAGCCAGCGCCGCCGGTCCTCCTCCGTCTGGCACAGCACGGCCGCCAGTCCGCCGACGAGCCCGCGCATCGCGGGCCCGAGCCCGCGGTAGCGCCCGACCGAGCGCTCGCTCAGCCGCGCGCTCACCACCGCCACCGGGATCTCCTCGGCGCGCGCGCGCAGCAGCCAGTGCGGCCACAGCTCCGTCTCGACGAGCAGCAGCCGCTCGGGCGCGACGCCGTCCACGAAGCGGCGCACGGCCTGCGGCGAGTCGATCGGCGCCAGCGACACGGTGCGTTCGATCTGCCGGAGCTTCGCGCGCCCGCCGCGCGACGTCGCGGTCAGCCAGAAGCGCGCCTCGGGCACGCTGCGCCGGAGCTCGCGCAGCAGCGGCGGCACCGCGGCCGCCTCGCCCAGCGACGCCGCGTGCACCCACGCGTGGCAACCGCCGGGCAGCGCGGCGTCGCCCATGCGCTCCTTCCAGAACGGCTGCTCGTTCGGCGAGGCGAACATGCCGGCCGACGGCGCGAGCGCACCGAGCACGGGCGCGAGCATGCGGTAGGCGGTCCACGCCAGGCTCACGCGCCCTCCCCGCTGCGGCGCCGCACCTCACGCGTCACCGCGTCGAGCGCCGCCTGCACGCGCAGGCGCGCGGCTTCGTCGGACTCCCCCTCGAGCCGTGCGATGAGCGGCGCGGCATGAGTGATCGAGATCCGCGCGAACGGCCGCGGCACGCGGAAGCGGTCCCACGAGCGGAACACCCACGACGAGGCGGCGGACGTGCCGATCGGCACGATGCGCCGGCCGAGCCGCTCGGCCACGTAGACGAGCCCGTCCTTCAGCTCTTCCGCGGGGCCGCGCGGGCCGTCCGGCGTGATCGCGATGGGCTCGCCGCGCCCGCCCGCGGCCAGCATCTCGCGCACGCCCGCCTCGCCGCCGCGCGTGCTCGAACCGCGCGCGGTACGGAAGCCGAGGTGCTCGATGACGCGCGTGATGAGCTGGCCGTCACGATGGCGGCTCACGAGGACGACGATGCCCTCGTTGCGGTGCGTGAACGCGAGCGGCAGGAGCCGCGCGTGCCAGAACGCGTACACGAACGGCTCGCCGCCGTCGCGCGCCCGCACGAACTCGGGATCGTTCACCTCGTCCACGCGCCACGTGCGCCCGAGCAGCTGCAGCGCGAACGCGCCGGCCGCGGCCGCGGGCTCGAGCCACCAGGGATAGCCGCCCCGGCTCACGCGAGCAGCTCCAGCACCGCCTCGGCGGTGCGCGCGGAGGCGCCGGGGCCGCCGAGCCGCTCGCGGACGACCGCGAGCACGGCACGGCGGGCGGCGAGCGCCTCGGGCCGCTCGAGCCAGCCCCCGAGCACGCCCGCGAGCCGCGCCGGGGTGAAGTCGGACTGCAGCAGTTCCGGCGCGACCTCGAACTCGGCGACGATGTTCGGCAGGCCGATCCGCGGCAGCTTCACGACGCGGCGCGCGATCGCCCAGTTGAGCGCGTTCACGCGGTAGACGATGACGTGTGGCGTGCCGAACAGCGCCGTTTCGAGCGTGGCGGTGCCGGAGGCGACCGCACAGCAGGCCGCGAACTTCTGGATCGCACGCGTACGGCCCCGCACCGCCTTCACCTCGGGGAAACGCGCGAACGCCTTTTCGGCGGTCGTGAATCCCTCGGCGAGCGCCACGACGGGCACGACGCCCGGAACGCGCGCGACGAGCAGGCGGGCCGCTTCGAGCATCGGCTCGAGGTGATGCGCCAGTTCGCCACGGCGGCTGCCGGGCAGCAGCCCGACGATCGGCGCCTGCGCCGGGATGCCGAGTTCGGCGCGCAGCGCGTCCTCGTCCACTTCCGGCGCCAGCCCGTCGAGCAGCGGGTGCCCGACGAAGCGCGTGTCCACGCCCGCCTCGCGGAAGATCGGCTCCTCGAACGGGAATACGACCGCCAGACGATCCACCCACGTGGCCATCTCGGCGGCGCGTTCGGGATGCCACGCCCACACCTGCGGCGCGATGTAGTGGAACAGCTTCGCCCCGAAACGCTTGAGCTGCGGCCCGAGCCGCAGGTTGAAGCCCGGGTAGTCCACGAGCACGACCACGTCGGGCGCGAACGACTTCATCTCGCGCAGGATCGCTCGGCGGGCCGCGAAGATCTCGGGCAGCTTGGCGATCACGCCGGAGAAGCCGATCACGGCGAGGCTTTCCTGCGGAACGATCGCGTGCACGCCTTCGGCCCGCATGCGCGGCCCCGCGACGCCACGGACCTCGACATCCGCGCGTGCGCGCAGCTCGCGCACGAGTGCGGCGGCATGATGATCGCCGGATGCCTCCCCGGCCACGATGAGGATGCGGCGCGGCGGAGCTCCGGCGGGCTGGGTCAGCGCCCCGCCCATTGCAGCGCCCGGCGCCGCATCGCCTCGCGCACTTCCTCGGCCACGAACAGCGCGTCGCGCCCGGCCCGCGCCGAGGCGGCGCCTTCGCCCTGCCCGCGCAGCGATCGCAAGAACGCCTGCAGTTCGAACGTGAGCGGCTCGCCGGCCGGCACCTCGAGCTTCGTGCGGTCGATGCCCGCGAGCAGCGCGAACGGATCGGCCTGCCCCGGCTTGAACGAGCCCGGGTCCTTGATCACGAACGCTTCGCCGGACTTCTCGAACAGGTCCACCGAAACGTACGCGTCCTCCTGGAAGAAGCGGATGCGGCGCAGCCGTTCGACCGACACGCGGCTCGCCGTCAGGTTCGCGACGCAGCCGTCCTCGAACTCGAGCCGCGCGTTCGCGATGTCCTCGTTGCCCGAGAGCACCGCGACGCCGACCGCCGAGATCTGCGACGGCGTGCGGCCCGTCAGGTACAGCACGGCGTCGATGTCGTGGATCATGAGGTCGCCGACGACGTCGATGTCGAGCGAGCGCGGCTGGAACGCCGCCATGCGGTGCCCCTCGATGAACTTGGGAGACTTCACGAACGGCTTCGCGGCGAGCAGCGCCGGATTGAAGCGCTCGACCTGCCCGACCTGCAGCGTGCGCTTCGCGGCCACGGCGGCGGCGATCATCGCGTCGCAGTCGGCGACCGTGACGGCCATCGGCTTCTCGACGAGCACGTGGCAGCCCGCGGCGAGCGCCTGCTCGGTGGCCGCGCGGTGCACCACGGTGGGCGTCGCGACCGAGACGGCCTCGCACTCGGCGAGCAGCGCCGCCGGCGTCTCGAACGCCCGGCCGCCGTATTGCGCGGCGACGGCTTTCGCACGCTCGGGCGACTGGTCGTACACGCCGACGAACTTCGCCTCGGGCACGCTCGAATAGACCCGCGCGTGCTTCTCACCCCACACCCCGACTCCCCACACACCGGCGCGAACCGCTTCCATGCCGCCTCCCTAGCGCGTCACACCGCGCACGGATGTTTCGCAGAAGCGCGCGAAGTGCTCCACGTCGGGCATCCCGGGGAGTTCCGCGCGGATTTCGGCCACGGCCTTCGCCGCGGTCGCGCCGCCCCGGAAGAAGATCCGGTAGCAGCGGTCGAGCGCGTCGCACACGTCCTTCGAGAAGCCGCGGCGCGCGAGCCCGATCGTGTTCATGCCCGCGTTGCGCGGCGGGCTGCCGGCCGTCTTCACGAACGGCACGACGTCCTGCGAGACGCGCGAGCCGCCGCCGATCATCGCGTGGCGGCCGATGCGCGTGAACTGGTGCACGACCGTGCCGCCGCCGACGATCGCCCAGTCGTCCACGTTCACGTACCCGGCCATCTGCACCGCGTTCGCGAGGATCACGCGGTCGCCGACGTGGCAGTTGTGGGCGACGTGCGAGTACGCCATGAGCAGGCAGTGGCTGCCGATGCGCGTCGTGAAGCCGGGCTCGGTGGCGAGGTTCGCGGTCATGTACTCGCGGCAGACCGTGTGGTCGCCGACCACGAGGTACGACGGTTCGCTCGTGTACTTGAGGTCCTGCGGCGGCGAGCCGAGCACGGCGCCGTGGTGGATGTGGCAGTGGCGGCCGATCGTGGTCCAGCCCGTCACGAGCGCGTGCGAATCCACGCGCGTGCCGTCGCCGATCACGACGTGCGGTCCGACGACCGCGCCGGGGCCGACGACGACGCCCTCGCCCAGCCGGGCGCCCTTCTCGACGAACGCGGCCGGATGGACCTGTGCGCTCACGACTGCCGCCGATCGACGATCGAAGCCATCAGCTCGGCCTCGGCCACGAGCTGGCCGTCCACGTACGCCTCGCCACGCATCTTCGACGTGCGGCCGCGCAGCTTGAGCAGCGTCAGCTTGAAGCGCAGCTGGTCGCCCGGGGTGACGGGCACGCGGAAACGCGCGCCGTCGATGCCCATGAAGAACATGAGCTTGTCGTTCGGGTCGTCCACCGAGTTCAGCATGAGCAGCCCGCCGCACTGCGCCATCGCCTCGATGATGAGCACGCCCGGCATCACCGGCTGGCCCGGGAAGTGCCCCTGGAAGAACGGTTCGTTGATCGTGACGTTCTTGTAGCCCTCGATGGACTGCCCTTCCTCGAGCGACGTGATCCGGTCCACGAGCAGGAACGGATACCGGTGCGGAAGGATGTCCATGATGGCCGTGATGTCCCACTCGTCCGGCGGGCCGCCCGCGCGGCGGCCGGGCAGCGGCAGCGTCTCCTTGAGGTGCTTCACGAACTCCACGTGCCCGTGATGCCCCGAGCGCTTCGCCGTCACGTGGCCGAGCAGCGGGCCGCCGAGGATGAAGAGGTCGCCGAGCAGGTCGAGGATCTTGTGGCGCACGAACTCGTCGGGGAAGCGCAGCGGCTCCTCGTTGAGCACGCGGTCCGTGCCCACGACGATCGCACTCTCCAGCCGGCCGCCCTTGATCCAGCCGGCCTGGCGCAGCACCTCGAGATCGCGCTCGAGCACGAACGTGCGGGCCGGCGCGATCTGTTCGAGGTAGAGCTCCGGGGTGATGTCCACCGAAAGCTCCTGCACGCCGATGAGCGGATGGTCGTACTCGATCGTGAACGTCAGCTTGCAGCCGCGGTACGGCACCGCCGAAAGCTCGACGCCCTTGTGCGACCAGCTCACGGGCTTCGTCACCTTGAGGTGCCGCACCGGCTTGTCCTGGTCCACGACGCCCGCGGACATGAGCGCGCGCGCGATGGGCGCGGCGGAGCCGTCATGCCCCTCGGGCACTTCCATGCTCGACACCTCGATGCGGAGGTTGTCGATGCCGATTCCCGCGACCGCGGACAGCACGTGTTCCATCGTGTGGATCTGCACGCCGTCCTGCTGGAGGATCGTGCGGCGCCCGGCGCCCGGATCGAAGTGGGCGTTCTCGGGACGCACCTGCACCTCGGGGCTGCCCGGCAGGTCCACGCGCACGAAGCGCACGCCGTGTCCCGCCGGCGCCGGCAGGAACTTCATGAGGCCCTTTTCGCCCGTGTGGAGGCCGACGCCCTCGATCTGCGCGGGCCCGGCGATCGTACGCTGCATGCGACCTTTCAACGGACCGTATCCCCTTCCTGGGTCTTCTGCTCGAGGCGGTCCAGCCGTTCCTCGATCTGCTTCGTGCGATCGAAGAGCTGCGGAAGCCGCTGGATGTACGCGTTCATGCGCCGCCAGATGCCGAGCGCGATCGCGGGATAGCCCGAAACCTTCGCCGCCGGAGGGACCGACTTCGTGACGCCGCTCTGGGCGCCGATCATCGAGCCCTTGCCGAGCCGGACGTGCCCGATGATCCCGGCCTGCCCGCCGATCGTGACGTAGTCCTCGAGCTCGGTGCTGCCCGAGATGCCGACCTGCGCGACGATGATGCAGTGCTTGCCGGTCACCACGTTGTGGCCGATCTGCACGAGGTTGTCGATCTTCGTGCCGTCGCCGATGCGCGTCGCGTCGGTGGTGGCGCGGTCGATCGTGGTGTTGGCGCCGATCTCGACGTCGTGGCCGACCACGACGATGCCGACCTGTGGCACCTTGTGGTAGCGCCCGGCGTCGAACGCGAAGCCGAAGCCGTCCGCGCCGATCACGACGCCCGGGTGCAGGATGCAGCGGTCGCCGATCACGCACTCCTCGCGCACGGTGACGCGCGGGTAGAGCAGCGTGCCCGCGCCCACGGACGCCTGCACGCCGATGTAGCAGCCCGGCATGAGCACGGCGTTCGCGCCCACGCGCGCCCCGGCCTCGACCACGCAGTGCGCGCCGACCGAGGCGTTCTCGCCGATCGTGGCCGCCGGCGAGACGACCGCCGTCGGGTGCACGCCGGGGAGCGGCTGGTACAGCTCGGGGCGGAACAGGCGCACGACCTTCTGGAACGCCAGGTACGGGTTGTCCACCTGCAGCAGCGGCACGCGCGCCTCGCGCGATTCGCGCGCGCAGATCACCGCGGAGGCGGCGGTCTGCGACAGGTAGGCGTCGTAGCGCGCGTTGGCGATGAACGTGATGTCGCCCGCCTGCGCTTCGCGAATGCCCGCGACGCCGCGGATCACGGTCGAACCGTCGCCCACGACGGTGCCGCCCAGCTCGGCGGCCAGCTCGGCGAGCGTCCGAGTGCTCATGCGGTCCTCCCTAGCGCGCGCCGGTCGAAGTCGTGGACGTCGCCGCGAGCTCGGCCAGCACCTCGCCGGTCAGGTCGAGGGTCTTGTCGGCGTAG
>JBGANH010000151.1:0-10899 GCA_044222365.1 Candidatus Eiseniibacteriota bacterium
GTCGCGACCAGACGGCCGCTCGTGTCGTACACGCGGATGCGGCCGGTCGCCGGAGAGGCGTCCGCCGCGAGCGAGAAGGTGAGCATGAGCGGCCAGCGGTCGGACCGCATCGGATTCGGGCCCGAGAAGCGGAACGAGAGGCGCTGGCTCACGGTGTCGGGCACGGGCAGTACGTCGCCGCCCGAACGCAGCGCGACGAGGCCGTTGGGAATGCCGTAGCCGATGAGCGTGTCGGGGTGCGCGTACTGCGAAGCGGACTGGCGCAGCGTGTGGATGATCATGGCCGGCGGCCAGGTGGGGCGCGCCTGCATGAGGCAGGCGGCGAGTCCGGTGGTGAGCGGGCAAGCGAACGAAGTGCCGCTCAGGCGTACGTACGTGTTCGGATTGCCGGAGGCCGAGGCGAGCAGCACGGCCACGCCCTGCGCCGCGAGGTCGGGCTTGATCCGGCCGTCGAACGTCGGCCCCTTCGACGAGAAGCCCGCGCGCGTGCCGTTCGAGTCCACGGCGGCGATCGCGAGCACGCTGTCACCGTTCGCGTCGGCCGGCGCCGCGATCTTGTAGCCCACCGCCGGGTTGTTGCCGTCGTTGCCGGCCGAGTTCACGACGAGGATGCCGCGGCTCGCCGCGATCTGCGCGGCGCGCGTGACGAGCGTCGTGTGACCGTCGAGCATCGGGTACGTGAGCGTCTCGGACGGGTTGTCCATGAGGTTGTAGCCGAGCGACGACGTGATGATCTTCGCCCCCAGCGAATCGGCCCACTCCGCCCCCATCGCCCAGTTCACCAGTTCGCTCGTGGTCTCGCTCGAGGTGTCCTCGGTGCGCGCGAGTGCATACGACGCGCCGTACGCCGGGCCGACGTAGCGGCCGGGCTTGTTGCCGCCGACGCAGCTCAGCACGTACTGACCGTGCGAGAAGTCGGCGCCGAAGTTGACGGTGTCCTGGATCGAGAAGTCGCCTTCGACGAAGTCGCGGATGTGACCCGGCGGCACCGAGATCAGGCGCGTGGCCTCGTGCTTCTTGTAGTAGTTGAAACCGGCGTCGAGCACGGCGATCAGGATGCCCGTACCGATGTAACCCGAGTCGTGCATCGCGGGAACGCCGAGACGCGCGAGCTGCGTGGCCGTCTGGCCGTAGGCGACCTGCGTGTTGCCCGCGGCGAAGGCGCCGGCGGGTGCATCGGGGAACGCGAGTTCCTCCGCGGGCACGAGTGGCGCGCGGCGCACGGCGACCGGAGCGGGTGCGACCTGGCGCACGAACGAGAAGTTCGCGAGACGCGCGAGCGCTTCGCCGGACACGCGCAGCGCGACGCCGTTGAGCCAGCGCGACTGGCCGTAGGGCGCGTAGCCCTCGGCGCGCAGCGACTCGACGTACGAAGCCTCGAGCGGCAGGTCGAGGTAGTCCACGATCGGGGTGACGCCAGCCCACTCGCGGCGGGCGCGATTGGCGGGCGAGAGATTGCGTTCGGCTTCGGCGAGTCGCGCGGCGAGATCGGACGGCCCCTGCTCGCCCTTGTCGGCGAACTCCACCCACACGCTCACCGGCGCGGCGCCCGACGCGAGCGCGCCGTTCAGGCGCGGGTCGAGCTTGGCCGAAGCGGCGTGCGCGGCGCCGAAGGTGCCGCAGGCACCGAGGACGGTGGTGAGAAGCAGGGCGATGGCGATCCGGCGAGGGGACGACTGCTTCACGAGAACTCTCTCCCGAGGATGTTCAGGCGTTCCGGCGGCAGGCGGGCCCGGCCGCGCACCGGGTGTATCGGCCATTCATTCTACAGGGACGACACCGGTAAAAAGGCCAGAAAAACGACAGGGCCCGCCGTTGGGCGGGCCCTGGACACTGCCATTGCCGCGTTCAGCGGATGATGACCAGCCGGTTCTGGAACGTGAAGTCCCGGCCGCCGACGTTCGACTCGATCCGGTAGATGTAGATACCGGAGGCCACCTGCTGGTTCGCGCCCGAGCGCAGGTCCCAGCGCTCGAAGTCGCGCACGGAATCGCTGTGGTGCAGCTCCCGCACGAGGTCGCCGGCCACCGTGTAGATCTTGATGGTCGCCGTGCTCGGCAGGTTGATGAAGTGCACTTCGTTCGAGCCCGAGGGATCCCACACTTCGCCGCCGCGGTACGGATTCGGGACGACACCGACGCGCTCGAGGTTCGCGGTCGGACCGCCCGTCGGCTCGACGGGGCCGGCGAGATTGCGCAGCTTGTGGTTCAGGTTCGGGCAGGTGTTGCGGTCGCCGTACGTGCCGCAGCGCGCGAAGTCGTCGAGCGTGTCGGGCACGAACAGGTCTTCGTAGTCCTGGTCCGTCGTGTTCAGCTTCTCGTACGTGATCGAGTACCACGTCTTGAAGCCGTCGTGCGGCCCCGGAGGGGCGATCAGCGCGAACACCGAGTCGCCCACGGACAGGCAGCGGCCCTGGCTGTCACGGCGGCGGCAGACCTTCTGCCAAGAACCGTTCGAGTCGGGATCCACGAACGTGACGACGCTGTCGTGCACGATCGTGTTCTTGCAGATCAGGTTCACGCCTTCGGCGTCCACGCGCGAGAACGACCAGGTCAGCTCGCTCCCGGGGTTGATCGAGAAGCGGCGCACGAGCACGGCGTAGTTCGTGTCGGGCGCGTTGACCATGCGGTAGATGCGATAGCCGCCGAAGTCCGGACGGGCTTCCGCGGCGCGGTCACGAAGGAAACGCAGGCTGGCGGCGCGGGCCTCGACGCGGATGCTGTCAGGACGTGGCTGCATCGAGCCGACGCAGCGCACGAACTGTCCCGGGACCGAGGAACTGTCCTGGAAGGCGCCGGCGATGGTCCAGCTGCGGATGGACGGGAACGCGCTCGCCGCGACGACCGGCGAGGGGGCGGCGACGGCGCCGGCCACGAGGGCCAGCGCCACGATCACGCCGCGAAGCACGGGGAACGACCACCCGGAAATCTTCGAGTTCATCCCTTACTCCCGCGTCCGCCCGACGGGCAGGCGCGCAGTGTTGGACTTCTGGCCGGCGAGGGCGGGAGCGACACCCTGCCGCGTCGCCGCGGCCGGGTTCGCCAGTCGGTCGGGCGCTCCGGCGCGACGCTGCATGCCCCAGATGCGCTGGAGCACGAAGTCGATCAGGCCGATGCAGTCCGCCTTCGTCCAGTCCCACAGGGCGAAGCCCGTGAAGACGAACTCGGGGCTCACCGTTCCATGGTAGTAGGTCATCGACACCGGCCGGTAGCCGGTGATGTTCGTCGCGAGCGAACCACCCTGCAGTTCGTAGAGCGTGTCGAGCGCCGCGAACTCCACGGTGTTGAGCGGATCGGGATCACGATCTTCCGTGATCGGATTCGCCTGGGTCAGGTACTCGACCGGAATCGAGCCCGTCAGGAAATACGTGTTGCCCTGGCCCGTCGTACGCGTCGGCGGAATGGTGTCACCGAGCGCGAGCGAACGGCGGCGGAGCGACGGCGGCAGCGCCGAATAGTCCGGCGCCGTGATCGTGCCGACGTAGTCGCGGCCCGGATTGGTCCAGCCGCCGATGGCGCGGTTCGACCTCACGATGTTCGTCACGAGCACCGAGACGACCATTTCGGACTGCCACTTCGCGTAGTCGAACATCATGCGGCCGCCGGCGAGTTCACCGACGCTGCTCGAGAACACGGTGTTGCCCAGGCCGTAGATGTTGTCGTTGACACGCGAACCGGTCGCGTTGAACTCGATGAGCGACGTGTACGCCGCGGCGCCACCGGCCAGCCACACCTTGCCGCCGGCGTACATGTACGACGCCAGCGTGCTCGCACGTCCCGGCGTGTTCATGTAGCGCATCGTCGAGATGCCGTTGACGATGTCGGTGGTCGAGCCGAGCTTCGTGGACGCGCTGCGATCCACGAGCCAGATCACGTGCTTGTACCGGCCGAGCAGGCCGAGCGGCACGCCGAGGGTCGCGATCTCGTAGCCCTGGCGCGTGCCGAGCGTGTCGAACGAGTAGCCCGAGAACATGCCGGGAGGCGTGATGCCCGAGCGGCCGGTCACCGTACGGCGCCAGGTCGTCCCGCCCTTGGCGTACAGGAACGTGTCGAGCTCCGCGGCCGCCGGCCAGTCCGTCGTGTAGTTCTTGCGCGTGCCGTTCGCGAAGTTGTAGTCGAGCTCGAGACGCGTGTCGTCCACGACGAGCAGGTCGTTCTCGAACGTCGGCGCCACCGGCTTCATGTTCAGGATACCGATGGACTTGATGCCCGTGTTGTCCATCGCCTCGATGTAGAGGTTGTGGGGCACACCCACACCGCCACCGGCGCCGCCGGGGAACGGTCCGATGCGGCACTGCGTCGTGCCGACGGACTTCTGGCTCCAGTGATACCAGTCGGTCGTCTCGTTCGTGCGCGGCGTTTCGTCGGCCACGTCACCGTCGAGCTTCCAGCGGTACCACTCGATCGTCGCGCCTTCCGGCGGGACCGCGAACCAGTTCACCGTGACCGGGATGTCGGCCGGGATCTCGATCTTCACCCATGCCAGTTCGTCGTTCGGCGCGTAGCCGCCGGACGGGTACAGGTAGTTGAAGAACTCGTTGAACATGCCGATGCGCGGTCCGAGCGTGCCGGCGTAGCCGACCGTCATCTCGAGCATGTTGTTGTCGAGCGACCAGTCGGCGGAGTACGAGCCGGCCTCGTCGAAGCCCACGACGATGAACAGGTACGAGCCGCTGCCGCCCGAAGACGGCGTCAGGTTCGTGAACTGGGCGAACGTGGTTTCGGCGCTCGTCGAGTCCCAGCCCGCGAAGTTCGTGCCGGCGAAGTAACGGCGCGCGGCACGCGGGTCGAGGATCGCGAGGCCGCTGGGGAACTCGGCGTCGCCGGGACCCAGCAGGCGGTACTTGTACTTCACCGGCTTCTGCGTGAAGACGCCGTCGTCGTCACGGCCGTCCCACGAGATGCGCACGGAAGGCGTCACCTGCTTGGCGCCGAGGTGCGAAGGACGAGGATTCACGATGTTCACGATGGGAGCCATCGTGTAGGCGAAGAACGAGCGCGACTGCGGCTCCGACTGGAAATCGTCGTCGTCGTACGCCTTGATCACGAACGTGTGCGGCTCGTTCGCCTGGTAGGTCGGTCCGCTGTTCGTGTCGGGAATCGAAGCGCGGAAGAAGATCGTCTCTTCGTTCTTCGTCGTGCGGATCCAGGTGGTCTCGGGATTCGCGCCACCGACCGGGTCGATCGCGTACAGGAAGTACGAGACGCGGCCGTCCGGGTCGTAACCCGACCAGCTGATCTTGTACGCGTAGTACGCGGTGTCCGCTTCGTTCACGGGAGCGGCGGTGAGCGTGACGCGCGGGCGCTCGTTGGGGATCAGGCGGAGGACCCCCGCCTTCTTCCCGCAGCCGCCGGCGAACAGCGCCAGCGCGAGACCCGCGACCACGAGGGTCGCGCGCATGAGAGTACGGATGTTCATGATCACTGCCTCCTACCGCTCGAGAGCGGTGACCCCGGTCGTTGGGTCGAGGGCGCAGCTTCGATCGAAGCGTCTTCCGGTCCCGGCGCACTCAGGGTGACCGGATATTCGTAGTAGTCCTGCACGACGCCGTTCCGGTCGGGCGCGCGGAGCAACCGGCCCGTGGGAATGTTCGTGCCGTTCGGACGGTTGTCCACCAGCTTGATGCGCACGTAGATGATGCCGGGCACGATGTACGTGGGGATCGTCACCGAGATGCTGGCGACGTCGAGGTCGGTGGCCACGTTGTAGGACGTGTCGCGACCCGCCGCGTTCTTGCCCCAGATGTCGATCGTGCGGATGAGCACGGGGGACACACCGCTCTGCGGACCGCCGACTCGCTGCACCGTCTGCGTGAAGTCGATCGGGTCGAGGTCGTCCGCGAGGATGTTGAACGTGCTCGTGCGGGCGATCGTCGCGCGCGTGCCGGCGGCGTTCGGGATCGCCGGACGGAACGCCGCGTCACCGGTCTTCAGGAACGGCGCGTGGTTGACGTAGAACTTCAGGATCTTCGAGCGCACCTGCTCGGCGTCCTGACGGTGCGAGACGTCGGCGTAGTACACGACCGAGTCCTGGCGGCCGGAGATGCGCATGATGCGGCGGTCCACCGTGCCGTCGCCGTCCTCGGCCACGGCGTACGCGTACGCGGCGCCCGAAACGCTCATGCCCGAGTAGGGCAGGATGTGCGGCGAGTGGTACACGGAGGCGATGTCGAAGACCGGGAACGAAGTGGTCTCGGACGGACGCGCCGGGTTGCCGTCGAGCTGCACCGTGAGCACCTGCGAGCGGAACGCGACGGGCGAACCGTTCGCGGTCGCCACCGTGGTGACCGGACCGACGGGCTTGTTCGGGTCCACGCCCACCTTGGCGCGATACGGCGAGTCCTTGTCGGTGCCGCCGGCCGGGAAGATGACCCACGAGTTCAGGTGAACCGTGTCCCCTTCCTGGTGCGCCCAGATGCGGTCCTTGTAGATCTCGAAGAACGTGCGGCGCTCGGGGCGCGCGGCGGGCATGACCTGCGCCGAGTCCGGGCCGAGCAGCGTGCCCGGGATGCCCGCGAACGTGCTCCAGTTCGCGACGTCCTTGTACCAGTAACGCTTGCCGTTGCCGTCCGTGTAGGTGCTCCAGCCGGCCGCCGGATCGTTCACGTCCGGACCGGAGTACCAGCTGTCCGGGGCGTAGTTCATCTGGAAGTAGCGCGTCGTCTGGCCGCGCCAGCCGGACTCGCCGACCGCGCGCAGGGTGAAGCGCTTCACGCCGGGAGCGACGCTCGTCGTGCCGGGGCCACCGTTGTACGTGACCGAGTGCACCGAGGAGTCCACGACGTTGAACGACGACTCGTCGAGACGGTAGCGGTAGCCGAGCACGTGAGAGCCCGGGATCGTGGGCTCGCCGTGCCACTGGAAGAACAGCTCCGAGCCGGTCGGGACGGTGTCGCGCGGGAAGGGCCGGTCGATCTCGAAGAAGTCGGTGATGTACTTGACCTCGGTCGAGGCGACGACACCGGCACCGGTCAGCGTGTAGATCGTTCCCGTGGCGCGGGCCATGTCGACGATCGGCTCCGGCGGGAAGCGGTCGTACGCGCGGAAGATGAAGCGCGCGGGGGTCGGATCGGGCTTGCCCTTGTTGTCCACCGCGTAGACGTAGAACGCGTGCTCGCGCTCGGAAACGTCTTCGGACGCACGGAAGATGAACGTGCTGTCGCTCTTGGTGGTGAAGTGGTAGTCGCTCGCCTTCGGGCCGGGAAGGTTCGGAATCGGAAGTCCGTCACCCGGCGGGGTCGCGAGCGTTTCCACGACGGCCCAGTAGTAGCCCGAAACCGCTCCATCGCGGTCGGAGCCAGCCCAGTAGAGATGGAAGCGCACCGGGATGCGCGTGATCACGGGGCTGACCGGCTGCCCCAGCTGATTACGCGTCGTGATGGAATCCTGCGGTGCAGCGGTGATCCAAGTTTCCGGTGCCTGATTGTTATCTGCCGTCGGTTCGAGAGCCTTGCGGCAGCCCGCTCCGAGGAAAACCGTCAATAGGCAAAGCAATAGCCCGACACGCAAGCGCATTCGCGCCCCCCAGCACGCCCAGTCGTTTCGAAGGGAAGTGGGCGGACCCTAGCAACGGCCCATCCGAAGCGTCAAGGCAAAATCCGGCTGGGACTTGGCGCGTCGGCGGGGGGTCTTTCCCCGCCATTCGGGAGGCACTCCGCCCCCTCCAAACGAAACGGAGGACGGAGATTGCTCTCCGTCCTCCGGGAACTCGTTCGGGAAAGCTCTAGCGCAGCACCACCACTCGCCCACTGAGCGCGGTGCCCGAGGTCGCGTACTCGATGCGAGCGAAGTAGACGCCGCGCGCCACGGCCCGGCCGCCGTCGTCGGCGCCGTCCCAGGTGAGCGAGTGCTCGCCGGCGAGGAAGGCACGGTCCGCCAGCGTACGGATCTGGCGGCCGCTCACGTCGAACAGCCTCACCTTCACGCGCTCGGTCGTCGAGACACCGAAGCGCACCGAGGCCGCGCCGGAACGCAGGACGCTGTTGCCGATCTTCATGAAGTTCACGAACTTGCCGCCCCGGTCGTTGCGCGGCACGTCGAGCGTCACCGCCGGCGAGCCGAGCGTGGTGCAGAGCGAACCGAAGACGTTGTTCAGGGCGTTGTAGTAGTACGCGAGCCGTCCGTTCGACGTCTCGCAGTACCGGCCGAAGAGGTGTTCGATCTCCCAGCCCTCGGACAGCGCGATCCACGGGCGGGCGCCGGAGGACGGCTTGTACACCGAGGCGGTGTACGGAGCGTTGACCCCGACGGGCTGGTAGAAGGAGGCCTCGGTGGCCTCGGTGATGGCCGGATTGCGCTGCAGCAGGTCGTTCGACCAGAGGCAGGAGTTGCCGACGCCGTACACGTCACCGTTGGTGGTGATGACGTTGGTCGTCACCAGGTCGGCGCACTCGTTCGTGTTGCCCGACACCGACTGGTACGAGGCGTTGCGCAGGCTCCAGCCGAGTTTCTGGGTCAGGAACGCGGTGTGGGACGCGACGACGCCGCCGGCCAGCACTTCCGACTGCCCGAAGCCGTCCCCCGACACCAGCAGGCCGCGCGGCTGGGCGGTGCCGCCGGAGTTCACGAGATAGTCGTTGAGCAGGTCGATGTCGTCCTGCGAGCGGTTCGCGAACGGGCCGAGCACGCCGGAGTTCAGGTCGCCCGTCAGGAGCGTGATCGTCCGGTAAAACGTGCGCAGCATTTCCTTCGTCGGGCCGGTCATGGCCGTCTTGCCCGTGAGCAGGCCCATGCTGGCGCGGTTCGAGTAGCGCGAGCCGAAGGCGTGCGCCTGCGTCGTGATGGACTCGGACGCCTTCACGCCGTACAGGTCCCACGTCGTGCCCGGCTGCGAGTTCCGGCTCACGAAGCCCGCCGGATCGTTGATCGAGGCGCTGCCGGCCTGGTGCCAGCCGTTGTGCGCGCCCCACTTGCTCGCCGCGGTGCCGCCGATCGAATCCATCACCGAAACCCAGACGCGCTCGTTGCCGCGGCGGTCGTTGTTGTCCACGACGAGCATGCACGCCATGCCCGCCGCGGCGAAGCCCTTCCAGCGGTCCGGCAGCACGCTGAACTGCTGCCAACGGTGACCGTCCGTCGAGCCTTCGCTGTTCTGCGGAGACACCGTGTTGGTGTCCGGAGCCAGCGTGGCCGAACCGACGCCGAGCGACTGCGACTTGCGGAAGAAGTACTGCACGTGCGAACCGGGGGTCAGGAGACCATCGGGGATGATCTTCGAGAACTCGCGGGTCACGGTCGTGCCGTCCCAACCGGTGCGCGTCTGCGGAACCGCAGACAGCCACGCCGGGACGGTGCCGTCGCACTTGATGTTCAGCTGCGTGGCCGTGAGGCCCGTGTCGACGACGAAGCACCAGAACTTGTTGTAGCCGAGCGTCGAGTACTTGGGATCGAGCTCGTGGTAGGTCGTCATGTAGACGCCCGAGCCGAGCGCGGTGCCGATGGCACCAGGCTTCGAACCGGTCACCGGGAAGATGTTGCGCTCCACGGTGTCCATACGAGCCGAGTTCCACGTCATCGGATCCCAGAACGTGCCGCCGTAGTGGCCACCGGCCGTACCGAACTGGCCGGGGTCGGACATGTACTGTCCCCAGAACGAAGCGTCACCGGAAACCGCGACGTTCGCCTGGTTCGACGGGAGCTGCAGCAGCTGCATCGTGTTCACGAGCGGATACGAACGGCCAGCCGCGATCTGGTAGTTACCCGGTCCCGGCAGAATGCGGAACACGAGGTCCAGGCGGGTGGTGTTCACGTCCGGCGACGTCGCCGTCACGTTCGCAGCACGGATCGCGATCGTATCGGCAGGCACGTCGAAGCGCGTGGGATCGCCGGTGGACGGAGCGTTGTTGATGCCACCCTTGACCATCGCAGTGGTGGTATCGAACGCCGACGTGCCGGGGAGGCCAGCGGTTTCGTTGAACGGGAACGCGTCGTTCCAGAGCTGCCAGATGTCGATACCGATCGTGCCGGTCGTGACGCCCGACGCGCTGCTCACCTGAGTGGCAGCCGGCAGGTCCGCGAAGCCGACGGAGACGTTATCGAAGTAGCAACCCTCGGCGCTGTTGCAGCCGAGCGACACGGCGAAGCGGAAGCACTGCTGGTTGTGACCGAACCACACGCGGATCGAGTCCGGCAGACCCGACGCGTTGACGGTGCCGATCACGCCGTTGCCGAACAGCGCTTCGATGTCCCAGAAGCACTGCGGCTCGGGGTTGAAGATCTGGAAGCCGAACGGGATCAGTTCGCCCCAGGCATAGCCGCCGTTGTTCATGCGGGCCGGGTAGCAAGCGGAACCGAAGGTCCAGGCGTTGCCCGAGAAGTTCAGGTTGAACATGCCGGCGTAGATGTCGTACCAGACGTAGATGTCGTCGGTGACGTCCACGATCGACGCGGTCAGGCCCTGAGCGTTCGGCGTGTTGTTGATCTGGTCGGTGACCAGGTTGATCGTCGGCGAGAACATGCCGTGCATGACTTCGCGCTGCGACATGTAGCGCGAGTCACCCGAGCGTTCGCCGTCGTCGTAGTTACCGACCGACACGACCGTACCGAAGATGTTGCAGAAGCGGGCCGGCGACTCGGGAGGACCACACAGATCGTTGTACGTGAGGTCCGCGAGAGCGCGCGGGTGGAAGTAGATTGCCGGCGGCTTGCCGGTCGACTTCCAGTTGTTCAGCGGCGAGGAGCCCGTGCGGTTGTCGATGGTATTGACGCCGCCCTGCTCGACACCTTCGAAGTCGCCGATGTTCGAGGCGTTCACCACGACATCGTCGATCTGCACAGCGCCACGGCCGAGCGACGAATAGGCAGCGCCCATGTCGTCGAAGCCACGGTTGGTCTTGACGCGGAAGACGAGACGCACGCGGTTGCCGGTGTTGCCGGCGGCGTTGCGAAGCGCGTCCACGTA
>JBGANH010000152.1:0-10866 GCA_044222365.1 Candidatus Eiseniibacteriota bacterium
CTCGAATCGGTAGAGATAGATGCCGGGCGCCAGGTGCGAAGCGTCCATGGAGAGCGTGTGTTCGCCGGCGGCGCGCTCGTCGTTCACGAGCGTGAGGACCTCGCGCCCCTGCACGTCGTACATCGCGAGGCGCACGTGCGCGGGGCTCGCGAGCCGGTAGCGGAGCGTGGTGCCCCCGCGGAACGGGTTCGGCGACGCGCCGAAGAACGCGGACGCCTGCGGGCGCGGCGGGCCGTCCTCGACGTCCGCCGCCACGGGCAGGAAGCCCGCGAGCGAGAGCCCGCGCTGCACGTCGGCGTTCTTCATGAAGCGCGCCCAGATCATGTTGTTCCGGTGGTTCTCGATCATGAGCACGATCGGGCCCTGGTCGATGCCGAGCACGTCGGAGCCGATCCACGGGCTCTTCACCGGGTTGAACGCGTCCACGAAGCCGTACTTGCCCCACAGCGGATACACCTTGTAGCTGCGGTAGAGGTTGCGGAGGCACGGCCACACGGAGTCGGGCGCGAAGGGAATCGAGCTGATGGGCGCGGTCGGCGTGATCGTGCCGTTGTCGAAGCCGTTCGGCGCGCCGTGCGCGGCGTAGCCGCTCGGATCGTCGCTCGCCGTGAAGCCCCACAGGCTGTCGCTCTCGCCGAGCTGGTACGCCGGGTTCGTCGGGAAATACTGGTTGAGCACGCCGTTGAAGCGCGCGTGCGAGATCTGCGCGAGCGTCGCCCGGCGCGAGTTCTCGAAGTACGTGATGCCCTTGTTCCGCATGTAGGCGTCGTTCACCTGCCGGAAGTCGATCCAGCAGTGCGAGTACTGGTGCCCGAAGAGCGGCGGGAAGGTCACGTACGGTCCGACGTTCGCGTAGATGTTCTGCCACGAGTATCCGCTGGTCCACACGTTCCAGTCGGAGCCGGGGATCGGGTGGCGCGGCGAACCGATGGCGAGGATGTACATGATCATCGCCTCGTTGTAGCCGATCCAGCGGCCGAAGCCGCTGAAGCCCGTGCTCGGGTTCCAGCCCATGTACAGGCCGCCGCTCGCGTGCCGCACGAACGCCCAGTCGGCGCGCCACGTGATCGAATCGGCGAGCGCGCGGATCTGGTTCTCGCTCGTCTCGTTCTGCCCGAAGTACTCGCGCGCGTGCAGGATGCCGGCGAACAGCAGCGCCGTGTCGATCGTGCTCAGTTCCGAGTTCCAGTCGGCACGGCGCAGGCCCGTGTTCATGTCGAGCCAGTGGTAGTACAGGCCCTTGTAGCCGATCACGCCGGTCGTGCCCGCGCCCTGCGGCTTCGTCCAGAACGTGTTGAGCGTGGTGAGCACGCGCTGGCGCGCCTGCGCGCGCGTGATCCAGCCGTGGTCGGACGCCACGCAGATCGCGCTGAGCCCGAAGCCGGTCGAGGCGATGCTGCACACGGAGCCGGGCGTGTTGCGGTCCTTCACGAGACCATTCGACGGATTCGCCTCGTCCCAGAAGTAGCGGAAGCCCGTGTACTGGAGCGAGTCGAGCACGACCTCGCGCGACTGGGCGAATGCGCCGGACGCGAAGCAGAGCATGGCGAGGAGCGTGAGGACGGCGCGTTTCATCGTTCTGCCTTTCGAGCCCGCGCCCGTGGAAGCGGAGCGGGAGGCTTTGTCGGGTGCTGCGTCAGCTCGAATCTCGTGCGCCGCGCGGAGCGTTTCCCCGCGCGGACCCTGCCGGTTCCACGGGCGTCCCCCGCGCGCGAGGCGAGGGGGCGCCCAATTCTAACCTCGTCTAGAAGCCGATTCCCACCGTCACGCGATGCGCGCTCCCGAGCCGGCCCTGGTCGGCCCAGCCGTAGTCGCAGCGGTAGCGGTAGCCCTCGAACCGGCCGTTCACGCCGGCGCCGAGGGTCAGGCCCACTTCGGAGTCCTCCAGGAACAGGCCCTGCCAGCCGGCGCGCACCGCGACGACTTCGCGCATCGCGTACTCCGCGCCCAGGCTCATGCTCTCGGAGTTGTCGTTCGGGTGGAACGCGTCGGCCTCGAGCAGCAGCCGGCCGTCGTGCCCGACCTTGTAGGGCATGCCCAGGCCGACCCGGAACAGCACCGGGACCGAGAAGGCGTCCGTGTAGCGGATGCCGGGCAGGCTGCTGTTGTCGCCGTTCTGGCCCGGGATGTTGTCGTACGTGAAGCGCAGGTCCCGGCCGTCGAACGAGGCACGCGTGCCGAAGTTCGAGAGGCTCGAGCCGATGCGCAGCCCGTTCTCGGAGACGCGGTAGAGCGTGCCGATGCTCAGGGTCATCGCGCTCGCGGACGTGTGCCAGATCGTCTCCTGCAGGTAGTTCACCTGCAGGCCCGCCGAGAAGCGCTGCGAGATCTGGCGCCCGTAGCCGAGCGAGATCGCGACGTCCGTGACCTGGAACAGCTCGCCCGTGCCGAGCGGCTGCTCGACCGTGCGGACCGGGATGTCGCCCGAGTTGAGGCTCGTCGCGCTCGCGAACGCCGTGCCCCAGCCGCCGAGCGGGATCGCCGTGGCCACGTAGTCGTGGCGGATGTCGGCGATCCACGCGTTGTGCGAGAACACGACCTGCGTGTTGCGGATGCCGCCGATGGCGGCCGGGTTGTAGTACGCGGCGGTCAGTCCCTCGAACAGCGCCACGCCGGCGTTGCCCATCGCCGCCACGCGCGCGCTCGGCTCGATCATGCTGAACGCGCCGAAGGTCGTGCCCGTGTTCGTCTGTGCCGCGCACGCGTTCGCCCATCCGAGGAGGACGAGCGCCGCCACCGTGCTGCCGATGCCGCGAAGAATCGAGTGCATGACGTCCTCCTTTCTCACTTGATGATGGCGAACTTGCCGACGTACTTGCCGAGTCCGGGTGCGTCCACGTGGAACACGTAGAGTCCCGGCGCCACGTCGAGGTTGTCCTTCGTGCGCAGGTCCCACGGCACGAAGCCGTTCATCGAACCGTCCTGCCGCAGCGTCCGCACGAGATCGCCGTGCACGGTGTAGATGCGGACGACGGCGCCCATCGGGATCGCGCGGAACTCCATGCGGCGGTCGCCGCGGCCCGACACGTTGAAGCGCTGCGGCTCGAAGCTCGCCGCGGCCACGTAGGGGTTCGGGACCACGTACGGCTTCTCCGACCACGCGGCCTGCGCGCCGGCGCCGCTCACGCCCTGCGCGCCCGAGACGAACGTGAAGGTGTCCGCCACGCCGAGCGTCGTGTGCAGGCGCAGGTTCCAGACGTCGCCGAGGTTCGGACGCGCGAGCGTGTCCGGCGCGACGACGGCCGTCGGGTCGAGCGTGATGCGCCAGGTCGGCTGCGCCTTCGTGGGCGCGAAGGCGGCGTACGTGACCACCTCGATGTAGTCGCTCGAGGAGTTGATCGTGCCGTCGCGGCCCGCGTCGCGGAACCGGAAGTCCATGCGCATGTCGCCCGTGTCCGTGTGGGCGACCACGTAGAACTTGGCCGGGTTCGCGCGGTCGCTGCCCGAGATGCCGACGATGCCCGTGTCGCGGACGACGTTGTCGAACACGATCGAGAGGTCGTTCGGGTAACCGGGCCGCCGCAGGTTGGGCGACAGCGTCGGCGCGAACGTGTCGTTCACGAGGAAGCGCGCGTTGGTGGTCGAGCCCGCCGTCCAGCCGGTGCTGTCCGCGCGCACGACCACGTCGGCGCGCGACTTCTTCACGTACGGCAGCAGCCCGGCGCCGGCCGGTCCCGTGCCGAGCGAGTCGAAGTCGGTGCCCGAGGCGAAGTACGTCCGGCGGTCGGTGCTGTCGCGCAGCACGTACGTCATCGCCCGGATGCTGTCGGGCGAGTTCGTCTGGAACGTCACCGAGAACAGGTGACCGTCGGGCACGAGGTCCGAGTTCACGACCTCGACGCCGACGTTGCCGACGCCGCGCCCGCTCGCGTGCACCGCGGGCGTCACCGTCGCGGCGGTCCAGCCGCCGACGCGCGGGTTGGGGCGCACCGCGACGACGTTGCTCGGCAGGATGAGTCCGCCACGTGCCGTGCGCGAGACCGGGATCGAGTTCTCGGACGGGTAGAACGACGTCGAGTCCGAGCCCGTGTCGAGCCCGCGGTCGTAGGCGCAGACGGCGTAGTAGTACTGCATGCCGTTCGTGACGGTGGTGTCCGTCCACGTGTGGCGGATCCCCGTGTCCTCGCCGAGCCAGTACTGCACGCCGCTCACCGCCATGCGCGAGTAGCCCGCGACGAGGTTGGCGAGGTCCATCTGGTGGATCGGCTGGCCGTTGCCGACCGGCTGCGTGCCCTGGCCGTTGTAGACCTTCTGCACGTCGCGGAAGTCGGGATCGGTCGAGCGGTAGATGCGGTAGCCCTCGAAGTCGAAGTCGTGCGTCACCGGATCGATCGCACGCTCGGCGACGTCGTCCCACGACAGGCGCACGTACCCGTCCCCCGCCTCGGCCGTCGCCGTCGGGCGCGTGGGCGGGACCGCGAACTGGTAGTTCGCGTTGTAGATCTGCTGCACGGTCTGCACGGCCGAGCGCAGTTCGGCGAGCGTGCTGCCGTAGGCGAGCGCGAGGCTGAAGCGCTCGCGGCCGCCGGCCTTCAGCGTGAACGGCCCCGACGCGAACAGGAAGCCGATGTTCACGCCCGCGACGACCGACGAGTCGAAGCGCGCCTGCGTCACCGGGTTCGTGAACGTGTCGTACAGGATGAGCGGCCAGTTCTTGCCCTGCACGTCGCAGAAGTTGACGTTGTGGAGCAGCTCGGGGTGATCGGTCGTGGCGGTGATGAGGTTCATCTTGAAGCCCGTCAGCCCGATCTGGTCCGACTCGCTCACGTCGGTCTTGTCGAAGTTCGGCTCGCCGTTCGTCGGGATGCCGTCGAGTTCGCCCGTGTCGTTCGTCTCGGGCACGCCGTCGGCGCCGACGTCGTCGAGCTCGGCGTTCCAGTCCATGTCCTCGTCGCCCGTGTACCAGCGCGCGAGGCGGTAGGCGGCGTGCTTCTCGTAGCGGCCGAACGCCTTGAACCAGAGCGTCGTGTCGTAGTGCGATTCGACGTAGGCGCGGATCGCGTCCTGCCCCGTGATGAGCGTGCCGACCCCGCCGTCGCGGCGCTCGTTCAGCATGCCGTCGCCGTCGTTGTCCGAGCCGTCGATCGCGTTGCCCGGCGTCTCGAGGTACGCGTAGCCGAGGTAGCCCGTGCGCGCGCAGGCACCGTCGAGGCTCTTGCCGTGCCCGTAGGTGTCCCACGTGTAGACGAGGTTCATGCCGAACGACTTGTCGAAGAAGGCGTTGTCGTCGTCGGACTCGGCGAGGTTGTCGCACGAGATGGCCGAACCGCCCACGCCCGAGTCCATGTAGATGCCGAAGATGATGTTGTCGTCGTAGTCCGACGTGCCTTCGTTCGTGATGTCGTAGTGCCAGAAGATGACGTTGCCGGCCTGCGGATTGGCCCACTGGAACCCGCGCGTCTCGACGCGCAGCCCGAGTCCGCGGCGCGTGAGGTCGCGGGCGTCCGGATTGAACCGCCACGTGCTGTAGAAGTCGTCGTCCATGACCGTGTAGCTCTCCTGGTCGGCCGCGGGACGCTTGCCGAAGTAGCCGTTCCAGGAGCCGGCCCAGCCGGCGTCGTCGGGATCGTCCGCCTTGTCCGGCCAGGCGTCCGGCCACGTGCGCGGGTCGTGGCTGATCGCGGGCGAACGCGCCTTGTTGATCGTCGGGTCGGGCTGGAAGTACCCGGGGCGCGGCTCGAAGCGCATGGTGCGGTTGAGCGGGTCGTTGCACTGCCGCTCGCGGTAGCCCGTCTCCATGATGTACGAGTCGGTGCCGTCGGTCTGGCGGATCTTCGCGAGCACGAACGGCGTGATGCCGTCGGAGTAGTTCATGCCCGAACCCTTCGGCGCCTCGGCCGAGTGGAACACGGACAGGTCCACGTTGATCGGGTCGGCCGGGTAGCCGCCGACCATGCCCCAGTTGTGGAACATGGTGCGGATGTTGTTCGCGTCGTGGAGTCCCTGGCGTTCCGCGTCGATGCGGCCGCGCAGTTCCTGCGGCACGAGCGGCTCGAGCTGCCCGGCCGCGAACGCCGCGCCGGCCGCGCACGCGCAGGCGCACGCGGCGGTCAGGACGGCGAGGAGGATCTTTCGGATGGTCATGTCACTTCCCTCGTGACGAGTGTGCGTGCGCATCAGTTCGACGCGTTCAGCGTGAGGCCGAGTTCGATCCGGCGCGGTCCGTAGAAGCGGGTCGGATCGGCGAGCGTGGCGACGTCGCGGATCGGGAAGCGCGAGTAGTACGGGCTGCCGGAGTTGGCGAAGACGAAGCCGTTGAACGCGCGCGTGTCGGCGAGGTTGAAGACGCGCGCGAAGACCGAGGAGCCGATGCCGAACAGCTTCACCTGCCGCGACGCGCGCAGGTCCACGATCATCGCCGCCTTCTTGCGGCCCGAGTTCGCCTCGAGTCCGCCGCCGAAACCGGATTCGATCTCGGGCGTGTACGGCTGGCCGCTCGCGATCCTCGTCGCGGCGCTCACGCTGTAGACCTGCGGGCGCGAAAGCCCGAGCACGAGATTCAGCGTGTGGCGCTGGTCCCAGTTGAACGGGACCGAGCGCGGACGCGGATCCTCGCCTCCCGCCGCGCGCGACGCGGTCTCGCGCGGATCGCTGGAGTTGCCCTGCGCCGACTGCCACGTGTAGTCGAGCGACGAGCTGAACACGCCCTTCGCACGCTGGTTGAGCGTCACGGTGAACCCGATCACGTTGCCGAAGTCCACGTTCGTGAGCCGCGCGTACTGGGCACCGTTGTACGTCTCGATGAACTCGACGCCGAGCAGGTCGCGCACGTCCTTGAAGAACGTCGTGACGTCGATGCCGAAGTACTCGTTCAGCGCGTGCTTGTACCCGAACTGGTACTGCACCGTGCGTTCGGGCTTGATGTCGGGATTGCCCATCGTCGGCGCGGACTCGCCCGCCTGCAGGTCCTTCAGCTCGTCGTAGTCGGCGTGCTCGAAGATCTGGCCGAGACCCGGGAACTGGTAGAAGTGCCCGTAGGCGAAGAACAGCGCGGCGTTCTGGTTGATCGGGTACGAAACGCCCACGCGCGGTGCGAGGGAGTACTTGCGCGTCGTGCGCACCGGCGTCGACTGCGGCACGCCGCTGATCGAGTTCGCGGGATTCGCGAGGTCGCTCGGCAGGTACGATCGCGCGTCGAAGAACTCGAAGCGCGCGCCGGCGCGGACCGTGAGGTCGTTCCACTCGAGCTCCTCCTGCGCGAAGGCCGCGCCGACGAACGGGCGGTACTCCTTCACGCCGGGATACTCGGGCGAGTAGTCGGTGACGCGCATGAGCGTCTGCGCGCCACCCTGCGACGTGTCCGCGCCGTAGCGCAGGTAGCCCGGGACGCCGAACGAGACGTGCGGCGCCTGGAACTCGAGACCGACCTTGAGCTGGCGCTCCTTGCTCAGCTGGTCCACGTAGGACCCCTTGAGCACGGCACCGTTCGTCTTCTGGCGGAAGCGCGTGAAGTCGCCGCCCTGCACGATCGCGCCGTTCTCGTACTCCGCGGCGCCGATCACCGGGCCGTACTCGTCGTAGCGTCGGTCCCAGACGTCCTCGAAGAGGAAGTCGCGGTAGTTGAAGTAGTTCTGCCGCGCGCTGAGCGTGTAGAAGCGGGACGTGGACAGCGTGTGCGTGACGTCCATGCCCTGCACGAGCGAGATCGTGCGCTGCTTGCTCGCGCCGTCGGGATTGAGGCGGTACGCCCATTTGAGCGCGCGCGCGTCGTTGAAGTTGAAGATCGCCTGGTAGCTCACCTCGATGTTCGGCAGCGAGCGGTTCGTGAGCTTGCCGATGCCCGACCACTCGCGCGTGTACCCGAGCGGCACGGTTTCGCCGTCGCCCGTCGGACGGAAGACGAGCTGCGCGACGTTCGAGGAGTCGTACGGGTTGAACCGGCGCTGCCCCCACACCCAGTCCTCGTTGCGGTAGTGCCGCGCGCTGACGAGGTACGTGGTCTTCGGCAGTTTCGTCGGGCCGTGCATCGTGACCTGGTAGTTCTGCTGGGAAGCCGGGCGCGGCTCGAAGTGGAGAATGCGGTCCTCGTTGCCCGGATAGACCGGTCCGCCGGAGAACCACTCGGCGTCCCAGTGGAACTGCTCGGTGCCGCGCTTCAAGACGGCGTTCACGACGCCGCTCATCGCCTGTCCGTACTCGGCGTCGAACGTGCCGGAGATGACCTGCACCTCCTCGAGCAGCGAGCGATCGAGCTTCAGCGTGGACGAGTTGTTGTAGGCGTTGTTCACGCTCACACCGTCGACCTGGTACTGCACCTCACCCGTGCGGCCGCCGCGGAAGTGACCGTCCACGACGCCGGCCTGCAGGTTCACGATGTCCTGCAGCTCCTGCACGGGGAGCGCCTGCAGCTGTTCCCGGTTCACCGTCGCGATGTTGCTCGTGCGGTGCACTTCGACCACGGGGCGCCGGGCGCTCACGACGGTCTCCTGCATCTCGACCGCCGACTCCTTCATGTCGATGTCGATCCGCGTCGTGTTGTCCGCGGTCACCTCGACGTTCTGCACCGCGACCGGGCCGTAGCCGATCAGCCCCGCCTTCACCTCGAACTTGCCCGCCGGCACGTTGAGGATGAGGAACCGGCCGGCCTCGTCCGTGATGCCGCCGAGCGGCAGTCCGGCGATGCGCACGGTCACGCCCGCCAGCGGTTCCTTGCGCTGGCCGGTGACCTTTCCGGTCAGCTTGCCCGTGGTTCCCGCGCCGGCCAGTCCGGCCCACAGCGCGGTCAGAAGCGCCGCTGCCGTGAACGCCCGCGCGAATGCGCGCCCGATGCTCCCGCGATCCATGACGGTCTGCCCCTCTCCTGAGTGCTGCGGCCGGCAGACCGAACGGGGCGGGCGCGAGGCCCGCCCCGCAAGGGCGCCGGATCCGAGTGCCTACTTCAACACCATCATCTTGCCCGACAGCGTCGCCGTGCGGACGCCGGCGGCGTTGCGGATGTTCACGCGATACAGGTACACGCCGGCCGCGGGAGCGAACTGCGGCAGGCGGATCTCACGCTGCCCGGCCGCCTGGAAACCGGCCGCGCGCGACGCCACGGTGCGGCCCTGGAGGTCGAAGACCTCGAGGTCCACGTTCGAAGCCTCGGGAAGCGTGTAGCGGATCACCGCGCCCTGCTTGATCGGGTTCGGGAAACTGCCGAGGAGCGCGAAGTTCCCGGCCGCCGGAGCGTCGTCGTCGTCGCCGACGCCGGCGAGCGTGTAGTTCGGGTTCATGAACGCGACGCAGGCGCCGTCGTTGTTCTCCCACTCGCGGAAGAACCAGCGGCGGGTGCCGTAGCTGTCCGAGACCGGCGAGTACGAATCGCCGTCCAGGAGGTCCACCGACCAGTACAGCGCGTGGTCGCCGAGACCCGCCGGGTAGCCGAACTGGCGCAGGTTGATCGCCATCTCGGCCGTGTAGCCGGCGTCCGTGTCCACACCCAGCGTGTCCACGGTCGTGCCCGGCTTCAGCGCGATCTTGCAGCGCACCGCGCCGAGCGTGTCGCGCAGGAACGTGAGTTCGTCCGCCGTGCGCGTCGTGCCGCCCGCGCCGACGTAGAACGTCATCTTGTGACCCTTCAGGTTGCGGTCGTCGCCGCGCGCGACGCGGTCGTTGACGCCGACCACGAAGCCGTCCCAGCGGTCGCTGAGGGTGTGCGTCTGCACCACCTGGTCGTTCACGTCGAAGCCGAGGAACAACGAATCGCCCTTGAAGAAGTACTTCACGATCGCGTCACCGGGATCGGCGATGAACGCCGCGCCGTTGTTGCCGTTCACGGGCGCCTGGTACTGGCCCGAGCGGAACGGCCCGACGCCCGGGTACGCGGCGAGCTGCGCCGCGTCGTCGTAGGTCAGGCGGATGCTCGGCGCGTTCGCCCACACGGGATCGCTCAGCAGGCCGTCGATGGAAGGCGAAGCCTGTGCGCCCGCTTCGGGGATCTGCATGTCGGCGGCGTACGCCGGCAGCGCGCCGGACGTCGTCGTCACGCTCGGCCGGGCGAGCACGCGCATGTTGTGGTACCACGCCGCGTTGCCCCACGGGCCCTGCACCCACGTGCGGCACACCGAGAAGCGGAAGAAGTTCGTGATGGGCCAGAAGTTGTCCATGTCGTACAGCGAGCAGTTCCACTCCACCGCGTCGCCGTCCGCATCGGTCACGTCGTAGCCGTTCAGGCCGAGGTCGAAACGCATCTCGACCGTGTAGCCGACGTCCGACGTCGTGTCCGAGTTCACGGTGCCGTTCACGACGAAGCGCGCGTCCCACGCCTGCAACTGCTGCGCGGTCGGGGGCGTGCCCGGAGGCCAGGTGCGCCAGTGGCCGATCATGCTCATCGGCTTGTTGATGGCGAGCGGATTGAGGTCACCGCTCTCCGGCGGCCACCACCACGACATGAAGTGCTCGCGCGGCGGCGCCGGACGGCCGACTTCGTCGTGGCCCTTGAGGCTCATGAGGAGACCGTCGAAGCGGTTGAACAACGCCGATCCGCCGATCGAGCTGTCGCGCACCGTCACGCCGAGCCACAGTTCGTTGCCGACGACGAGGAAGCGGAACACGCCGCGGCTCGGGTCGCTCGACACGAAGCCGCCCTCGTCCTTCCAGCCGGAGCCGGGAATCGGCCCGTCCTGGCGCGTCGTGATGATCAGCGACTCGGCCTGCGCCCACTGCGGCTCGTTCAGCTGGCCGTCGAGCGTCAGGGCGGCGCCGCCCGTGGACCGTGCCCAGATGTAGTCGTAGCGCTGGAACTGCGCCCAGGCGGGCAACGCAGCACAGAGCAACGCACCCGTCATCAGGGCGATCACCCATCCTGCCTTCTTCATGAGTGGAACCTCCTCCGTGGAAAACACGACTCGGGAAAACCGTTCAGACGAGAAGGATGCTTTGCTTACC
>JBGANH010000153.1:0-10916 GCA_044222365.1 Candidatus Eiseniibacteriota bacterium
CTCGTGGCAGAACAGCGGCATCGCCGCGAACGTGAATCAATCCACCATCGTCACGGCCGGCTCGATGCAGCTCGAACTGCTCGACGCCGCCGGCACCGTCGTCTACTCGCACTCGCTGGTGGACAACGGCACGTTCGTGTCGGCGAACGGCACGCCCGGGACGTGGACGCTGCGCATCGTGTACACGCGCGGCTCGGGCACCGTGAACTTCCGCGCCCAGAAGAAGACCTGATCCGGGTGAGGACGGCGCCGGCGCCGCTCGTGCGGGCCGGCGCTTCGCTCACCGCTTCACCTCCACCGCCCGCACCTTCCAGATGTCCTCGGCGTACTCCGCGATCGTGCGGTCGGACGAGAACTTCCCCATGCGCGCGACGTTCAGGATGGACATGCGCGTCCAGCCTTCGGGATCGGCCCAGCGGCGGTCGATCTCGTCCTGGCAGTCCACGTACGGGCGGTAGTCCGCCATGAGCCGGTACGTGTCGTGCCAGCGCAGGTGGTGGGTGATCGCGTGGAACAGCGTCGGATCCTCGGGCGAGAACACGCCCGAGGCGATCGCGTCGATCGCTTCGCGAAGCTCGGCGTCGTGGTCGTGGTGCCACGCGGGGTCGTAGCCCTCGGTCCAGGTCCGCGCCACGTCCTCGGCGTTCATCCCGAACAGGAAGAAGTTCTCCGCCCCCACCTCGTCGCGGATCTCGACGTTCGCGCCGTCGAGCGTGCCCACGGTGAGCGCGCCGTTGAGCGCGAACTTCATGTTGCCCGTGCCCGAAGCCTCCTTGCCCGCGGTCGAGATCTGCTCGGACAGGTCCGCCGCCGGGTACACCCACTGCGCGAGCTTCACGCTGTAGTTCGGCAGGAACACGAGCTGCAGCCGCCCGGCGACGTCCGGGTCGCGTCGGAGCGTCTCGCCGACGGAGGTCGCGAGCTTCACGATGAGCTTCGCCATCGCGTAGCCGGGTGCCGCCTTGCCGCCGAACACGAACGTGCGCGGCGTGATCGCCGCCCGCGGATCGCGCTTGAGGCGGTTGTAGAGCGTGACCACGTGCAGCAGCTTGAGGTGCTGGCGCTTGTACTCGTGGATGCGTTTCGCGATCACGTCGAACAGGCTCTCCGGATCGAGCGTGAGACCGAGGCGGCGCCGCACGAAGCCCGCGAGCGCGGTCTTGCGCGCGCGCTTCATGGCGCGCCACTCGCGTTGGAACCCGGTATCCCCGGCGTGGCGCTCGAGCGCGCGCAGCCGTCCGAGGTCACGCTCCCAGCCCGGCCCCAGTGTGCGCGTGAGCAGCGCGGCGAGTTCGGGGTTCGCGAGCACGAGGAAGCGGCGCGGGGTCACGCCGTTCGTCTTGTTGCGGAACTTGTCCGGCCACAGGTCGTGGAAGTCGCGCAGCACGGTCTCGCCGAGCAGGCGCGTGTGCAGTTCGGCGACGCCGTTCACGGCATGGCAGCCCACGCACGCGAGGTTCGCCATGCGGACGTGCCGCACTCCGCTCTCGTCCACGAGCGACAGGCGCCGGACGCGATCCTCGTCGCCGGGAAAACGCTCGCGCACTTCGTCGAGGAACCGGCGGTTGATCTCGTGCACGATCTCCATGTGGCGCGGCAGCACGCTCGCGAAGAGGTCCACGGGCCAAGTCTCGAGCGCCTCGGGGAGCAGCGTGTGGTTCGTGTACGCGAACGTCCGCCGCGTGACGTCCCAGGCCTGGTCCCAGCCGACGCGGCGTTCGTCCACGAGCAGCCGCATGAGTTCGGCCACCGCGATCGCGGGATGCGTGTCGTTCAGCTGCACCGCGAACTTCTCGGGAAAGTCGGTCACGGGACGGCCGTTGTTCGCGAGGATCCGCAGCATGTCCTGCAGCGAGCAGGTGACGAAGAAGAACTGCTGCAGCAGTCGCAGGCGCTTGCCCGACTCCGGTTCGTCGTTCGGGTAGAGCACCTTGCTGATCGTCTCGGAGCGCACCTTGCGAACGACCGCGCCGGCGTAGTCGCCCTGGTTGAACGCCTGGAAGTCGAAGCCTTCCGCCGCTTCGGCCGACCACAGGCGCAGCGTGTTCACGTTGTCCACGCCGTGGCCGAGCACCGGCGTGTCGTTCGCGACGCCGCGATACACCTCGTGCGGCAGCCAGCGGCGCCGCACGGCGCCCGTTTCGTCCGTGTAGGTCTCGGTGCGCCCGCCGATGCCGACGTCGAACGCGATGTGCGGGCGGCGCACCTCCCACGGGTTGCCGAAGCGCAGCCACGTGTCCGTGGTCTCGTGCTGCCAGCCGTCGCGCAGCACCTGGTTGAAGATGCCGAACTCGTAGCGGATGCCGTAGCCGATGGCGGGAATGGCGAGCGTCGCCAGCGAGTCCATGAAGCACGCCGCGAGCCGGCCGAGGCCGCCGTTGCCGAGTCCGGGCTCCTCCTCGTGGGCGACGAGCTCGTCGAGGTTCACGCCGAGGGAGGCGAGCGCCGCGCGCGTCGTCTCGAGCAGGCCGAGGTGCAGCAGGTTGTGGTCGAGATGCGGTCCGGGCAGGTACTCGGCCGACAGGTAGCAGACGGTGCGGGCGTCGGTCTGCTGGTACGTGCGCACCGTGGACACGAGCCGGTGGAGCATGCGGTCCCGGACCGTGAACGCGAGCGCCATGTACTTGTCGTTCACGGAGGCCAGTTCGAGCGTGCGCCCCTGCAGGTAGAAGAGGTTGTCGAGGAACGCCCGACGGATCGCTTCCTCGCTCGAGCCCGTGCGAATGTCTTCCCCGTTCGCCCGCTGCTTGCCGCCGCTCTTGGTGGCGCTCATGGCGCATCCTCTCCAGCGGAATGCGTCGAAGCGCCTCGATGGAGCGAGGCGTCGTGCGGTCGGGGCCGTGAGCCGCGTGGACGCGTTCCGTCGCCGGGCCCGCGCGAAGGCGGGCCGTCGCCAGCGGTATCGTCCTCACGTGATCGGCGCTGGACCGGAACCTCGCACGCGCGCCTCGCCGGACGCCCGCGGGAGAAGACGTCGGGGCCCGGGCATCGAGGCCCGGGCCCCGCTCGGCTTCAATCCACGCGCACGAGCTTCAACGAGCCCTCGTACGCGCCCGCGCGGAGCCGCACGAGGTAGACGCCGGCGGCGCAGCGCCGGCCGGAGCCGTCGCGTCCGTCCCATGCGACCTCGTGCGGACCCGCGCCCCGCACGCCGCGCAGGAGCGACGCCACGCGCGCGCCGCGCATGTCGTACACGTCGAGTTCGACCTCGCCCTCGCGCGCGAGTTCGAAGCGCACCGCCGTCGAACGCGCGGACGGGTTCGGGGACGCGTACGCGAGCCGCGTGGCCGCGGGCACGCCGGCGTCCACATCCGCCGTGCCGCTCGTCACCGTGACGATGTACCGGCCATGGTCGGCGACATCCGCCTGCGAGACCTTCCACACCGCGAGCGCGTAGCGCCCGGCGGTCCCGATCGTGACCGTGAACGTCTCGCCCGCACCCTCCGGCGCGAGCCACGCGGACGCGAGCGCGTCGCCCGCACTGCGGTTCGAGAAGGCCGCCCCGGGAGCGTGCAGCGCCATGCCGTAGTCCACGACGCCGCTCGTGGGCGTGAGGTCGAAGCGATGGATGCCCGCCGGCAGGTCGAACTCGTGCAGATCGAGGATGTCGCCCGCCGAGATGCCGCCCGAATGCGAGCCACCGAGCGTCGCCCACGACGTCGAGCGCTCCGGCTGCACGACGTAGCTCGCCGTGTCGGAGTTCACGCGCACGAGCCCGAGATCGAAGCCGCGGCGCGTCAAGGCGTTCGCATCCCACAGCACGTAGTCGAGCGCGCCGCGCCCCCACTCGGACGACGCGACGAAGTCCTCGAAACCGTCCTTCGCCCCCGTCGCGAGTTCGTGCACGAACAGGTCCACGTCGCTGCCCACCGCGGGCAACACCGCCGCGCCGAACCAGCGCGACGGCGCCGGCGGCCACGGCACGCGCACGCCGTCGGCGTTCGGCCAGGCGACCTCGCCGGCCGACAACGACGACCAGAGCGTGTTGCGCATGCCGTTCGTGCCCTTCCGCCACTTGCCCTCGCCGTACGACAGCGAGTCCGGCGTCCACACCCACTGCTCGGCCCAGACGTTGTTGCCCTCGTCCGCTTCGAGCAGCGCACCCGGCCAGTCGAGCCCGAGCGACAGCGCGTGACGTCCGCCCGGCAGCGTGAAGGGGCCGCTGTTCGTGACCGTCGAACGCTGGAATGCGTCCATGCCACCGATGAACAGCGGACTCGCGAGCGTCGTGAGGTCGTGACGCACCCGCGCCTGCATGTACTCGGGGAAGGACGTGTTCGCATTGTTCACGAACGACCAGTTGAGGTACGTGCCCGCATCGTCTCCTTCGAGTGCCGTGGGCGCGGTGATGCCGAACGTGTAGACGCCGAAGCTGGCCCGCGGCACGAGCGGCGCGTACCAGTTGGACGGCGGGTTCACCGCGAGATCGGGCATCACGCGGCGCACCTGCAGCGTGAACGTGATCGTGGAATCGGGATTCGACGAGCTCGGGTTGCGGTAGAACGCGAGCGGCACGACGTCGCCCGAAGCCGCGGTGAAGGTCATGCGGATCACGCCGTCGTCGTCCGCCGCGACCTTCTGGGCGAAGTCCTCGATGCCGCCCTTCTGGAAGGTCGTCGCGAACCTCAGGCCGTACAGGTACGTCGGCCCGCGCACCGTACGCGCGGTCACTTCGATCGTGCCCGCGTCGGCGGCGCCGATCGTCAGCTCGCGCAGGGACATCATCACCTGCGCCCCCTGCGTGACGAGCACGGAGTCCCCCATCGCGAGCGGCGACGACACGATGTGCCGGGCGCGATAGTTCCCGGTGCTCGAGTCGGCGTTGATCACGCCCACGTCCCACTTGTCCGTCGTGTGCGCCCGGCGGTTCGAGAAGACTGCGTCGAGCAGTCCCTCGTTGCGGCTCGAACGGCCGCGGACGACGTCGAAGCCGACGCCCGAAAGGTCGGAGGCGTCGTACAGCTCGAGGTCGTGATCGTCGGCCCACTGCACCTGGTGCAGGGCCACGGCGCTCCACCACGACGTGATCGGCGAGACCGGGCTCGTACGGTGCTGGAAGCGCAGGCCGTCGGAGTTCCAGTGGAACGTCTGTGAGACGTCCATGGTGGAACGTCCCGCGTCGCGCATGGGCGGCGCCGGCCGGTTGTACGTGGTGATGGTGCTCATTGTGAGCGGCAGGAACGTGTACTGCGTGGTGTAGAGATTGTCGTCCTCGTCCGCCTCGCTGTAGGCGTGGTCGGAATCCCAGTACACCTGCAGTGCATGCCGGCCGCCCCGGACCGTGTAGGGCCCGAGGTTCAGGAAGCCCTTGCCCTGGCCGACCGAGAAGCTGCCGCCCGCGAGCGAGTCCACCTTTTCTCCGTCCACCCGCAAGTGCGCCTCGATCGAGCTGGCGGACAGCTCGCCGTGATTGCGGGCGTACACGTTGAGCCACGTGCCGGAGGCGTTGCCGGGCAGCGAGGCCGTCGGCTGCGCACCGCCGGATTCGTCGCCTGCGTCACGCGCGACGAGCGGCCGGTACCAGGTGCTGCCCGGCGTCGTCGCCATCATGTCGGGCGGTGACGGGTTGCGGAGCGCGTAGGGACCGACCCACTTCCAGTTGCCGAGGTTGCCCTCCCGGTCAAACGGGCGGATCGAGACGTAATAGCTGTGCCCGGCCGCCAGGAACGAAGTGTCCCACTCGGTGGCGCTCACGGAGACCTGATGGTCGTTCCAGTCCGGAGCCTCGAGCGTTTCGCCGACGTGCAGGAGGTATCCGAACATGCCGGATTCGTCGTCGGTCGCGGGCTGCCACCGGACCGTGATCGAGCGATTCGGAGAGCTCGAGCTGGTCGAGTGCGTCGGGGACCAGAACAGGCCGTTCATGGCCGGCGGCACGGTGTCGTCCTGGTGGAAGCCCGCGTTGTTCAGGGTGCTCCACCAGTCGGCTGCCGGCACTTCCGGGTGGTCCGCACGGATCGCCGCGAGAAATTGCTGCGTCGTGTGGATGCCGGCGCTGCTCAGCACGTCGAGCGCGTCGTCGACCGTGAGGTCGATACGGTCGAAGTAGTACGACTCGCCGGAGTTCGGGTCGTTCTCGCCCGGCGTGTCGTCCACGAGATCCTTGAAGAGGGTCTGGAAGAAACCCTCGGTGAGGTACGGATCGCACGGGCAGGGATTGCCGCTGCCGTCCCGGCAATCCTGCAGCGACTCCGTGTCGCGCGTGTGATTGGCGGCCACGCCGTATCGGCTCGCGTACTGGCTCAGCACGTGGCTCGCGTACCAGTTCGGCCAGCCCTCGTTCACCGCCGTGGCACCGGTCTCCTCGCACCACCCGCAATGTCCCGGGCTGCCGTCTTCGCGGTTGCAGATGCCGTTGTCGTAGTCCGAATCCGCGGGATTCATGTACTGGTGACGCAGGTGGTGACCGTACTCGTGCACATGGGTGGCCGACTCCCAGCGGAAGGGCCGGCCCTCCGCCGAGTACGGCATGTGGATTTCCTGCGTCGAGGCGAGGTAGTGCGGCCAGGTGACTTCCGGGTACAAGCAGTCCAGGTGCTCGACGTTGTTCGACCGGTTCTCCGCCCACCAGCGCCAGGCGCGCACGAGGTTGGTGAAGATGTGGAGCACGGGCATGTCCGAATCGTCGGGCATGAGCGTGCCGTAGGCGATTTCGTTGCCGGTGAAGTTGGTGTGCCGGATCGTCTCGTAGAAGTAGTTGTTCTCCCAGAGCGAGGCGTCTTCGACCGTGATGTGGGCGTTCGAGGTCTCGAACTCGACGTAGATGTCCGGCTCGTCCTCCGAGAACGACAGCGTGACGTCGAAGCTGCCGTTCGTGCTCGTGGTGCCCTCGTAGCGCAGTTCGTCCCAGTCGACGTCCTCGTCGTAGACGCGGAACGTCACGCCGTCCGCGCCGACCACCACGCCGTCGTCGCGCTGGTACTTGAAGGCGCCGCGGACGCGGACGATCGTGCCCTGTGGCGACAGTGGTGCATTCGCACCGCCGTCCGGCGCGACGCGCACGGCGTGCTTGGTCGCAGGCCGTGGCTTCCGCGGCGCCGGTGCGGCCGTGACGAGCGCAGGCGCGTGCGGTGGCTCCTGCGTGAACGTGCCGTCCGGGACGGAATGCAGCATCACGGCCCGCGCATGCTTCTCCCGATTCGCGGGCGAGAAGTCGAAGCTCTTCGAGACCGTGACGCCGTTCGCGAGGAAGCTCACCAGCACGGGGCCTTCGGCGGCGGGCCCGTTCGCCGTGAACGCGTACACGCGGGACTCGCCCCGGGGCAACACGACCGGGGCCGAGGGGGCGGAAGACGTGAATCGCGAGCCGCGCACCGCTGGCTCGGAGGCGCCGATCGCCGACAGCGTGAGCGCCTCGCGCGCCTCGATGCGGACCGAGAACGTCGCCGGGCCACCCGGGACCGCGGGCGGCGTGTAGGACTGCAGGCGCACGCGTGCGCCCGGCGCGACGTCGGCCCGGGCGGCGCCGGGCACGAGCGCGAGCACGGCGAACAGCAGCGCGGCACACACGGCGCGGACGAGCGGAGCGCGGAGCGAGTTCATCGCGAGCCCCCGTTCGCGAGTTCGAGCCGTTCGAGACGCAGCGCGAGCCGGCGCGCGAGCGCCGCGTCGCCGGATCGCAGCGCGAAATCCCGCTGCAGGAGGATCTCCTCGCGGGTGTGGCGGCGCTTGGCCGCCTCGATGTCGCGCTGGAGGCGCCCGGACTCGACCGGCGTGGCGGCCGTGAGCGCCGCGAGGGAATCCAATTCCGCCGCATGCGCCAGCGCCAGTGCTCGCAGCGCCTGGCGCCGCGTCGTGCGCGTGACGACGGCCGCACGGCGTTCACTCGACTGGCCGGGCGCGAGTTCCGGCAGGCCGCCGGATTCCGCGTGCGAGACCGAGGGCGTCGAAAGCAGGACGGTCGCGAGCAGCAGCGACGGCAGGGCGAGTGTGACGGCGAGCGTTCGGCGCATGAGGGGCTCCGGATGAGGTTCGGACGGGAGGCGAGAAGGGAATCCCCCTGCCGGTGAAACGCCGCCCCTCCGCCAAACCGCACGCGGGCCGAACCGCACGGCTCGCGGAATGGGCTGTCCCCTCCCTACACACCCGGAGCGCGGAAAGTTGGTGCGGCCGCCCGGGAGACCGCCGCGGCTCCGGCCTCAGCCCAGCGCGGCCGCCGCCCGCGCGATCACGCGCTGCAGCGCCAGGCCTCGTGCCGCGTCGTGCTCCGGACGTGCGCCGCCGCGCACGGCGAGCGCGAACGAGCGGCGCACCGCGGCCCACGGACTCTCGGCCGACGCGGCCACCGCGTCGAACTCGACGGCCCCGCCGGAGCCCCCGCACTCGATCGTGAAGATCGTCTTCGGAAGTTCGCTCACCCCGGAAAGCTCGGCCTCGCTCGTCGCGCCGCTCGCGTGCGTGAGGACGAGCCGCACGCTCCGGCGCGGGTCACCGCTTCCCGTGACGCCGGTGATCGGACCGAGCAGCGCCTCGAGCAGGTCGAACGCATGCGGGCCGAGGTCGTGCAGCACGCCGTAGTCGCGGCGCCACGCGTTCGCGTACGGCCCGCGTACGAACGCGCCCGAAAGGAACGCCAGCCGGGCGCGCGTGGGGCCCGTCGCTCGCGCACGCTCGAGCCACTCGGCCGTGGCGGCGCGCCAGCGGTGCGTGAGCATGAGCTGCGTCACCACTCCCGCCGCCCGCGCGGCGGCGACCACTCGCTCGGCCGCCGGAACGTCGTACGCGAGGGGCTTGTCGAGCATGAGATGACGTCCGGCGCGGGCGGCACGTGCGGCGAGTTCGGCCTGCGCTCCGGGCGGCACCGCGAACGCCACCGCCTCGCCGACCTCGAGCAGCGCCTCGAACGATTCGAATGCCGGCGCACCGTGCGCGCCGGCGAGCGTGCGAGCGGAGTCGCCCGAGGGCGTCCACACGCCCGCGAGCACCGTCTCGGGTCCGGCGGCGAGCAGGGGCGCCAGCACGTTGGTCGCCCACGGGCCCGCACCGACGAGCCCCACGGCGATCGGCGGCGCGGCGCTCACGCGACGGCGTCGCCCGTGTAGACGTTCATGCGGCCGTCGCGGAGGAACCCGACGAGCGTCAGACCGGCGGTTTCGGCGAGTTCGATGGCGAGCGTCGTGGGCGCGCCGACGGCGGCGAGCACCGGGATCCGCGCCCGCGCCGCCTTGAGCACGAGCTCGGCCCCGGCGCGGCCGCTCACCCAGAGCAACCCCTCACCCTTCGCATGAAGTCCCTCGCGCAACAGCCAGCCGCACACCTTGTCCACGGCGTTGTGGCGCCCCACGTCCTCGCGCAGGACGCGCGGCTCGAGGACGCCGTCACACCACACCGCGGCATGCAGCCCCCCGGTCGCGGCGAACCCCGCCTGCAGCGCGCGCACGCGCACCGGCAGGGCGAGCAGCGCCGCGCGGTCGAACCGGACGGACGGCCCCTCGCCCGCCGGGGCGAGCCCCGCGTGCAGCGATTCGAGATGCGCCCGCCCGCAGATGCCGCACGCAGCCGTGGCGGCGAAGTTCCGCTCGAGCTTCGACCAGTCGAGGGCGACGCCGTCGGCGAGCGCGACGTCGATCGTGTCGGGTTGGTCGCGATGGGCGGCAGACGTGCTCGTGCAGGCGCGCACGTCTGCCGCCCGGCGCACGACGCCCTCGCTCGCGAGGAAGCCGGAAGCCAGTTCCTCGTCGTGGCCCGGCGTACGCAGCGTGACCGATAGCGCGCGCCCGTCCACGCGGATCTCGAGCGCCCGTTCGACCGCGACGGCGTCGTCCGCCGTCTCCGACGAACGGCCGGTCACGCGGGTGACCGGCCGTCGCTGGATCATGCGCTCGTCCACGCGCGCCTCAGACCTTCACGTGCTCCGTGTGCGTCGAGAGCGAACCGTCCGGCAGCGGGACGATCTGGTAGTCGAGGAACATGTTCGGTGCTTCCTTCTGCATGATCCGGAGCACCTCGACTGCGACCTTGCGGATTTCGACCTCGGCGTGCTCGCTGCCGCGGAGCTCGATGAAGTGGCGCAGCGCCCGGCCGTTCGCGGTCACGAAGATCTTGGTCTCGGTCGCGTTCGGCAGCACCGATCGCGCGGCCTGCCGCGCCATCTTGCGGCGCAGCGTCTTGTCGGTGACGTCGGTGAACTTCGCCTCGAGTCCCGCGACCAGCCTGTCGTAGCCCGTGCGCGCGGCGTTGACCGCCTCGCTCCAGATCGCGTGCAGCTCGGGATCGCCGGCGATCACGTCCGGCTCGACGTAGTCGGAATCACTCTCGTCCACGTAGCGCTGCGACAGCTGCGAATAGGAGAAGTGGCGGTGGCGGATGAGTTCGTGCGTGAACGAGCGCGAGACACCCGTGATGAGGAAGCTCCACACGCCGTGTTCGAGCACGGAGCCGTGCCCGACCTCGATGATGTGCTGGAGGAAGTCCTCGTTGGTCTTGCGGCCCTTGCCGTACGACATGTAGCAGACCCGGCCCGCGATCTCGGCGAGGCGCTCGGCCCCGACCTCGGTGTCCGTCTGCCAGGTCACGCCCTCGTCGGCGAGGAATCGCTGGATGTCGGGGTCGCTCACGACTTGCCGGCCGACTAGGTAGACCTTCGGTTCGCGGACGATCTTGAGCGGCTGGGTTCCCACGGTGGCCGTCTCCATGGCGTGCTCCTCGGGCATGGCGTTCCGCGCGATCGGTCGAGACCGCGTCACGGGCGAACCGCCGGTCGAGGCGGGTCCCCGCGATGGTTCGGCGTGCCCGCCTCCCGGGCGAGGCACGCAGTGCGTGTTCGCGCGGCACTTTAACCGAAAACGCGCGGCCGGTCGCCTCCCCGCTCGGAACGATTCCGCCGTCGCAATCCTGTGGTGGTCCGATAGGACCATGCACACAGGCGTCTCGAAATCAGATAACTTGCTCGGCGGGTTCATCATCTCGCGATGAGG
>JBGANH010000154.1:0-10792 GCA_044222365.1 Candidatus Eiseniibacteriota bacterium
GCTCACCGCGGGCATGATCACGTTGCGCACGCTGGTCCGCGAGCGCCGGCTGTCGCCCACGCGCCCGGAGGTCGCGAAGGTTCCGCCGCGGATCGATGCGGCGGATCCCGTCGAGCGCGCGGCGCGCGGCTACCTGTCCGCGAACTGCG
This sequence comes from Candidatus Eiseniibacteriota bacterium, assembly GCA_044222365.1. Taxonomy (GTDB): domain Bacteria; phylum Eisenbacteria; class RBG-16-71-46; order RBG-16-71-46; family RBG-16-71-46; genus CAIXRL01. The sequence goes on from JBGANH010000154.1 coordinate 150, forward strand.
GACACTGCCACGACGAGCGCGGCGGCCTGGCGCGGCTCGGCTTCTCGCTGCAGGCGGAGCGCACCGCCAGTGCGATCGGCGCACGCACGCGCTTCGACCTGCCGGACGCTGCTCCGGGAACGACGCTGGCGATCGCGCCCGGAGCGCCCGAGCGGAGCGCGATCGCGTTCCGCATGGCGTCGCGGCGGCCATCGTCCCAGATGCCCCCGCTCGGTACGGCGATCCCCGACTCGGAGGGCGTCGCCCTCGTGCGCCGCTGGATCGCCGGCCTCCCGCGCGCGTCGACCCCCGAGCGTCACTCGACGACCGCGAACCTCCGCACGATCGTCCCCTCCGGCGTGGTGAGCCGCGCGAGGTAGAGCCCCGGCGCGAGCGCGCGCCCGGCGCCGTCGCGAAGATCCCACGTGCGTGCGTGCGATCCGGCCGGCAGGACGCCGTCCACGAGCGTGCGCGCATGGCGCCCCTGGGCGTCGAAGATCGCCAGCTTCGCGTGCGACGCGACGGGAAGCGTGAACGCGAGCGCCGCCGATCCGCGTGCCGGATTCGGGGCGATCGGCGCGAATGCCAACGCCGCAGGCGCACCGGTCGAGGCGTCGAGCGTCTGCGACGGCGCGAGCACGGCGTAGTTGCTCGCGTTGCCGTGCACGTCCACCGCGGTGAGCTTGTACCAGGAAGCAGCCGGGCCGGCGTCCACGTGACCGGGCGTCGTGACTTCGGCGACGAGGTTCGCCTGAGTCGGCAGGAATCCCGCGCTGCCGCCGCGATGCAGACGGTAGAGCGCGAAGTCCGGTTCGCTCGTGCCCGCCCACGAGAGGTGCGTGGCGCCGCCGGATCGCGCGCCGGTGAACGCCGCGGGCGTCGCCGGCGAAAGATTGTCCATCGAAAAGCCGCTGTCCGGCGCGGAAGTCGCGAGTACGACGCCCGACGGGGAGACGGTCTCGACGAGAAACGTCTCGAAGGGGAAATACGAACTGAGCGGGAACATGTCCGACATCGTGCTCACGGTCTTGCCGTAGCCGGGCCAGCCGCGCGCGGGCGTGGAACCGAGGTACTCCCAGTAGATGGTGCCGGTGGCGGAGGTCTCCCTGCGGATCGCCCCCTCGCCCGCCGTCTGCGGCCCCTCGCCGTCCGCGATCGCGTGCGCACCCTCGGCCAGGCGCGACTGCGCGAGGTACACGGGCATGCGCCGCCACAACAGGTACGAGCCGACGGGATTGGCAGGCGTGGTGTCCACCTCGCTCGCGCGCCAGTAGACCGAGAGCTTGCCACCCTGGTCCATGGGCACGTCGATCAACTGCGTGAAGACCGCGGGCACGAGCAGCCCGTGCGAGCCGTCGCGGCGGATGCGATTGATCGAGAGCACGCCGTTGTCACTGAACAGCGCGTTCGCGCCACCGTCGCCGTCGGAAAAGATGAACTGGTAGTCGAGCATCGCGCCCGCGCTCGTGGCCATCACCTGCCCGCCCGCGCCCCATCCCGAGGCCACCGAGCCGTCGTTGCGCACGTGCTGAGCGCGCACGACCGAATACTCGATCGGGTCGCGCCACCCGATCACCATGCCTTCGGCGCCGTCGTCGGCGATCGAGGGATGGTGCACGTAGCCACTCGTTCCCGTCGCAGCCACGGCGAGCCCGGTCGGGAACGCGGGGTGCACCGAGAGGTCCTGCTGGCGCCGCGCGGCCATGATCCGGCCGTCCGAAACCCAGGTCACCAGGAAGTCGCGGTACTGGTTGGTCGCGACGGCCGGCCAGTAGTCGCTCTCGGGCCCCGGCGAAAGCCGCAGGCCGCCGGGCGGCGCGAAGCCCGTGCGCCCGTTGTTGTCGAGCACGTCAATGTAGACGTCCTGGGAGCCCGCGCCGGCATGCGCGTAGACGACGCCATAGAGTCCGTCGAGCGTGCGCACGCTGGAGATCCGGGGAGGGCTGACGCCGGCGATCACCAGTCCGCTGCCCGGGAAGGCGTCGGTGAACTTGTTGCCGAAGCGGTCCACGCGCGACGCGAGCAGCTGGATGGGGCCGTTCGGCGTCCCGGCGTAGAAGATCATCGCGCCGCCCTCGCCGTCGGGATGCACCTGCGGAGCGACGTAGTACTCCCCGGCCTCCTGCACGGCGACACCGTCGGCCGGCCAGTTGGCGTCCAGCTTGCCGCTCGACAGCACGTGCTGGAGGTACACGCGAAAGGACCCGGTGCGCACGAACGCGACGTAGGCACCGCCGTCTCCGTCCGTGCAGATGTCCGGCAGGTAGTCGTAGTCGGACGACGGGCACACGGGTAGTCCGTTTGCCGGCCAGTCCGGGGCGACGGCGCCCGAAGCGTTCAGGCGCAGCACGCGCAGTTCGTCTCCGCCGCCGTGCGTCTCGTAGGCGACGAGCACGCCGCCCGCGCCGTCGAGCGTGATCGCCGGATTGCCGAAGCCGTTGGTCGAGCCGGGGAGCTGGAAGACGTACCACGGCCACGCGAGCGTTCCGTTGGCGAGCACGTGCTGCACGTGTCCGTTGTAGCCGTCGTCGTTGACGAGGAAGAACCCACCCGCGCCGTCCTCGGCGACGTCGAGGCTCGTGGCGGTGTTCGCGATCCCCCACCCCAGCCGGGTGGACGTCGCCGCGGTGCGTGGCCAGAAGTTCGTGGTCGCGGACGCGATTCCCGGCAGAGTGAGCGCGGCGGCCAGCACGAACGGTGCGATCAGGCGAGCAGTCATCGGAGGGGTCCTCTCATTGCGGTCGCGTCGGGGCCGACGGCGCAGCCCCGATCGGAGCGAACACGATCGTCGTCGAGTATGACGACCCACAGCGGCCGGCATCACGAGGATTATTCGCGGCCCCCGTGCCCGGGTGGCGGGCGGACGGGCCGGGAGTCTCGCGCCCCCGGAGCTTCAGATGCGCACCAGCCCCCGGAACCCGCGCGCGGCGTAGTAGGACTCGGCGCCGTTGTGGTAGACGAACACGCGCCCGTAGCGGCGGTCGCCGAAGAGCGCTCCACCGAGCGCGCGTACGTCTGCGGGCGTCCGCAGCCAGCTCGACGTCTTGCGATCGAACTCGCCGAACGACTGGAGGGCGCGGTACTGCCCCTCGTCGAGCAGCTCGACCCCCATCGCGGCCGCCACGGCCATCGCGCTGCCCTTCGGCTTGTGCTCCTTGCGCGTCGCGAGCGCCTCGGCGTCGTAGCAGAGGCTGCGGCGCTCCGCGGGGCTCTCGGCGGCGCAGTCGCAGAACACGATGGACTCGCCCTCGCCCTCGAGCGCCACCACGTCGGGCTCGCCGCCGCTCGCTTCCATCGCGCGCAACGCCTCGAGCGCGTCTTCGTTCCCTTCCAGCCGTCCGCGCACGATCGCCCACGTCATGTCCGGATGACGCGGCATGTGCTCTTCGAATCGGGCCTGCAGTGCGGCCAACAGCGCTTCACGCTCGCTCTTCTTCATTTGCACCTCACCGTCTTCCGGGCTCCTCGAAGCCGAGCCGACACACCGCGCCACCTCGTGGCGCGCGAGCAGGCGAGCAACGCCTCCCGGCGGCCGTGGCCGGCCCCGCGGTCGCAGCGGAACACCCGAGACGACCGCGGATCATACGGAACGGAGCCTCCGGGTTCGGCGCCATTGGTGACGCATGCGCGCGCCGGGCGCAAGCCTCGGACGAGCGGATTTCCGGTCGCGGATTTCCGGCCGAATGTGCTAAGACGAGCCTCGCCCGCTCCCCGGGAGGAATCCGCCGACATGCGCGTCGCTTGGACACTGCTTGCCACGCTTCAATTGCTTCTCGCCGCCGCGGGAACGTCCGCCGTCCGGGCCGCGGACATCGCGATCGAACTGCCGGCGACAGCCGCCGCGAACCGGCTCACCGAAGTGCTGCGCCTCATCAACGCCGGCCGGCGCGACTCTCTCCTCACGTACGCTCGGCTCCAGTTCGTACCGTCCATGCTGCAGCCGGACGCGGATTCCATCGTGGACTTCCTGTACGCCCAGTTCACGGTGAACGGCGGCTACGACATTCGCCGGGTGCTGCAGAGCGCTCCCGACCAGGTCAGCGTGCTCGTGCAGGGGCGCACCGGCCAGCGCCGCTGGCGAAGGCTCGTCGTCGGCGCGGAACCGTCCGCCCCCCATCGCGTCAGCGGCATCTTCCTGTTCGAGTCTTCGGAGGCCCTCGCGCCGACGGACTCGGAACCCGGCGCGAACGCCGACCTCCCGGCACGCCTTGCGGCGACGATCGATCGGATGGCCGCGCGCGGGGAGTTCTCCGGGACGGTCTGTCTCATGCGCGGCGACAGCACCGTGCTGTCGTGCGCCTGGGGGCTCGCCGATCGAGAGGCCGGGATACCGATGCGCCCCGACACCCGCCTGACCATCGCATCGGTGGGCAAGCTCTTCACCTCGGTCGCGATCGGGCAGCTCGTCGAAGCGGGCGAGATCGGCTTCGACCGGCCCGCCGCCCTCGACGTGCCGCGCTGGCTCGCGCCGCAATCGCGTTCCGTGACCGTGGCGCAGCTCCTCGAACACCGCTCGGGACTCGGCGACTTCCTCGGTGCCGTCGCGGCGGATCGGTCCACGCGCTCGTTCGACCGGCTCGAGGACTATCGTGCGTTCGCGGCCGCGGACACGCCGGCGTTCGCTCCGGGTACCGGTTTCCGCTACAGCAACGCGGGGTTCCTCGTGCTCGGCGCGATCGTCGAGTCGAAGAGTGGAACGAGCTGGGACCGCTGGCTCGCGTCCCGCGTCTTCGATCCGGCGGGCATGCGAAACACGCGCGCGTTTCGTGCGAGTGGCGACACCGGCGCCGTCGCGGCCGGTTACGAACGCCGCGAGGACGGGAGCTGGCGGCGTGTCGCGCGCTCTTCGCGCGGCAGCGGCTCGCCCGCCGGCGGCGCGGTGTCCACGGCCGGCGACCTCGCGGCGTTCGCGCGCGCACTCGTCGCCGGGCGCCTCGTCTCGCCCGCGATGCTCGACTCGCTGACCACACCGCGCGGCCCCATGGTCGGCACGGGCCTGCTGTACGGCCGCGGATTCACGATCTTGCGCGGCGAGCGTGGCCGCCGCGTGTGGGGGCACGCCGGAGGTACGGCCGGAGTCGGGGCCCTGCTCGAGGTGTACGAGCGCGAGGGCTGGGTGCTCGCGGTGCTTTCGAACACGACCGATGGCGCCGTTCCCGTCGGCGACGCGTGGCGCGACCTGCTGGCGTCCGTCGCGGCCTCCGGAACGCCGCACTGAGCCGGGAGTCCCAGAGCGCGCGCCGGAGATGACCCGCCGGCGCGCGCTCGACTATGCTGCGCCCCATGCGCAACGCGATCATCGCCCTCTACACGCACACGTACGGCCGTGCGCCGCACGCCATCGAACGCATCGCCGCGGACGGCTCGCAGCGCGTCTACTGGCGCATGCGCGCGGCCGACGGCGGCACGGTCGTCGGCGGCTTCGGCCCCGACGCCGACGAAAACCGCACGTTCCTCGCCTACTCGCGCGCTCTGCGCGCCGCCGGACTGCCGGTACCCGAGATCTTCGCCGAGGACCTGAACCTCGGCCTGTGGCTCGAGGAAGACCTCGGCGACACGACGCTCTTCGCCGCGTTGTCCAAGGCGCGCGCGGCCGGCAAGCCGGGCGAGTTCCCGGCCGAAGCGCTCGCCGCCTACGAGCGCGTCGCCGAACTGCTGCCGCGCATCCAGTCGCGCGGCGCGAAGGCGGTGGACTTCTCGCTCGCGTACCCGCGACCGGCGTTCGACGAGCAGTCCATGATGTGGGACCTGAACTACTTCAAGTACCACTTCCTCAAGCTCGCACACGTGCCGTTCCGCGAGCAGCCGCTCGAAGACGACTTCCGCAAGCTCGTCGCCCACCTGCTCGCGGCCGACACCGACTTCTTCCTGTATCGCGACTTCCAGTCGCGCAACATCCTGCTGCGCGAGGGCGAGCCCTGGCTCGTGGACTACCAGGGCGGCCGGCGCGGCGCGGCGCAGTACGACATCGCCTCGCTGCTCTACGACGGCAAGGCCGACCTGCCCGACGCCGTGCGCGAGCACCTGCTCGCGCGCTACCTCGACGCCTACGAGCGCGAGACCGGCCGCGACCGCGCGCGCTTCCTCGAGTTCTACCCCGGCTACGTGCTCGTGCGCATCATGCAGGCGATGGGCGCGTACGGTTACCGCGGCTTCTTCGAGCGCAAGCCGCGCTTCCTCGAGAGCGTGCCGCACCAGGCGCGCAACATCGCCGGCCTGCTCGCCAAGGGCCTGCCGATCGAACTGCCCGAGATCGAGCGCGCGTTCCGCCACATCGTCGCCGAGTGGGCCGAACGCCCGCGGCCGATCGAAGCGCCGAAGGGCCTGCGCGTGCACGTCGCCTCGTTCAGCTACCGCGACGGCGTGCCCGCGGACGACTCCGGCAACGGCGGCGGCTTCGCCTTCGACTGCCGCTCGCTCTCCAACCCCGGGCGGCGCCCGGAACTCTCGGGCCGCATCGGCACGGACCCCGCCATCGCGCGCTTCCTCGAGGCGCTGCCCGAGACCGAGAAGTTCTGGCGTCACGTGGTCGGCCTCGTGGACGCGCACGTGACGAACTTCCGCGAACGCAACTTCACCGACTTCAGCGTCTCGTTCGGCTGCACGGGCGGCCAGCACCGCTCGGTGTACTTCGCCGAGCGCCTCACGCGCTGGCTGCACGAGCGCCACCCCGACGTGACCGTGGACCTTCGGCACACGGCCGAGCCGCGCTGGAAGCTGGCCGGCGACTTCACGCCACTCGCGACCGCGGCCTCGGCGCGGCGGCGTGCCGACGACCGCGCGGTGGACGGCATGATCTTCGCCGCCGGCCTCGGCACGCGGCTCGGCGAACTCGGCGCGACGACGCCCAAGGCGCTTCTCGAAGTCGGCGGGCTCACGATGCTCGAGCACACGGCGCGCGCGCTCGTCGCGGCCGGCGCCGGACGGCTGGTGGTGAACGTGCATCACCACGCCGTGGCGATCGAGGAGTTCCTCGCGACGCACGACCTCGGCGCGGAAGTCGTCGTGAGCCGCGAAGTCGAGCGCCCGCTCGAGACCGGCGGCGGCCTCTGGCAAGCGCGCGAGCACTTCCGCCGACTGGGCCCGATCCTCGCGCACAACGTGGACGTGATCCTCGAGGCCGACCTGGGCGCGCTGCTCGACGCGCACCGCGCGAGCGGCGCGCTCGCGACGCTCGCGGTGCAGGAGCGTGAGACGAAGCGCTACCTGCTCTTCGACGACGACGGCCTGTTCGGTCGCGAGGACCGCACGAAGGGCGAGCGCACCGAGGTGCGTCCGCCGCGCGGCGCCGTGCGCGCCTTCGCGTTCTCGGGCGTGCACGCCTGTGCGCCCGAACTGCTCGATCACGTGACCGAGCGCGGCGCTTTCGCGCTCCCGCCGCTGTGGCTGCGGCTGGCGGCCGCGGGCCACGCGATCCGTCCGTGGGTGGCCGCGAGCGACCGCTGGTTCGAAATCGGCAATCCCGAACGGCTCGCCGTGGCGCGTGCCGCGCTGGGGTCCGGCACGCGCTGAGCGCGCCGGAGCGGCGGCGGAGCATCCCGAACTTCTTCGTGGATGCCGCGGCGCAAGCTCGGTTAGTGTCCGCCGCCATGTCCATCACTCCCGGCTTCCGGCTCGGCCACTACACCATCCTCGCCCCGCTCGGAGCGGGCGCCATGGGTGAAGTCTTCCGCGCCACCGATACGCGGCTCGACCGCGAGGTCGCGATCAAGGTGCTGCACGCCCGGTTCACCGCCGACGCCGAGCGGCTCCGGCGCTTCGACACCGAGGCGCGCACCGCGGGCTCGATCCAGCACCCGAACCTCGTCGCGATCTTCGACGTCGGGCAGCAGGACGACATGCCTTACGTCGTCACGGAACTGCTCAAGGGCGACACGCTGCGCGACCGCCTCGAGGGCGGGGCACTGCCGCTGCGCAAGGTGACCGAGTACGGCGCGCAGATCGCGCGCGGTCTCGCCGCCGCCCACGCGCGCGGCATCATCCACCGCGACCTGAAGCCCGAGAACCTGTTCGTCACGACCGACGGCACGGTGAAGATTCTCGACTTCGGCCTCGCCAAACTCATGCAGGGCGAGACCGCGAACGCCGATTCGCTCTCGGGCACGATGACGCAGTCCGGCATGATCCTCGGCACCGTCGGCTACATGTCGCCCGAGCAGGCCCGCGGACTGCCCGCCGGTCCCGCATCCGACGTCTTCGCGCTCGGCTGCGTGCTCTACGAGATGCTCACGGGTTCGCGCGCGTTCCATCGCGAAACGAGCATGGACACGATGACCGCGATCCTGCGCGAGGACCCGCCGGCGTTTCCCGCGCGCGTGCGCACCGAGGCGCCCGGGCTCGCGGCGCTCGTGCTGCGCTGCCTCGAGAAGGAGCCCGGCGAACGCTTCGAGTCCGCGCGCGACGTGGTGCACGCGATCGCGATCGCCGCGGCGACCGCCGAGGAGGCCTCGCGCACGACCGGCGAATCCGCGACCGCACCCGCGACGACCAGCCCGACGTTCCGCCGCCTCACCTTCCGGCGCGGGCGCATCCACTGCGCGCGCTTCTCGCCCGACGGTCACTCGGTCGTCTACGGCGCGGCGTGGGAAGGCCAGCCGGTCGAGACCTTCTGGATGCACCTGGGCGGCACCGAAGGGCGCTCGCTCGGCCCTCCCGGCACCGACCTGCTCGCGGTCGCGCAGAACGGCGAGATGGCGATCAGCCTCAAGCGCCGCTCACGGACGACGTTCTCTTACGCCGGCACGCTCGCTCGCATGCCCATGGGCGGCGGCTCCCCGCGCCAGATCCTCCAGCACGTGGACGAGGCCGACTGGAACCCCACGGCCACCGCGCTGGCGATCGTGCGTGAAGCGGGCGACTCGCTGCAGATCGAGTACCCGATCGGCAAGGTGGTCTTCCGCACGTCCGGCTGGATCTCGCACATGCGCGTGTCCCGTGACGGCAAGCTCGTGGCGTTCATTCATCACGAGCTCACCGGGAACGACGCCGGCAGCGTGACGGTCGTGGACATGGAGGGCAACGCCCGGGTGCTTTCGGGCGGCTGGGGCACGGTGCGCGGACTCGCGTGGTCCGCCGATGGCCGCGAGGTGATGTTCTGCGCACACGAAGAGGGCGCCGGTCGCAACCTGCACGCGGTCTCGCTCGAAGGAACGCACCGCGTCGTGCACCAGGTGCCGGGACAGCTGTGCATCCAGGACGTGTTGCCCGACGGCCGTGCGCTGCTGACGCACTCGACCGAACGCATGGCGATCGTCGTGCAGACGGCGGAGACGCCGCTCGAGCGCGATCTGTCGTGGCTCGACTGGTCGCTGCTGCGCGACATCTCTCCCGATGGGCAGTGGGTGCTCATCGGCGAAAGTGGCGAAGGCGGCGGCCCGTACGGCAGCGTCTGCCTGCGGATGACGGACGGCTCGCCACCCGTGGTGCTCGGCGACGGCGACCCGATGCAGTTCTCCCCCGACGGGCAGTGGGTGCTCTCGGTAATGCGGGACGTCACCGGCGGCCGCTGGCTGTTGCTGCCGACCGGCGTCGGTGAGCCGCGCGAGCTCGATGTGAAGGGCCTGATCTCGGCTCGCGCACGTTTCACCCCGGACGGCGCGGCGGTACTCCTCTCGGGGCGGTTCGGGGACGAACCGGGGCAGATCCAGCGATTCGATCTCGCGACCGGGGCGATGACGCCGATCCCCGGCACGAGCGGAATCGCGGGCCCGTTCGAGGTCTCACCCGACGGACAATGGCTCGCGCTGCGCGTCGGCAGCGGGCCCCTGTCGCTCCTACCGATCGGCGGCGGCGAACTGCGCCCCATTCCCGGGATGCGTCCCGAGGATGAGCTTCAGCCTTGGACGATGGAGACGAAGGCCGTGCTCGTCGCCGCCATCGGCACTCCGCCCACACGCATCGACCGCATCGATCTCGAAACGGGCGAGCGCACGCCGTTCCGCGAGATCATGCCGCCCGACACCTCCGGCGTGTTCGGCATGCGCGGGTTCCGGTTCCTGCCCGACGGCAAGACGTTCGGGTACACGTTCGGAGTGCAGCTCGACGAGCTGTACCTCGTCGAAAACCTCAAGTAGCGCGCGCGAAGACGTTCGCAGCCGCCTTCCGGGTCCGTCTTTCGCCCGCGCGCCGGCCGGAACTCGTTCGGTTTTCTCCCCGCCGGCCGTTTACCGAGTGGACTCACCCGCGCTCGACGACGTACGCATGCGCGGGATCGCACCTCGGAGGGACTTCCCATGAGACACGTCGTGTCGCTCGTCGCCGCCGGCCTGGTCTTCGGACTCACGCTGACCGCCTCCGCCGCCACCGTCGAATGGAATGCCGCGAGCGGAAGTCCTCCCGACTCCGTCTGCCCGGCGTGGACGAAGATCGCGAGCGGCGGCGCCGCCACGTTCATCGGGGACGTCTTCCGGATCGCGACGACCAACTGCTCGCAGAACGTGCTCTACCTCCAGAGCGACACGTCCATCGCGATCCCCGACACGCTCGTGCTCGAGGCGCGCCTCGCCGTGGACCAGGGCACCGAGTGCGTCGGTCCGTGCGGGCACTACCGGCAGGTCGCGGCGCTCAACGTCACGACTGCGCCCCACTTCGGATCGCTCTGCTTCGTGGCGCCCGGAGAGGTGATGCTCGTGACGAACCCGTGCGGCGCCGCGCTCACCGCCGCC
>JBGANH010000155.1:0-10789 GCA_044222365.1 Candidatus Eiseniibacteriota bacterium
AGATCGACGCCGGTCGACATGCGCGTGCGGTACAGGAACGAGATGTTCAGCGGCTGGCCGGCGGCCGGAGCCAGATCGCGATACAGCATCTGGTCCATCTGGCTGCCGTAGCCGGGGAAGTGCTTGGCCGTCGGGTTCGTCAGCGCAGCAGTCTCGCCGTTGAACTCGAGGACCGACTGGTTGAACGGATTGTTCGTGATCGCGTCGACGACGGTGGCATCACCGTGGTGACGGAGACCACACCAGGCCGACTTGGAACCGGAGAGCGGCGACCACATCACCGCCGTGCCGGCGCCATTGCCCGGATCCGCGTGCCAGACGCCGACGACGCCGATGGTCCGCTTGCCGCCGGGACCAAGGTTCATCACGTAGTTCGCCTGGTTGCCGATGTCGATCGCCCACCACGGGCGGCTGGCATCGGGAAGCGTGAGACCGCCGGCGATCGAGTACGCACGACGCATCGGCCACCATCCCGCGAGGGAGTCGCCGATGCCGTGGTTCACGAGGCCGGTCGAGTGGTCCCAGTCCCAGATCGCGTTGTTCGGATCCGTGAGGCTGGGGAAGTTCACACCCGTGTAGAGGTTCCAGTAGTTGGCGGTCGCGGACCAGTGGTCCGTGTACGAGTGGCCGAACCAGACGGTGTCAGGATCAGGGCCCGCAGACGTGTGCAGACGTTCCGCACGCGACTTGAGCAGTTCCTGCATCATCTTGGCGTTGACGAGCTTGTTGCCGGGCTCGGTAGAGCCATCGGCCTGCGCGTACGCCATGTTCGCCACCATCGCGGCTGCTCCAACGAGGAGAAGCAGCGCGACGAACGGCTTCTTCATAAGACTACCTCCATCGTCGCAATGCATGGGCAATGCGAAGTCATCCAGAGATACGGATTGCGAGCGAGGTGTCGCCAAAACAAAGCGCCGACGGACGCCACCCTGATTTCAGGGCACCAGCATTCCGACGGCAGTGGCTGCACTGCTGAGAGAGCCATCCCCCCTTTCCGCTGCCTCGCCAGTTCTTAGGCAGTTCGAACTGGCTGCAGGCACATAGTGCGCTGATCTCGTCGTGAGCCCACACGAGTGCCACACACCGCTGCGGCGAGTGGTTCGTGGAGCTGCGGAACTCGAGGTGCAAGTGAAGGACGGGCTGGGGGACACCCAGCACATCTACCACGGGACAAAGGCTAGGCGTCCTACATGGCTCTGTCAATCCGTTTTTTTGCCGTAACTTGGGACTCCAGCGAGAGGCAAGCGACGATTTCCCAGCCACCTGCCGTCATCGCGGGTCGAGCGGCCCGCACGAGGGTGGGAAATCCACCCCAGCAGGCTAAGGCACTCCAAGTTGGACGGTTCGACCAGAAAACCCGCCCGCGGGCGCGGGCGGCTCCGCGAGCACCCCGCGCCTCGATCCGGCTGCGAACCCCTCTGTTTCGGGTTCCCTGGCTCCGAAGCCTGCAAGCGCTTCCAAGAATGTCGCCTGCGGGTTGAAAAGGTCCCGAGCGCGCTCTTCAGCCGCTCGCCCCACCGCCCCCCAGTGGCGGTGAAGGTTCGGGGGCGAACCGGTCGAGGCCGTGAGCGGCCAATTCGGCGAGGTAGAGATGAAGGAGCTCGACCATCTCCGCCGCCGTCCGCGTCCGGTTGACCTGCTCCCGCACCTTGTGACTGTGGGGCAGCCCCTTGATGTACCACGCGACGTGCTTGCGCATCTCCTTCGCGGCGACGGTCTCCCCCGCGGTCTTCACGAGCATGCCGAGATGTCGAACACCGGCCTGGAGGCGTTCCTCCGCCGTCGGGGGCGCCAACTCCTCGCCTCGCTCGGCGAGGGCGAGGATGCGCTTGAAGACCCAGGGATCGCCGAATGCGGCGCGGCCCAGCATCACGCCGTCGCAACCCGTCTGTTCGAGCATGCGCACCGCGTCGGCAGGCGTACGCACGTCGCCGTTGCCGATCACGGGGATGCCGACCGCCTGCTTGGCGGCGGCGATCATGTCCCAGTGGGCGTGCCCCTCGAACTTCTCGGCCCTCGTGCGCGCGTGAATGGCGACGGCCTTCGCACCGGCGGCTTCGAGCGCACGGGCGACGTCCACCACGTTGCGCGATTGTCCGTCCCAGCCGAGGCGGATCTTCGCGGTCACGGGCAGGTCGGACGCCTCGGCCATGGCGGAGACGATGCGCTCGATGAGGGGTACGTCCTGCAGGAGCGCCGCGCCGGCGTTACGGGTGACCACCTTGCGCACGGGGCACCCCATGTTGATGTCGATCAGGTCCGGACGCTGTTCGGGCGGCAGTTCGGAAAGCACCCGCGTCGCATCGGCCATGACCGCCGGATCGGACCCGAACAGCTGCACACCGATCGGGCGCTCGTGCGGCTCGAAGGCGATGTAGTCCATCGTCGCCTTGTTGCCGCGGATCAACCCGTCCGAGGACACCATCTCGGTGTACACGGCCGCCGCACCCTGCTCGCGGGCGAGTTGGCGGAAAGGCGAATCGCTCACCCCCGCCAGGGGGGCGAGCACGAACGGGGATTCCAGCTGGACGTCACCGATCTTCATGAGTGGCGGAGCTCCGTGTCACCGGCTGCGGGGGCCGGATCGCGAGGTCGTGCGGGAAGGCCGGGGAAGCGGCGCGGAAAGGTCCTGCTTCCGTGCGAACTCCGCGACGTCGGCGAAGTTCTCGAAGGAGACGTGCGGCCGGCGCTCGCGCTCGCACCAGGTGCGCAGGTCGCCACGGGCGAGCACGGTGTCGGCGGCCTTCGCGCCGCAGCGATCCGAAAGGCCGTCGCCCACGAGCACGGTGTGAAAGCCGCGCCCGCGATAGCGTCGGACATGCTGCGCCTTGCAGTTGCCGCACGAGGCGCAGGCCGGATCCGCGAACGGATGTTCGGGGTGCACACGGTCGCCCTCGAACACGGCGCGATTCGACGCCCACGGCAGTTCGGGAAAACCCGCACGCGCGAGATGGTCGCGCACGTAGAAGTCGAAGCCCTCGCTCACGACCATCACCGAGTCGCCACGACCCAGGGCTTCGCGCACGAAGGGCGCGAAGTGCGGGTCGAGCTTGAAGGTGCGCCCGAATGCGATCGCCTCGCTCTCGGTGGCGGTGATCAACTCGCACTCGCGGCGCGTGAGCTCGCGGTGCCCGAGACCGCCCGCGAACCACTCTTCGAGCAGTGCGTCACGCTCGGCGTCACGGCCCGCCGAGAACCGGCGCACGAATGCGGCGCCGATGTCCTCGGGCGAAATGGTGCCGTCGAAGTCGCAGAGGTACGCGAACGGCATGATCAGCGGCCGGGCCGGGTGGAATGCGGGGAGCGCGGGGCCGACGGCTTCGCGGGACGCGCGGGCACGGGCTTGCCGTAAGCGAACACGTCGCGTGACACGCGCGCGGTGCGCAGCACGTCGAGCGCCTTGCGCACGACGGGGTCGCGCTCGGCGATCACGCGGGCGGCCGCCGAGGAACCCTTGCGGCGGGCGTGCTCGCGCTGCAGCGCCGCGGTGAGCGCGGCGCGCTGCTCGTCGACCTGCGTCCCCGTGAGCTCGGGCCGGCGCTCGAGCGCGTACGCGCGGAACGCAGCCCATTCGTCGGCCGACGAGCCGTCGGCGCCGTCATGATCGTCCGCCCACTGGCTCACGAACCGCAGCACCACGCGCGCTCCCTCGAGCGTGCGCACCACGGGCGCCGTGGAATCGGGCTTCACCTCGAGGTCGGGCGTGATGCCCCCGCCGCCGTACACGACGCGGCCGAGCGACGTGCGGAACTCCTGTGGCTTCGGACCCGGCGGCGAAGTCGCCGCGGCGCTGTCCGCCGCGGGCTCCTCTCCGTCGGTCTCCTCGTCCTCCTCGAGCAGCGTCGAGAGGTCCTTGCGCGGCTTGTTCAGCGATCGTCCGCTCGCGGTGTAGTAGAGCCCGGTCGTCAGCTTGAGTGCGCCACCGCGGTTGCGCAGCGGATAGATGTCCTGCACCGAACCCTTGCCGAAGGACGTACTGCCGACGACGAGCGCGCGATCGAGATCCTGGAGCGCACCGGTGACGATCTCGGAGGCCGACGCGCTGCCCGCGTCCACGAGCACGACCATCGGCCATGCGACTTCCGCGCGCGCCTTGCCCGCCGTGAACTTCTTGCCGACGGTCGCGGCGCGGCCCTTCGTGTACACGATGAGCGACCCCTCGGGCACGAACTGCTGCGCGACCGACACCGCCTGGTCCACGAGCCCGCCGGGATTGCCGCGCAGGTCGAGAATCAGGCTGCGCGCACCGGCGCGCCGCAGGGAATCCAGCGCCGACGCCACCTCGACGCCCGCCTTCTCGGTGAAGTTCGCGAGCCGAAGGTAGCCGGTCGTGCCGCCGAGCAGGAACGCGTGCGGCACCGCCGGGGTCTCGACCCGGCGGCGCACGATCTCGATCTCGTGTTCGTCGGGGTCACCCTCCCGCACGACGGTCATCTTCACCTTCGTGCCGGCCGGGCCGCGCAGGCGGTTCGAAACCTCGGGAATGCCGAGGCCGAAGGTCATGCGTTCGTCGATGCGGAGGATGACGTCGCCCGGCATCACGCCCTGGTCCCAGGCGGGAGATCCTTCGATCGGCGCGATCACGACGGGGTAACCCTCGTGCGAGTCCACGAGCACGCCGACACCGTCGAACTCGCCGGCGAGGCGCGACTTCATGGCGTCGTACTCCCGCGGATCGAGGTACTGCGAATACGGGTCGAGCTCCTTGAGCATGCCGCGCATGCCGCCCTCGATGAGCGGACCGGGCTCGACGGGATCCACGTAGTTCGTCTGCACCGCGTGCAGCACCTCGATGAAGAGGTCGAGGTTGCTGTAGAGGTCGCCCGAGGCGCGCACACGTCCCGCCCACCAGCCCACCGCGAACAGCACGGTCAGCAGCGTGCCCAGCAGGATGCGACGACGGATCACGGGACCTCCGTTCGGGTGCGGAACGCGGCACCGGCCGGCCGTCTGGCCGTCCACCGGGTGCAGGGGCGGAAACTATAGCACGCGCTTGGGATGCGTCCGCGCGGCGCCCCGGTTCAAGCGCGGCGGGCGCCGGGACGCGCTTCGGCCGGCAGGCGCGCGATCACGGCCTCCCAGACCTGCGCCTCGAGCTCGTCGGGGTGCAGCGACGCGTCGAACACGACCCAGCGAGAGGGTTCGGTACGCGCGAGTTCGAGGTAGCGTGCGCGCACGCGCTCGTGGAAGTCGGCCGGTTCACGGTCGAGGCGGTTGGTGGCGCCGGGCGCCTCCTGCCGCCGCCTCAGTCCGAGCGACGTGTCCACGTCGAACAGCAGCGTGACGTCCGGACGAAGCCCCTGCGTCGCCGCCGTGTTCCACTGTTCGAGCAGCGCCGCGTCGATGCCGCGCCCGGCGCCCTGATAGGCGAGCGTCGAGTCGGCATAGCGGTCGCAGAGGCACACGCGTCCCGCCTCGAGCGCGGGCTTGAGCACCGTCGCGACGAGCTGCGCGCGCGAGGCCTCCATGAGCAGCGCTTCGGCGATCGGCACCGGGCGGCGCTCGGGATCGAGCAGAAGAGCCCGGACACCCTCCGCGACGGGAGTGCCTCCGGGCTCACGCGTGACGAGTGGATCGATACCCAGCGCACGCAGGCGCGCGGCGAGCCGCGCGACCTGCGTGGACTTCCCGGAGCCCTCGCCTCCTTCGAAGGTGACGAACAGTCCGGGCATGCCGGGTTACTTCTTCTTCGACGCGACGACGGTCTTCTTCGCCGGCGCGACCGCCTTCGGAGCAGCCTTCTTCCGCGCGGCCTTCTTCGCCGGCGCCGGCTTCGCCGCCTTCAGCACGGGCTTCGACTCGCGCTTGAGCGTCGGCGGATTGACGCGCAGCTTCGCCTCGGTGCCCTTCGGATCCTTGATGTACTGCTCCGTGAGCTCGCGCGAGATGTCGTCCGGAATCTGCACCGGGGGCGACTTCTTGAAGTAGCTCGACGGCGCGATCAGGGCGCCCTTGAGGCCGTGGTCGAGCGCCAGCTTGGCGCAGCGCACGGCGTCGATCACGACACCGGCCGAGTTCGGCGAGTCCCACACTTCGAGCTTCATCTCGAGGTTGAGGGGCACGTCACCGAAGGTCGTGCCTTCCATGCGGATGTGGCACCACTTGCGGTCCTTCAGCCACGGCACGTAGTCCGACGGGCCGACGTGCACGTCTTCTGCCGGCAGGTCGTACGGAATGTTGCTCGTCACGGCGGACGTCTTCGAGATCTTCTTCGACTCGAGGCGCTCGCGCTCGAGCATGTTCATGAAGTCGGTGTTGCCGCCGAAGTTCAGCTGATACGTGCGGTCGATGCGCACGCCGCGGTCCACGAACAGGTTCGCGAGCACGCGGTGCGTGATCGTGGCGCCGACCTGCGACTTGATGTCGTCGCCGATGACCGGCAGGCCCTTCTTCTCGAAGCGCTGCTGCCAGTACTTCTCACGCGCGATGAACACCGGGATGCAGTTCACGAACGCGCAGCCGGCCTCGAGGATCTGCTCGACGTACCACTTCGTGGCCTCTTCCGAGCCCACGGGCAAGTAGCTGACCACGACGTCCGTCTTGGTGGACTTGAGCAGCTTCACGATGTCGACCGTCGAACCCGGCGCCTTCTCGATGATCTGCGAAAGGTACTTGCCGAGGCCGTCGTGGGTCATGCCGCGCTGCACCTTGACGCCCATCTTCGGCACCTTGGCGAACACCGCGGTGTTGTTCGGCCACGTCACGATGGCTTCCGAGACGTCCTTGCCGACCTTGTTCTTGTCGATGTCGATCGCCGCGACGATCTCGACGTCCTTGATGTGGTAGCCGCCGAGGTTCACGTGCATGAGACCGGGAACGCGGTCGGTGTCCTTCGCGTTCCGGTAGTAGTACAGCCCCTGCACGAACGACGAGGCGCAGTTGCCCACGCCGATGATCGCGACTCGAACCTTGTTGCCCATGGACTTCATACCTCCGTGTTTATTCGGAATCCGGGTCCTGCTGGCGAGTGCGCCCGTAGACGTGCGCCATCCGCTGGAACGCGGTCGTGAACGAGAGTGCCACCAGGATCAGGAGACCCGCCGGAATGACGGGTCCGAGCCCCGCGAATCCCATGATGATCACGAGCACGATGCGCTCGGGACGCTCGAACCAACCGACCTTGCAGTCGATGCCGAGCCCCTCCGCGCGCGCGCGCGTGTACGACACCAGGAGGGAGCCGACCGCCGCGAGCATCGCGAGCATCGCGATGACGGCCCACGTCAGGGGCTCGAGCCCCCGCTGCAGGTTGATCAGCACCCGCTGGGGATTCACGGCCATGTCCACGAGGTTGGACATGTAGAACCACGAGAACCCCAGCAACAGCGCCGCGTCCGCGATGCGGTCGAGCGCCGAGTCGAAGAACGCGCCGAAGCGCGTGATCGTGTTCGTCTTGCGTGCGAGCTGCCCGTCGAGGATGTCGCACAGGCCCGACAGGCAGGTGATGACGGCGCCGGTGCGGAACCGGCCCATCGCGAACGCGAGGCCGGCCGCGATGCTGAACACGAGGCCGAGCACCGTGAGGTGGTTCGGGCGAAGGCCGACCGCGGCGATCCCGGACACGAGCGGATCGAGGGCGGCGTGCGCGCCGTCCTTGAGGACGTCCTTGTAGCCGCGTCCCGAACCCTTGCCCTTCGACATCGTCTCGGCGCTCACGCTTCCGTGGCCCGATCCGCACGCGACGCGCGCGTCCTGCCGCCCAGCACCAGCACCATTTCCCCTCGTTTCTGGTCGTCGCGCAGCGCCGCCTTCACCTCGGTGGCGCTGCCGCGCAGGACCTGCTCGTGCAACTTCGTCAGCTCGCGGCAGAGCGCGATCGGACGTTCCTGCCAGACCGCCTCGAGATCCTCGAGACAGCGTTCGATGCGATGCGGCGACTCGAACGCCACGATGGTCTCGCGACGATCCGAGTACTCCTCGAGCAACCGCCGCCTCGCGCCGTGCTTCACGGGCAGGAAGCCGACGAACGTGAACGCGTCCGTGGGCAGCCCGCTCACCTGCAGCGCCGCGAGTACGGCGCTCGGCCCGGGAATGCTTTCGACGCGGAGGCCTTCGGCGACCGCCGCTCGTACCAATGGAAACCCGGGATCGGCGATGCCCGGCGAACCGGCGTCCGTCACCACGGCGACCGACTGACCTTCGTTCAGCCGCGCGACGATTCCGGAAATACGCGACCGCTCGTTGTGTTCGAACAGGCTCACGAGCGTCGCGGAGATCCCGAAATGATCGAGCAGCCGGCGCGTCCGCCGGGTGTCCTCGGCGGCGACCAGGTCCACTTCGCGCAGCACACGCAGCGCGCGGGTGGTGACGTCCTCGAGATTGCCGATGGGCGTCGCCACCAGGAACAAGGTGCCTCCGTGGCCGGAGGGGCGCGATTCGGTCAAACCTGATCCTTCCGACGGACGGGAAGCCGACCCCGAAAAATCGGGCCGCAAGTTAGCACGGGGGTATTGGGGCGTCTACCGGATGGCCCGCACGGCCTCGGCGAACGCTCCCGCCGCGCGCTCGACACCCGCGTCGTCCACGTCCAGGTGGCAGATGGCGCGGATGCGCCCGGGCCCGAAGCCGACCATGCGCACGCCGCGCTTCTCCAGTTCCGCCAGCACCTTGGCCGGATCGAGCGGCGCGTCGAGACGGGCGATCACGATGTTCGTGTCGGGCTCCTCGACCGTGACGCCGTCGCCACGCAGCCCGGCGGCGAGCCGCTTCGCCCGGGCGTGGTCGTCGGCCAGGCGTTCGACGTGGTGGTCGAGCGCGTGCAGGCACGCCGCGGCGAGGATGCCCGCCTGGCGCATGCCCCCGCCCCAGCGCTTGCGCACGCGGCGGGCCTGCCGGATCTCGGCTTCGCCGCCCACGAGGATGCTGCCGACCGGCGCGCCGAGCCCTTTGGAGAAGCACATCATCACCGTGTCCGCGCAGGCCGCCCACCGGGCGATGCTCACCCCGCTCGCGACCGCCGCGTTCCACAGCCGCGCGCCGTCGAGGTGCACGCGCGCACCGTGCGCGCGCGCCGCCTCGGCCATGGCGAGCAGGGTCTCGAGCGGCACGATCGCGCCGCCGGCGCGGTTGTGCGTGTTCTCCAGGCAGACGAGCGCGAGTCTCGCCGCATGGTCGTCCCCCGCCGGGCGCACGGCGCCCACGAGTGCCGCGGGATCGAGCGCGCCGCGCACACCGGGCACGACGTGCGCGAGGCAGCCGCTGTTCGCGGCGATGCCCGCCTGCTCGTACAGGAAGATGTGCGACTCGCTCTCGAGCAGCACCGCGTCGCCCGGCCGGGTGAGCACGTGCACGGCGAGCTGGTTGCCCATGGTGCCGCTCGGCACGTAGAGCGCCGCCGGCTTGCCGGCGAGTTCGGCGCAGCGCCGCTCGAGCGCGAGCACGGTGGGATCGTCTCCGAACACGTCGTCGCCGACCTCGGCTTCGGCGATGGCGCGCCGCATGGCGGGCGTGGGACGCGTGACGGTGTCGCTGCGCAGATCGATGGCGGACATGACCACTCCGAAACGAATGCCGGAAAGCGTGCGGGCGGAACGAGTGCGGCGCAGTCTACGCGAGCGGTGCTCCCGGGCGCACGACGGCCGGAAATTGACCCGCGGTTCGCCGCCGCGTGACATCACCGTGACGTGACCGCGACGCCCCGCGTGGGATAACTTCGCGCGCCGCGACGGGCCGCACTTTCGTCGCGTGCCGTCGAGTCGCGCCGCGACATGCGGCATCCAACGGCGCGGCGCATCCGCGCACCGTGGCCATGGTGGCCACGCGAGCCCCGTGAAGGAGTGAGGCGGTCATGCCGTTCGGATTCGGTTTCGATCCCACGATGATCCTGCTGCTTCCCGCCATGGGCTTCGCCCTCTGGGCGCAGTTCAAGGTGAAGAGCACGTACGAGAAGTTCGCCGAGGTGCCCGCGTCGAGCGGCGTGACCGGCCGCGACATGGCGCGCGCGATCATGTCGCGCAACGGCGTGTCCGACGTGAACGTCGAGCCCGTCGGCGGGACGCTGAGCGATCACTACGATCCGACGGCGAAGAGCGTGCGCCTCTCCGAGGGCATCTACGACGGCCGCAGCATCTCGGCCATCGCGGTCGCCGCGCACGAAGTCGGGCACGTGCTGCAGCACCACCAGGGCTACTTCCCGATGCAGCTGCGCGCCACGTTCGTGCCGGTCGCCAATCTCGGCAGCACGCTCGCGACGCCGCTGTTCTTCATCGGCTTCCTGTTCGGCGCGAAGACGCCGTTCGGGCCGCTGCTCATGGACGCCGGCATCCTGTTCTTCGCCGCGGCCGTGCTGTTCCACGTCGTCACGCTGCCCGTCGAGTTCGACGCCTCCAAGCGCGCGCTCGCGCAGCTCACCTCGAGCGGCGCGGTGATGCCGCAGGAAGTCGCGGGCGCCAAGAAGGTGCTCGACGCGGCGGCGCTCACGTACATCGCCGCGGCGTCCATGGCGGCGCTGCAGCTCATCCGTCTCGTGTTGCTGCGCAACAGCCGACGCTGATCGGCATGACCCGGCGCTCCGCGACATCCGCATCGCCCGCCGGCGCGACACCCACGCGGGGAGCCTCCGTTCACGGAGCGCTCCCCGCGTTTTCGTTGCCCGCCCCCGCACTCGCGCTGTTCGCGGCGCTGGCCGTGACCGCGCTGCTGCGCGTGCTCGCGCCGCTCCTGCCCGGCCGCGCGTGGTGGGGCGTCGATCTCGCGCGCGACATCCCCGCGCCCGCGTTCTGGCTGCCGTGGGGCGCGCTGGCGCTGGCGCTCGCGGCGCCCGCGGTATCGGGCGCTTTCGCCGCGCGCCTGC
>JBGANH010000156.1:0-10789 GCA_044222365.1 Candidatus Eiseniibacteriota bacterium
TGGCGAAGTCGCCCGACCAAGCGACGTACGCGCACGGCACCGCGGTGCAGCTCACCGCCACGCCGACGCCCCCGTTCACGTTCGCGGGCTGGAGCGGCGACACGACCGGCGCGACGAGCCCGGTGACGATCGCGATGACGGGGAACAAGACCGTCACCGCGACGTTCACGCAGCACACGTACGTGTGGAACGCGACCAGCGGCTCGGCCGCGTTCGGCACGGCCGCGAACTGGACGCCGGCGCGCAGCACCCCGGCGACCGACGACGTGCTCGTGTTCTCGAACGGCGGCACGCCGACCGTGACGGGCGTCACGACGCAGTCGATCGGGCAGCTCCTCGTGAGCGGCAACACCGCGGTCACGCTGCAGGCTTCGGCGGGCAACACGCTCACGATCCTCGGCGGCGCGGGCAACGACCTGTCGATCGCGGCGGGCTCGTCGGTCTCCGTGACCGGCGCGTCCACGCTGACGATCGCGGTCGCGACCGGCGCGACGGGCTCGATCTCGGGCAACTACTCCGCCGCGGGCGGCGGTCACCGCCTGAACGCGCTCGACGCGGGCTCGCTCGTGTTCCAGAGCGGCGCCGTATGCAATCTCGGCACGAGCTTCACGGGCAACATCTTCGGCAACGGCACGGGCACGAGCGGACTGAACTCGGTCGTGTTCGCGAACGGCTCGCTGCTCTCGCAGACCGCGGGCGCGAACCCGTTCGGCGCCTCGGCCCCGAACTCCGCCGTCGTCTTCCAGGCGGGCAGCCGCTTCCGCGTGGACGGCACGGGCATCACGCCGGCCGTCGCGGGCCGCACCTACGCCGACTTCGAGATGGCGAGCGGCGGCACGGTCAACTCGACGGGCGCGACGGCGTTCAACATGGACAGCCTCGTCGTGTCGTCGGGCACGATCAACTTCAACCTGACCGGCGGCGGCAACATTCGTGGCGACATCCGCGTGAAGTCCGGCGCGACGCTCGGCTTCGCTCCGACGTCGGGCACGCCGAGCATCACGCTCGCGGGCACGTCGAACCAGACGATCACGAACTCGGGCACGTTCAGCTCCGGCGCGATCCCGCGCCTGACGGTGAACAATCCGGCCGGCGTCACGCTCGCCAGTTCGATCACGTGGACCGGTCCGGTCACGTTCACGGTCGGCGTGATCCACACCGGCGCGAACACGCTCACGCTCGGCTCGGCCAGCACCGTGTCCGGCGCGGGCGCGGCGACGGGCTGGGTGCACGGCAAGCTCGCCCGCAGCATCCCGGCCGCGGGCACGATGCTCTACGACGTCGGCGGCGCCGCACGCTACGCGCCGGTGTCCGTCACCATGGCGGGCAACGCCGCGGCGGTCGCGCTGACCGCGTCGAGCACCGACGGTGACCATCCGTCGCTCGGCGGCGCTCCGGTGAACCCGGCGCGCTCGGTCAACCGCTACTGGACGCTCACGCCCACGGGCTCGCCCTCGTTCACGAGCTACTCGGCGACGATGACGTTCGACGGGGCGGACCTCGACGCCGGCGTGAACACGACGGCGCTGCTGCCGGCGCTGTACGGCGGCAGCTGGACGATGAGCGCGGTCGGCACCCGCACGGCGACGAGCACGCAGGCGACCGGCCTCACGGCGTTCGGCGACCTCGCGATCGCCGAGGCGCCGGGCTTCACGATCATGGCCTCGGCCGGCCCCGGCGGCGTCATCTCGCCCTCGGGCGCGGTGAGCGTGAGCGCGAACGCGAACCAGTCGTTCACGATCACCGGCAACGCCGGCTTCACGATCGCCGACGTGCTCGTGGACGGCGCGAGCGTGGGCGCGGTCGGCAATTACACGTTCACGAACGTCACGGCGAACCACACGATCGCGGCGAGCTTCGCGGACGCGCTCGCGCCGTCGGTCGCGGTCACCGCGCCGAACGGCGGCGAGAACCTGCTCGCGGGCGCTTCGGCCGATCTCACGTGGAACGCGTCGGACAACGTCGGCGTGACCACCGTGGACCTTTCGCTGTCGCGCAACGGCGTGGCCGGACCGTTCACGCCGATCGCCACGGGCATCGCGAACACGGGCACCTACGCGTGGACGGTGACCGGGCCGGGCACGAGCACGGCGCTGCTCCGCGTCACGGCGCACGACGCGGCGAACAACGGCGCGTCGGACGAGAGCGACGCGGTGTTCACGATCACGGGCTCGACGGCGGTGGACGGCGGCGAGGTGGCCGCGTTCGCCCTCGGCGAGATCTCGCCCAACCCGACGCGCGGCGCCGCCCGCACGTACTTCGCGCTGCCTCGCGGCGCGGCGGTGCGGGTCTCGGTGCTCGACGTCCAGGGCCGTGAAGTCGCGGTGCTGGCGGACGGCGCGTACGGCGCCGGCCGCTGGTCGGTGACGATGGACTCGGCGCAGCACCACCTCGGCGCGGGCCTGTATTTCGTCCGCATGCGGGTGAACGGCGGTCCGACCTTCACGAGGCGGTTTGCCGTCACCAAATAGTTTTCGCATTCGGCCCCGGTTCCCGACGCCCGCGTGGAGAACGCTTCCACGTGGGCGTCGGCCGTTCGGGGCGGCGCCGGCTGGCATTCTCCATGGTGATATTCGCGAACCTTCTCTTACAATCGAGGGCGAGTTCCCCCGACCGAGACCCTCGGGCCGCACGGCTCCCCACGCGACGACCCGCACGCTTCGTTCTGCCCGCTTGCCCGCGAGGCCGCCGCCATGCCGCGCCTGTTCCAATTCGTATTCGTCGCGCTTCTCCTGTTGTCCGTCGTGTCGCTTCCCTCCACCGCCGGCACGATCCCCATATCGGGCACGACGACCGTCGTCTGGAACTCGCTGCCCGGGCTCGAGACGGCCGCCGCCACGCCCTCGTCCGTTCCGCCCTCGTCGTACCTCGGCTACGAGGCCGTGTTCGGCGGCGCCGGCCGCGAAGGCTCGAGCATCGCCGTGGGCGAAACCGACGTGATGATCGCGTCGCAAGGCAAGATCACGATCGTCCGGCGCGACGGATCGGTGCGGCAGCAGATCGAAGATTACGCGCTGTTCGGTTATGCACCCGGGTCGTTCACGGGCTCCCTCAGCGGCGTGCAGTTCTACTTCGACCCGGGCGCCCGGCGCTGGTGGGGCCTCGCGCTCTGGTCGCCTCCGGGGGATCGCCCACGGACGTTGTTCGTCGTGACGAGCGTTTCGCCCGATCCGCGCCTCGCGTGGTCGGTGACGTCCGTGCAGACCGCCAACATCGTCTTTCGCCAGGTCGTGGATTACTCGACGCAACCGCTCGCCGGCATGAGCGGTGGCAAGTTCGTCGTCGCGATGCGCCACTTCGTCGTGGCGACGGGACGGCAGGATTACGAGTCCATCCTCGTCTTCGACCGCCACGCGTTCGAGTCCTACCGCTACGAGCCACCGGTCGAACTGCGCATCACCGCGCCGCCCGCACGCGGCGACCGCTTCGACCTGACGAGCACGCGACCCGCGGTGTGCCTCGACGGCAGCGACGACGACGTGCACCTGCTGACGTCGCGCGCCCGCGGCGGCGACCGTGTCACGTGGCGCCGCATCAGCGGCCCGGCGAACGCGCCCGTGCTCGGCGACGGCGTGTTCGTGAACGTCGCGCCCTACGCCGTGCCACCCGGCGCCCGGCAGGCCGGCACGATGCGCCGCGTGGATACGGGCGATTGCCGCGTGCGCAGCGCCGTCGTCCGCGACGGCGTGCTCACCGCCGCCTGGCAGGAAGCCGGCGGCGCCGACGGCTTCTCGTCCTCCGGCATCCGCGTGTTCCAGATGCGCACGAGCGACCGCACCGTGCTCACCGACCAGACCTACCGCACCCCGAACACCTATGCTTTCGCTCCGGCCCTGACCGCGGACGAGTCCGGCTCGCTCTCCCTCGGCTTCACGCGCAGCAGCGCCACGGAGTTCGCGTCCGCGTGGACCGCGACGCGGCGCCCGGGCGCGACGGCCTTCTCTCCCGCGACGCTCGCACACGCCGGCAGCGCCGCGACGGACTCGCTCGAGTGGTTCCGGTCGAGCGCGATCGCGCTCGACCCCGAGCGCGACCCCCACGTGCGCCGCGCGTGGACGGTGACGCCCTATGCGAACGGTGCGGCCGCGATCGGCGCCTGGGTGTCGCCCGTGTCCCTCACGTTCGCCACCATCGCCGGCTTCGTCTTCGACGATTGCGGCGTCGACCTGCCGAGCCCCGCCGACCGTGTGCCGGCCGCGGGCCGCCGCGTCGGGCTGCGCTCCGGCGGCGTCGAGATCGCGTCGGCGACGACGGACGCGCAGGGCATCTTCTCGTTCGGCGGACTCGAGAGCGGCACCTACGACATCGTGGCGCCTCCTCCCCCGGGCGGAACCGCGGTGACGGCAGTGGCGGGCTCGGGCGGCACGCGCAACGTCGCGACGAGCACGAGCAGCGTGCGCGTCGAACTGACGAACGCCCAGTCTTCCGCGAACCACCTGTTCGTGAGCGCCGCCCCTCGTCCCGCTCCCGTGCTCGCCGCGCTCTCGCCCGCCTTCCGCTGGGCGGGCTCCGCCGCGTGCACGCTGCGCGTGATCGGCTCGGGCTTCGCGCCGTGCGCGAGCGTGCGCTACGGCTCGCTCGTGCGCGAGGCGCAGTACGTGAGCGCGACCGAACTGCGCGTGGCGCTCTCCGCGGCCGATCTCGAGGTCGCGGGGCCGCGCGCGGTGCGCGTGTCGAACCCCGCGCCGGGCGGCGGACTCTCGGCTGGAGTGCTGTTCGAGGTGCGCCCGCCCGATCCGAACCTGCCTTCGGTCACGCTGCTCGCGCCCGTCGGCGGCGAGGGCTGGCCGCTCGGCGCCACGCGGCGGATCGCCTGGTCGGCCGCCGACGATCGGGGCATCGAGAGCGTCACTCTCGCGTACTCGCGCGACGGTGGCGCGACGTTCCCGTACACGATCGCGGCGGCGATTCCCGACAGCGGCCACTTCGACTGGACGCTGCCCGACACCGGCGCGGCCGGACTGCGCGTGCGCGTCACCGTGCGCGACGCGTTCGGCAACATGGCGGCGGATTCCTCGCGTGCGGCCTTCGCGGTGACGGTGTGGACGATCCTCGCGAGCGCCACGGGACCGGGCACGATCACGCCCTCCGGCACCGTGACGGTCGTGGACGGCGACACTCCGCAGTTCGCCATGTCGCCGGATTCGAACTCGTACCTCGCGCGCCTGCGCGTGAACGACGTCGCCGTGACACCCGTGCCGCTCTACACGTTCGCACCCGTGCACGCGAACCAGACGATCGCCGCCGATTTCGGCCCGCGCACCTACACGTGGGCGCTCGCCTCCGGTACGGCGAACTTCGGTTCGTCGGGAAGCTGGTCACCGGCGCGTCTCGCGCCGGCGACGGACGACATCCTGGAGTTCGCGAACGGCGGCATCGTGACCGCGACGAACGTGCCGAACCAGGTGATCGGCCAGCTTCGTGTCCGGAACGGCACGACGGTCACGTTGCAGACCGCGTCGGCCGCGACGCTCACGCTGAGCGGCGGGCGCGATCACGACCTGTGGGTCGAGCAGGCGTCGCAGTTCACGCTCGCCGCTCCGTCGGGCGCGGTGACGATCGCGCTCGGCCCCGGCGCCACCGGCCGCGTGGACGGAATCGTGTCGTTCGGCACGGGCGCTCAGCGTCTCGTCGCGCAGGACAGCGGCGCGCTGCACTTCACGCGGGGCTCGCTCTGCACGATCAGCGCGACCACGACCGGAAGCGTGTTCGGCAACGGCGCCGGAGCGAGCGCGCTCGGCAGCGTCGTGTTCGACGCAGGCGCCACGCTGAACGTGCTGGGCGGCGGCGATCCGTTCGGCGCCGCGGCACCCAACGCCGTGCTGCGCATGGAACACGGCAGCCGTTGGACGCACCGCGTGCGTGGCAGTTCGCTCGACCTGTCCGGGCGCACGCTCGGCGACTTCGAGTTCCTGTCCGGCACGAGCGTGACGATCGCGGGAACGTCGCCCGTGACTTTGGACAGCCTGATCGTCGGCTCCGGCTCGCTGTGGCTCAACAGCGCGGCCACGCTCACCATTCGCGGCGACGTGACGGTGAAGTCCGGCACGTCGCTCACGATCGGCACGGGAGATTTCACGAACCCCGTGCGCCTCGCGGGCGACGCGCCGCAACGCGTCACGCGCCTCGGCGCGCTCTCCGCAAACGCGAGCGCCAGGCTCGGGATCGACAACCGCGCCGGCGTGACGCTCGGTTCCGACCTCGCGTGGGGTGGCGACCTCACGTTCGTGCACGGCGTGCTGGACGCGGCGACCGGCGTGCTCGACCTCGCCACCACGAGCGTGCTCGCCGGCGCCTCGGACACGACCGGATGGATCGCGGGCCGCGTGCGACGCACGATCCCCGCGGGCGTTTCCTCGCGCACGTTCCCCGTCGGCACTTCCACGGCCTACGCCCCGCTGCAGCTCGACTTCGCGCAGGCCACGTTCGCGTTCCCGCTCACGGTGTCGTGTGCCGACGGCGCGGCGCCCGGGCTGGTGGACGCACCGGTGGACACGGCGCACGCGCTGAAGCGCCACTGGACACTGGCGTCGCCGACGATGCCCGTCCTGCTCGACTACACGGCGAAGATGACGTACGTGCCCGCCGATCTCGGCGCCGGCACGGTCGCCGAGGACCTCTCGCCGTTCCAGTACGCGAACCTTTGGTATCCGCGAGCGGGCGGCGCGACGCCCGGCCTCTCGATCACCGCGCTGCACTGCACGGCGTTCGGCGTGCTGACCGCGGCGAAACCGTGGTATCGCGACTACGCCGTGACCGTCACGGTGGACGGGCCCGGGACCGTCACGCGCTCTCCCGACCAGGCGACGTACGCCTACGGCGAGCTCGTCACGCTCACCGCGCATCCCACCACCCCTGCGACGTTCGTGGGCTGGAGCGGCGACACGAGCGCGACACTCACTCCGCTCCCGATCGCAGTCACGCGCGAACGTCACCTCACCGCGACGTTCCGCGAGCCGGTGACGTACGTGTGGAAGAGCGGTGTGTCGTCCGGACTGTGGACGGACTCGCTCAACTGGACGCCCACGCGCGGCACGCCCGCGCTCAACGACATGCTCGTCTTCTCCAACCCCGGCGCGGTGACGGTGAGCGGCCTGCGCGCCGAGACCGTCGCGCGCCTGCTCGTGACCGGAGGCGCGCAGGTCCAGCTCGTGTCGGCCAACGCCGTCACGCTCACGCTGCGTGGCGAGGGCGGCCATGCGCTGGTCGTCGATCCCGGCGCGCAGCTCACGCTCGGCGGTTCGCTCCCGATCACGATCGCGCTGCCCGCCCACGCCCGCGGCCTGGTGGACGGTCGCCTGACGATGACGGGTGCGACGCACCGGCTCGTGGCGCGCGACACGGCCGCCGTGACCTTCCGCGCCGGCTCGCGGTGCGAGGCCGCGGTGACGGGTAACGCCTTCGGGGACGGTACGGGCGCGAGCGGCCTGCGCTCCGTGTACTTCGAAGCCGGCTCACGCTTCGATCACGTTTCGGGTGGCGATCCGTTCGGCGCGGCGGCTCCGAATGCGGTCGTCGCGTTCCTGCCCGGCAGCCGATATGCCGTGCGATCGCTGAGCGCGACGGTGTCCTTGAGCGGCCGCACGTACGCGGACTTCGAGTACGACGCGCCGGGCGCGTCGATGCTCGTGCCGCTCGAGTCGCAGGTCACGATGGATTCGCTGCTCGTTCGCACCGGCTACTTCTATCTGTCGCAGGCCGCCGCACTCACGCTGCGCGGCGACCTCACCGTGCTCGGGGGCAGCCAGCTGGGCTTCTACCAGCTGCGCAGCGGCGGGCCAGTGGTGATGCAGGGAACCCTCGAGCAGAAACTCGCCGTCCGCGGCCAGTTCGCGGGATACGCGACGCCACCGCTCGAGATCGACAATGTCGCCGGCGTGCGGCTGGCCACCGACGTCCATTGGAGCGGCCCGCTTCGATTCTGGCGCGGCCTGCTGCGCACCGGCCCGCACGCGTTCTCGCTCGGCTCCGCGAACGGCGTGCTGAGCGCGGGCGCCGGTACCGGCTGGGTGGACGGCACGCTTCAGCGCGCCATGCCGTGGGGCGGCACGACGCTCACGTTCGCCATCGGCGATTCCACGCACTTCGCCCCGCTCACGCTGGTCTTCCCTCCCGCGAACAGCAGCTTCGACGTGGCCGCTTCCACGACCGCGGGGCTTCACCCGCAGCTCGGCGCCGCGCCGATGGACACGGCGCGCTCGCTGCGGCGCTGGTGGCGCGTGTCGAGTCCCACGGCGGCACCGGTCACCCTGAGCTACGACGCGGTCATGAACTTCGTTCCGGGCGAGTTGGACTCCTCGACCACGACCGGCCAGCTCCAGCCGCTGCTGTACACCGCCGGCTGGCACTACCCCTCCGCCGGGATCGCGACGACTTCGAGCGTGAGCGCCACCGGGCTGTCGGCCTACGGCGACCTCACCGCGGCGCTGCCGCTCGGCGGCCCCGTCGAGCCGCGCTACGTGTGGACGTCGACGTCGTCCCGCGGCGCGTTCACCGACGCCGGCAACTGGACGCCGCCGCGATTGCTGCGGCGCGTGGACGACATCCTCGAGTTCTCGCGCGGGACCGTGGACACGGCGTACGGCGTGCCGATCCAGACGATCGGGCAGCTCGTCGTCTCGAACGGAACGCGTGCGACGCTCACGAGCACGGCCGACGTCACGCTCTCGATCATCGGGAGACCGGGGGACGACGTCACGATCGCGAGCGGCTCGACGTTGCGCCTCGCGAGCGACGGCGGCGGTTTCCCCGTGCGCCTGGCGCTCGCCGACACCGCGACGGCGCGCATCTCCGGCACGCTCGAGTTCAAGGACGCCGCGCATCAGCTGCTCGGTTCGGTGCCCGAGGCGGTCGTGTTCGAGAACGGCGGTTCCTGCGTGCTGGGCGGGCTGTTCGTCGGCAATGCCTTCGGCGCAGGCACTGCGCCGGGTTCGCCCGGCGCGCTCGGCTCCGTGCGTTTCGCGGCCGGCTCGGTGCTGCGCCAGTCCGCGGGCGGCGATCCCTTCGGCGCACAGTTGAACGACGCGGTGGTCGTGTTCGATCACGGCAGCCGCTACCGCATCGAGTCGAACACGTTCACTCCGGTGTTCTCGCGGCGCACGTTCGCCGACGTCGAGGTCGCGATCGGTTCGGGCCTCGTGGACGTCGCGCCCTCGCAGCCGTTCACGGTGGACAGCCTGATCGTGCGCCAGGGCGTGTTCAACCTGACGCCCTCGGGCGGCTGCACGATTCGCGGCGACATCCTCGTCTACCGCCTCGCCACGCTGAACCTCGCACCGCGCATCGGGCCGTCGAGCGTGCGTATCGGCGGCGACGCGCCGCAGCGGCTGGTCGGCACCGGCACGTTCGCCACGGGGCCCTATCCCACGCTCGTGCTCGACAATCCCGCCGGGCTCGTGCTCGGGAGCAACGCCACGTGGCGCGGCGCGGTGAACTTCTTGCGCGGGCCGGTGCGCACGGGTTCGTTCGCGCTCACCGTGGACACGGCCTCGGTCGTGACCGCGTCGCAGGCGACCGGCTGGGTGAACGGCACGCTCAAGCGCACGATGCGCTACGGCGCACCGACGGTTTCGTTCGCCGTCGGCACGGACGGCGTGTACGCCCCCGTCACGGTGACGCTCGCGAACAACACGTTCGACTTCCAGCTCGCCGTCTCGACGGCCGACGGCGATCACCCGCAACTCGCGAGCGCGAGCGTGGACCCGGCGCGCACGGTGAACCGCTGGTGGACGCTCACGTCCGCGGGCACGGCGAACTTCGCGACGGGCAGCGCGACGTTCTCGTTCGCGGCGGCGGATCTCGACACGGCGATCACCGCCGACGTGCTGGTGCCGTTCCGATACTCCGGCGGCTGGACGCAGCCGGCGCGCGGCACGGGATCGGCGACGAGCGTGCAGGCGACCGGACTCACCGCCTTCGGCTCGTTCATGCTCGCCGAACCGGTCGCCGCCGGCGCGGCGGCGGCGGCGCTCGGGCCTGCCGCCCCCACGGACGACTCGCCGGTCACCGCATTCGCGCTCGGCGCGCCGTCGCCGAATCCGTCCCGCGGCACGGCGCGCATTCCGTTCGCGTTGCCGCGCGCGTCGCACGTGCGCGTGAGCGTGCTCGACGTGCAGGGCCGCGAGGTCGCGGTGCTCGCGGACGGCGCGTTCGCCGCGGGCCGCCACGGCGTGACGCTCGAACGCTCGGGCAGTCCGCTCGCGACGGGGCTCTACTTCGTGCGGCTGCGCGTGAGCGGCGGGCCGGAGTTCACGCGGCGGATCGCGATCACGCGGTGACGCGCGTGGCGGGGGGGGGGGGGGGCGGGGGGCCCCCCCCCCCCCCCCCACGACCGCAGCCGCCCGTTCGGGCTCCGCTTCCTACCCGCTTCAGCGCTCCCCGAGGTGAGTCGGGGTGGCCCCGTGACTCTCCGGAGCTGTCCCCGAGGGGTGCCGACGCCCGTGAAACAAATACCGCATGAGAAGTGCGACGGCTTGTCGTTAATGGCAACGAGAACCCGTCGCACCTCTTGCAAACCCGTCGCCAAGAGGTAACTGACCCAGCGAGTGCCCGCGATCGGGGTCGAGATTCGCGCTACGACAGCGCCCGAACGTCTGCAGCCAGTCGTGCGCTTGAACTGCGATGAGTTGTCGACAATAGCGTCGATAACTCATCGCAGAAGGGGAGCCGGGGACAGCTCGGGGCTGAAACGAAGGCGGGGACGTGCACCTCGGGGAGCGCGGCCTGGGTGAGGAAGCGGCAGCAGGCCTGGCCGCTGCGGTCATGCTGCCGGCGGGCGCCCGCCGGCAGC
>JBGANH010000157.1:0-4219 GCA_044222365.1 Candidatus Eiseniibacteriota bacterium
ACGGCCACGCGCCGAAGGTGCTCGCGTTCGGACGGCCCTCGCCCAACCCGATGACCGACCGCATGCGTGTCTCGCTCTCGCTGCCGATGGCGGCGGACGTGCGCGTCGACCTGCACGACGTGCAGGGTCGGCTCGTGGGCGGCATGCACGCCGGAAGGCTCGCGCCCGGCGTGTACCAGCTCGAATGGGACGGCACCGACGGCGACGGTTGCGCCGCGGGCCCCGGCGTCTACTTCGCCCGCATGCTCGTCGACGGCCGCCTCGTCGCGCAGCACCGACTCGTGCGCCTGCGCTGAACGGGGCGCGATCCACGCGAAAGGCCCGGGGCGTCCCACGCCCCGGGCCTTCGTGATGCGTTGATGCGTTCGAGCTACCGGCGATCGCTCTCCGCGGTGGTGCCGCGGACGGCCGCCTGCGCCGCCGCGAGACGCGCGAGCGGGACGCGGAACGGCGAGCAGGACACGTAGTCGAGGTTGGTGCGGTGGCAGAACTCCACCGACGCCGGATCGCCACCGTGCTCACCACAGATGCCGACCTTCAGCTTGCCGCGGGTCTCGCGACCGTTCTTCACGGCCCAGTCCATCAGCATGCCGACGCCTTCCTGGTCCACGGAGACGAACGGGTCGCCGGGCAGGATCTTGCGGTTGACGTACTCGGGCAGGAACTTGCCCGCGTCGTCGCGCGAGTAGCCGTAGGTCATCTGCGTGAGGTCGTTCGTGCCGAACGAGAAGAACTCGGCGACCTCGGCCACGCGGCCGGCCGTCAGCGCGGCGCGCGGGATCTCGATCATGGTGCCGACCAGGTACTCGAGCTTCACGCCGGCCTTGGCGATCGTCTCCTCGGCCACGCGACGCACGATCGCGCCCTGGTCCTTCAGCTCCTCGACGGTGCCGATGAGCGGGATCATGACCTCGGGCACCACGCTGCCGCCCTCCTTCACGATCTTCACGGCCGCCTCGAAGATGGCGCGCGCCTGCATCTCGGTCACCTCGGGATAGGTGATGCCCAGACGGCAGCCGCGGTGCCCCATCATCGGGTTGAACTCGTGCAGCTCCTCGACGCGGCGCAGCAGGTCGGGCATGCCCGCCTTGAGCTGCGTGACGCTCTTGAAGCGATACTTCTTCACCATCTCCTTCTTCTGGGCGGCCGTCGCGCGCGGCAGCGTCGCGATGTCGACCATGAGGTCCTCACGCTTCGGGAGGAACTCGTGGAGCGGCGGATCCAGCGTGCGGATGGTGACCGGGTAGCCCTTCATCGCCTTGAACAGGCCGTAGAAGTCCGCGCGCTGGAACGGCAGGAGCTTCGCGAGCGCGCTCTTGTACGACTTGAGCGGCGCCGCCAGTTCCTTCTTGAGCAGCGCGATCTCGGCCTTGAGCTTCTTGTTCTCGCCGCCGATCGAGCCGTCGAGCTGCTTCTCCTTGGCTGCGAGCTTCTCGCCCAGCGCCTTCACCTGCGGCGCCGCCATGATCATCTGGACGACGTGCGGCAGGCGCTCCTCGGCGAAGAACATGTGCTCGGTGCGGCAGAGGCCGATGCCCTCGGCGCCGAACTCGCGCGCCTTGAGCGCATCGCGCGGGATGTCGGCGTTCGAGCGCACCTTGAGGCGGCGGTGCTTGTCGGCGATCGCCATGAACTCGGCGAACTCACCGGAGACCGCGGCTTCCATCGTCGGCACCGCGCCCAGCATCACGCGGCCCGTCGAGCCGTCGATCGTGATCCAGTCGCCTTCTTTCACGACGAGCTTGTCGACGGTCATCGTGCGCGCCTTCTCGTTGACGTGAATCGCGCTCACGCCCGAGACGCACGGCTTGCCCATGCCGCGCGCGACGACGGCCGCGTGGCTGGTCATGCCGCCGGTCGCGGTCAGGATGCCCTGCGCCGCGTCCATGCCGTGGATGTCGTCCGGCGTCGTTTCCTTGCGGACGAGGATGACCTTCTTCTTGGCGTGGCCCATCTCGGCCGCGGTGTCGGCGTCGAACACCGCGATGCCGACGGCGGCGCCCGGAGACGCCGAAAGGCCCTTGGCGATCACGTTCACCTTTGCCTTCGGATCGAGGCGCGGGTGCAGGAGCTGGTCGAGCGACGCGGGCTCGACGCGCAGGATGGCTTCCTTCTCGGTGATCAGGCCTTCCTTCACCATCTCGACCGCGATGCGCACGGCGGCCTGCGCGGTGCGCTTGCCGTTGCGCGTCTGCAGCAGGTAGAGCTTGCCTTCCTGGATCGTGAACTCGAAGTCCTGGATGTCGCGGTAGTGCTTCTCCAGCCGCTTGGTGATCTCGTGCAGCTGGCGGAAGCAGTCGGGCATTTCCTTCTCGAGGTCGTCGATCGGATGCGGCGTGCGCACGCCGGCCACGACGTCCTCGCCCTGCGCGTTCGTCAGGTACTCGCCGTAGAAGTGGTTCTCGCCCGTCGACGGGTTGCGCGTGAAGCCGACGCCCGTGCCCGACGTGTCGCCCATGTTGCCGAACACCATCGCCTGCACGTTGACCGCGGTGCCGATGTCGTCGGGAATCTGGTTCTGCTTGCGGTAGTAGATCGCGCGATCGTTGTTCCACGAGCGGAACACGGCGTCACGCGCCATCGCGAGCTGCTCGCGCGCGTCCTGCGGGAAGTCGCGGCCGACGCGCTTGCGCACGTGGCGCTTGAACTCGAGCGTGAGCGCTTCGAGGTCCTTCGAAGTCAGCTCGGTGTCGAGCTTGACCTTCTTCTTGTGCTTCATCGCTTCGATGATGTGCTCGAACTCGTTCTTCTCGAGCTCCATCACGACCGACGAGAACATCTGGATGAAGCGGCGGTAGCAGTCCCACGCGAATCGCTCGTTGCCCGTCTTCGCGGCGAGACCGTGCACGGCCTTGTCGTTCAGGCCGAGGTTGAGGATCGTGTCCATCATGCCGGGCATCGAGAACTTCGCGCCCGAGCGGACCGACACGAGGAGCGGATCGTCGGCGTCGCCGAGCGTCTTGCCGAGGCTCGACTCGAGGCGCGCGAGCGCCGCGTCCTGCTCGGCACCGAACTCGCGGGGCAACTGGCGGCCGTTCGCGTAATAGTGGCGGCACACGCCCGTCGTGATCGTGAAACCGGGAGGCACCGGAACGCCGGCATTGGTCATCTCGGCGAGCCCGGCACCCTTGCCGCCGAGCACGTCCTTCATGGAACCATTGCCTTCCGCCGCGCCGTCACCGAAGTAATAGACGTACTTCTCGCTCATGGATTTCTCCGTGCCGCCGTTGATGGCGGCATCTTCGATCGTGCTCATGGTGGGTTCCCTCCATCGAAAGACGGGGCCGAGAATAAGCGGCGGCCGGTGGCGTCACAAGCCACCGGCCGCACGGTTTTCATCACCGTTACAACGAGCCGAAATGATCAGCGATAGAGCGCCTGCGGCGGGTTGAAGAGGTGCATGTCGATCGACTTGTTCACCGCCGCCGAGCGGACGAGGGTGTGCGCGTCCTTCCGTCCGTCGACGAACCGATCCTCGGTGAACGGAAGCAGCAATCCGTTCACCATCCGGAAATCGGACAGCAGCCGGCGAGAGTGCCAGTTCAGGTCGCCTCCGAGGCCGGTGTCGATGGCCACGACGCGGTGGGTCACGGCGTCGATCACGAGCCGGACACGGCCCAGAGGGCCCTCGAAGTCGACCAGGTCGCAGTTCCTCGTTCCCACCACCTCGCGGCCACGCAGTGCGGCGTGGGCCCCGGGCGCGGCCGCGGCGCGCAGCATGTGCACGACGTCCGACAGGAAGACCGCGCGCACGCTGAGGAGCCCGACCGAATCCAGCGGCGCGGCGGTGACCGAGTCCGCGCTCATGATGGTCCAGCCGTGGTCGCCGATCATGACCTGCCGCGACTCGAGGTTGAAGACCTTGTTCGCGCCACTGAAGCGGTCGGGATCGATGTGCACGTTGCTGAACTGCGCGGGAATCGACTGTCCCTCGCGCATCACCGTGACGTCGCCCTCGAACACGAGCGTCTTCGCGCCCGCGATCGCCGCGGCGCCACCGTGCGCCGCCACCGCGGCGGCCACCGCGGCGGCCCCGCGCTTGAGCTGGTCGGCCGTCGGCGCGCCGAGCGTGTCCGGCTTCGTCGCACGCGCGATGTCCTGCGATACGACTTCGACCGGGCCGAGCGCCGCGAAAGCCGCCGACATCACGCTCGCGGGCCCGACGACCTGCACGATGGGAGGCGCGGCGAGCCGCGCGAACGCCGGTGCGAGGTCGGC
The DNA here is from genome assembly GCA_044222365.1 of Candidatus Eiseniibacteriota bacterium. Classification (GTDB taxonomy): domain Bacteria; phylum Eisenbacteria; class RBG-16-71-46; order RBG-16-71-46; family RBG-16-71-46; genus CAIXRL01. Next base: position 4,219 of record JBGANH010000157.1, read on the forward strand.
G
>JBGANH010000157.1:4246-10753 GCA_044222365.1 Candidatus Eiseniibacteriota bacterium
GGACCACCCGGCGAACTCGTTCGCCTGCCACGTCGAGATCAGTGATCCGAGCGTCTCGAGACCCAGCGGGTAGCGCTGCCGCACGCGGCGGCGCACGGCGTCGAGCGCGGCGCCCGAAGGCGGCGTCGCCGCGAACGAGCGCAGGACCTCCTTCATGCGTCCGGCCTGCGCCGCGGCCTCCGCGACCGGCGTCGCCGAGGAGAGGACGATCAGGCTCGCGTCGCGCGACGGCACGAGCGACACGCGCACACCGCTCGGCAGGCTGGCCGACTCGAGCGCGGCCTCGGCGAGCGCCCACGAGGCCCACGGGGGATGCGCCTGCCCCGGTCCCGACACCGCGACGCGGATCTCGGCGCGCGGCGCGCGCGGCATGTCCACGATGCGGACGCCCGCGCGCGGTGCGGGCGCGGGACGCGGACGATCGGCGAGCGCGCGGCCCTGCCACGAACCGAAGCGATCCTCGACGAGCGCGAACACCTTCTCGGGCGACACGTCACCCGCGACGGTGAGCACGGCGCGGTCGGGACGCCAGTAGTCGCGATGGAACTCGCGCGTGTCGTTCTGGCCGATCTCGCCGAGGCTCGTCGCGCTGCCGGCGAGCGTGTGCGCGTACGGATGCGGAGCGAACGCGGCGTCGAGCAACCGCTGGTCGGTGTAGTCGGCGAGGTTCTGGCGCTGGACGTTGATCCGGCGAATCCACGCCTCGAGGTCGGACGGGTACTGCTCGCCCGCGAACAACGGGTTCGCCACGGCGTCGCTCATCAGCTCGAGCAGCGGCTCGAGCGCGCCGGGGCGCACGGTGCCGCTCGCGAGGGCGAAGTCGCGGCCGGCCCACGTGGTGAACGTCGCGCCGATCCGCGCGAGGTCCGCGTTGAACGCTTCGGTGGTGCGCGACGACGTGCCGTGCCGCAGCAACTCGGCCGTCAGCGAAGCCAGGCCGACGAGCGTGTCGGGTTCCTGCGCCGAGCCGGCGGGCACCAGGAGCTGCACTTGCACGAGCGGCGTGCGCGAGGACGGCAACACCTCGACGCGCAGTCCGCTCGAGAGCGTGCGGACGACCGCGGTCGGGAACTGGAGCGGAGGCGGCGCGAGCGGCGCGGCGGCCGGCTCGGCCGCACGCGCGAGCGACGGAGCGAGCAGCGCACAGGCCGCGAAGCCGGTGAGCACGATTCGACGAGCGGCGTTCACTTCGCACCTCCCGCGGGAACGAACCACAGCACCGAGCGCGCCGAGTCGACGAAGACGCGTCCGGCGAGACGCTGGAGGTCGGCCGGCGTCAGCGCATCGATCGCGGCGAGACGGCGCCCGGTGAAAGCGAGATCGCCGGACTCGAGCACCGCGTCGCCCATCGCCTGTGCGCGCGCACGCACGGTCTGCGAGCGCACGAGGTCGCTCGTGATCCACGACGCGCGCAGCCGGTCGAGCGCGTCGCCCGGCAGCGGATCGCGAGCGAGCGAGCCGACCTGGTCGATCACCTGCCGCTCGACCTCGGCCGAGTCGGCGTCGGCGCGTACCGCGCACATCGTCCAGATCATGGACGCGTCGCGGTGCCGGTCGAGTCCGCATTGCGCGAAGCTCGCCGTGCCCCACATGCGCGTCATCGCCTGCGAGAACATCGACGTCTCGCCGAAACCGAGCGCGGCGGTCAGCAGCTCGAGTGCGGGCATGTCCGCATCCTTCGCGCCCGGCGCGCGCCAGCCCACGAGCAGCAGCCGGACGGGCGTGTCCGCGTCGGACTGCCACGAGCGTCGCTCGTGCGTCGCCGCCGCGGACTTCTTCGCCGCGCCCGGCGCGAGCGCCTTGCCGCGCGGCAGCGGCTCGAACAGCGTGCGGATGCGGGCGAGCGTCGCGGCCGCGTCGAAACGTCCGACCACGGACAGCACGACGTTGGCCGCGCCGTAGCGATCGCGCCGCCACGCGTCGAGCGACGCAGGCGTCAGGCGCTGCAGCGTCGCCTCGTCGCCCTCGACCGCGCCGGCGTACGCGAGCCCCTCGTACACGCTGGCGCCGAGCTGCGCGATGGCGCGCTGCGCGAGAGGCCGCGAGGAGCGCCCGCGGATCTCGGCGAGACACGCCCGGCGCGCTTCCTCGAACGCCTCGGGCGAGGTCCTCAGGCCGGCCATGCGGTCGGCCTCGAGCCGCAGCGTGAGGTCGAGCGCTTCCGCGGGAATCGATTCGTAGTAAGCGGAGTAGTCGAGCCGCAGCGACGTGTTCGCGCTGCCGCCCTCGGCCGCGATGCGTCGCGCGAACTCGCCGTCGCCGACGTTCGGCGTGCCGCGGAACATGAGACGTTCGAGCAGGTGACGCGCGCCCATGGCGTCGGGACGCTCGGCGTCGATGCCGACGGCGTACCACACGGCCACGTCGGTGGCCGTCGCGGCGGAGTCGGGTGCGAGCACGACGCGGAGGCCGTTCTTGAGCGTGACGAGGGTCGGCGTGGGAGCCGAGTGAGCGGGCCTCGCGGCCGGGCCCACGAGCTGCGCCGCGAGCGCGAACGCGAGCGCGGCGATGCCGAAGCGGGTCATGCGGGGACGTGTCCTTTCCTGGTTTTGCGAGAGCTTCAACGCAGCAATGCGACGCGGACGGTGGCGCGACGGCCACCGGACTTGATCGAGACGAAATAGAGGCCGGAGTTCACGCGCCGGCCGTCGTGGTCGCGGCCGTCCCACGTGAGCGAAGCAGAGCCGCTGCTCGCGGCGCCGCGAGCGAGCGTCTTGACGAGACGTCCGGTGACGTCGTGCACGGAAACGACGAACGCGCCCCCGCCCGCCGGGACGCCGAAGGCCACGCGCACGCCGTCGGCGATGCGGGCCGGGTTCGAGCTGTTCAGCACGATGTGCGGGCCACCGTCGGTGTCGTCGTGGCACCAGCCACCCGTGCCACCGAACGTCGCGCGCGACGCGTCGACGTTGCCCCAGCCGTAGTCGTTGTCCGGCTCCATCGCGCACGAGGCGCTCTGGCGGATCGCCCGCAGCACTTCCACCGGTGTCCACGTGGGCCGAGCCTGCAGCATGCACGCGACGGCGCCGGCGACGAGCGGGCACGAGAACGACGTGCCGCTGTTGCGCACGTAGCTGTCCGGAAAGCCCGACGCCGATGCGACGAGGACGCGCACGCCCTGCGCGGTCACGTCGGGCTTGATGCGGCCGTCCGCCGTCGGTCCGCGCGAGGAGAAGTTGGCGATCGCGCCGAGCGAATCGATCGCGCCGACCGCGAGCACGCTGTCGCCGTTCGCGTCCGCCGGCACGTCGAGCGTGCGCGCGGCGGGACCGTCGTTGCCGGCCGAATTCACCACCGCGATGCCCTTCGCGGCCGCGATCTCCGCGGCGCGCGTGATCACGGACGTGTGACCGTCGAGCTGATCGTAAGTGAGGCTCGTGCCGTCGTCGGGAAACGCGTAGTAGCCCACCGACGAACTGATGAGGTCGACGCCGAGGCTGTCGGCCCACTCGGCCGCGAGCAGCCAGTTCGTCATCTCGGCGGCCCTTTCGACGCAGTCGTTCTCGGTCCGCGCGAGCGCGAAGCTCGCGCCGTACGCGGGCCCGACATACACCCCGGGCGCGTTGCCGCCGAGGCAGCTCAGCGTCCACTGGCCGTGCGAAAAGTAGACGAGCGAACCGCAGGCGCCCGTCTGCAGCGTGTCCTGCACGTCGTCCCCGCCGCGCACGAAGTCGTGCGTGGCGAAGACGTCGATGTCGCGCGTCGCCGTGTGCTTGCCGTGGAAGTTGAATCCGTCGTCGAACACCGCGATGCGGATGCCGGTGCCGACGTAGCCCGAGTCGTGCAGCGCGGGAATGCCGAGGCGCGCGAGTTGCGTGTACGTCTGGCCGTAGAAGCCCGGCGACGCGAGCGGAGCGTTCGCCGGCGCGGCACGCTTCACGACGAACTCGCGCGCCGCGGGCGGATCCGCGGGCCGCACGCGCGCGGTCGGCACGGGGCTCAGGCGCGCGACGCAGCCGAGTTCGGCGATCGCCGCGAGGCTGGCGCCGGACGTCTCGACGGCGCACGCGTTCAGCCAGCGCGACACGCCGCGCGGCGCGAGCCCGCGCGCCCAGCGGCGTCACGCGGGCGCGCCCGCGGCGGGCCCGGCACTCGGGCGTGAGCGCGCGCTCGGCGAGCGCGAGACGCCGCTGCAGGTCCGCCGGGCCCTGCTCGCCCTTGTCGACGAACTCGACCCACACGCTCACCGGCGCGGCGTCGGCCGCGAGCGCGGCGGAAAGCCGCGGGTCGAGCGTGAGGCTGCGCCGCGAAACGGCGGCATCGCTCGCCGGAGCGAGCGACGCGAGGAGCAGAGCGACGAGCAGGACGTTGAGACGCAAGCGTGGAGCTCCCGGTGCGGATGCGGCGGCGATCACGCGGATCGCGTGTCGCCCCATTCGGCTTCGACGTGTCCGACGTCCAGCCCTGCTGCATTGCGCACGCACGGCCGGCGCAGCGGGACGAGACGTTTCGCTTCCTTCGACGACAGGACTCCGATGCGTTCGAGCGCCGCCACGATCGCCGGGCCCGTGGCCCTCGTCGCGCCGTCGACGCACTTGAGTGCGAGCCCGAGCCCGCGCTCCGGAATCCCCACCAGTTGCAGCCCCTCCGCCCCGCACTTGGCGATCAAGCGACCTTCGGTCGCATCCATGAGGGCCGTGCTCACACGCCCGTCACCCTCCACGGTGCGAGGATGCCTGCGCATGGCGTTTCCGATCCGAGCGAGCGCGGCAGACCGCCCGTCCGTGGAGCGGTCCCGGACCGAGGCGGCGAGCCGCGCGTACCCCCCGCGCCATGGCGCTCAGCGGCAGCGCGAACACGACCACGCTGCAACCGTCCACCGCCGTGCGCACGGACTCGGGGGCGACGCCGCACATCTCCGCGACGGTCCTCAGGAGCAACTGCTGGACGGGATGCTCGGGCCGCGAGTAGCCCTCGACGGGCCAGCCCTCGGATCGCGCCAGCGCCAGCAGCCCGGCGTGCTTGCCGGAGCAGTTATTGTACAGCGGACTCCGCCGGGTCCGGCCGTCACGAATCTGCAAGAGTGACTCCGGATCGTCGGGATCGTGGTACCCGCAGACCACGTGGCGGGGTTCCAGCCCGATCCGGTCGAGGATGGCGCGCACGAGGGCCAGGTGGTGCGCGCTCCCGGTGTGCGATCCGGTCATGACGGCGAGTTGTTCGTCGTCGAATCCCCAGCGGTCCGCGTGTCCGCGCTCCACCAGCGGGAGCAGTTGAAAGGGCTTCGCGGCGGAGCGGAACGTCGTGACGAGGTCCGGCGTCGCGCTGGCCTCGATCACCGCGCCCTCATCGTCGACGAGGGCGAACTGCACGGCGTGGCGGCATTCGAGGATTTCGCCACGCCACACCAGCACGTCGAGCTGAACGGACATGTCCGCGCGGGTCCGGGGGAGAAGCGAAGGGCCCGCCCATGGGCGGGCCCTCGATCTCAGCGGATCACGATGAACTTGCTCTGGTAGCTGAAGCTCCCGGATTCGACCCGGTAGATGTAGATGCCGGAAGCGACCTCGCGGCCCTGAGCCGACTTGAGGTCCCAGCGCTCGAAGTCGCGCAGCGGGTCGGAATGCTGGAGTTCGCGCACGAAGTCGCCCGAGACCGTGTAGATGCGAATCTTCGCGGTCCTGGGCAGCTCGACGAAGTGCACCTCGTGCTGCCCGGGGAGATCCCACGCCTCGGAGCCGCGGTACGGATTCGGCACCACGTGCACACGCTCGAGGTTCGCGGTCGGCCCCGACGTCGGCTCGATCGGACCAACGGCGTTGCGAAGTTTGTTGTTCAGGTTCGGGCACGAGCCCGCGACGCCGTAGACGTTGCAGCGCGCGAAATTGTCGAGCGTATCGGCGACGAACAGGTCCTCGAAGTCGTAGTCCGTCGTGTTGAGCTTCTCGTACGTGATCGCGTACCAGGTCCGGATGCCGTCGTGCGGGCCGGGAGGCGCCTTGAGCACGAACACCGAGTCGCCCTTCGACAGGCAGCGGCCGAGGTCGTCGACGCGCCGGCAGTCCTTCACGTAGTTCCCGTTCGAATCGGGGTCCACGAACGTGACGACACTGTCGTGCACGACTTCACCGCGGCAGATGTACTGCATGTAGGTCGGGTGCGGATACTTCACGCCGGCGGCGGTGGTGTCGTAGGTGATCGTGTCGAGCAGGGAGAAGTTCCACGTCATCGCGCTGCCCGAGTTGAGCGAGAAGCGGCGAATCAGCATCGCCCGCGTGGTGTCAGGCCCGCCGTCGGGAAGGGACGTGCCGGTCATGCGATAGATGCGATAGCCACCGAAGTCGCGACGCGCCTCGGCCCGGCGGTCACGCAGGAAACGCACCGAGATCGCGCGAGGGACGAAGCGAACGCTGTCCGGGCGCGGCCCCATGGTGCCGATGCAACGCAGGCCCTGGATTCCGATTGTGGAACTGTCCTGAAACGCGCCCGCGATGAGCCACGTGCTGATCGAGGGGAAGTCCGCGCGTGCCGGGGCGAAAGCACCCGCCCCGGCGCTGACCACGAGGG
>JBGANH010000158.1:0-10739 GCA_044222365.1 Candidatus Eiseniibacteriota bacterium
GTCTGGATGCCGTTCTGCGCCGTGACGCCGGTGGGACCGGCGCCGGTCACCGTGCAGTCGTGCACGTCGACCGTCAGCCCGGCGCCCGAGAGCGCCATGCCGCCCTTCTGCCAGTCGGTCGCGGTGCAGTTGCCGACCTCGAGGGTGTACGGACCGCCGGTGTTGTTGTTCGCCAGGATGGCGACGCCGTGCTGCACGCCGCTGAACGGCGTGTCGCGGATGCGCACGACGTCGCAGTTCACGACGCTGCCGCCCGCGTTCCAGTAGGCGATGCCGGTGAAGCGGTTGTTCGCGTTGCCCTGGCCGTTGCCGTCCACCGTCAGGTCACGCACGGCGATCGACCCGGCGCCGGTGGCGAACAGCACGGGCTTGTACGGGAAGGACGTCGTGAACTTCGTGGCGAGCGACGCCGGCGACACGATCGCCGTCGAGGCGCGGCCCGCGCCCTGGATCGTGAGGTTCTTGCCGACGACTTCGACCTGCTCGGTGTACGAGCCGGCCGCGACCTGCACCGTGCCGCCGGGCAGCGCGTTGTTCACGCCGGCCTGCACGGTCTGGTACGGAGCGCTCGCGCTGCCGAATCCGTTCGGCGCGGACGCCGCGTTCACGTACGCGATCCCGCGGCCGTTCGCGCCGCCCACGAACTGCGCCGAGATGTAGGCGTTGTTGTTCGCGGCGCTCAGCGCCAGCAGGTTCGGGTACTGCGACGACGTCGTCGTGTTGATGAGCGCGATCTCGGCGCCCGCGTTTTCCGGCGGGCCCCACGAGTTGCCCGTGAAGGTCAGCGCCGCGCCGTCCACCACGAAGCCGCGCGTGTTGGAGACGTGGTTGTTCACGATGCTGCCACCCGTGAGCGCGTCGATGTACGCGGGCTGGCGCAGGTGCGTGAACGAGTTGCCCTGCACGAGCAGGTTGTTCGCGCCGGGAGACACGACGAGGCCGCGGCTCACGATGCCGTTCACGCTCCACGGCGTGCCGGGATCCGGGCCGTAGAACGCGTTGTCGCGGATCGTGACGCCCGTGGCGTTGACCCACACGATGTTGTGCGGGGCGCCCGGCAGGTCGGTCTTCTGGAAGGCGAGATCGCGCACCGTGGTGCCGGCGCCCGTGATCGCCATCGCGTTGCCCACCGTGCTCGCGACCTGCAGCGTCGTGCTGCCGCTGCCGGCACCGAGCCACGAAAGGTTGGGCTGCGTCGAGTTGATCGTCGCGCCGACCACGTACGTTCCGGCCGCGACGTGGATCGTGCCGTTCGCCTGCGCGGCGGCGTTCGCTTCGCCGGGAGCGGCGAACGCGTTCCAGCCGATCCAGCGGCCAGGCGCGACTTCGAAGCCCTGGCCCGCGCCGGTCCACGCGCCGTCCACGTACAGCGGATCGGTCGTGGACTCCATGTCGAGCACGTACACGTCACCGTTCGTGAGCGTGACCGTGACGTCGTCGAGCCAGCCGCGGAACGAAGCCCAGCCGCTGCCGGTCTGGAACGACAGGAACTTGACCGTCTGCGCGCCGTAGTCGATCGCGCCGCCGGTCGCGCTGCCCGCGGTCGGATTGCTGCCGAGCGCCGCCCAGTCGATCGCGCCGGCCTGCACGTCGGCGAGCGTCGGGGCCGAATAGAAGCCCTGGTTGCCCGAGTGGTTGTTGTCGTTGAACGTGAGCTGGTTCGCGCCCGCGCCCGTCTTCCACGCGCTCCACAGACCCGGGGTCTGGGGCACGTAGCCGTTCGTCAGGTACGGCTCGGCGATCAGCCGCTGGCCGTACCAGGACGCGAATCCGCCCACGTACGGCTGCGTGTAGAGCACCAGGTAGAAGTCGGTGCCGCTCGGATTCGAGACGTCGCTCTTCGTGTGGTACTGCACCGAGGCGATCTGGTCGATCGTGAACGACGTGCCGAACGTGCTGGCGACGTCGATGTAGGCCTCGGCCTTGGGAGCGGTGGTGAGCTTCGACCACGAACCCGTGCCGAGATGCGATTCGGCGGTCGTGGGAGTCATCACGGAAGCGCCCGCGTAAGGGGCGCCGAGCTTGATGTCGTGGACGACGGCGAATGCCGGCGTCGCGAACAGTGCGAGCGCAAGGCAGGCGCTCGCCAGAAGCGTGCGGCGAGAATGCATGGGCTGTCCTCTGTCGATCTCTCGCGCGCGCCGTGCGAGGGGACCGCGGCCGAGCGCAACACGAGTGGGAATGGCGACGAGAACGCACCGGGGGAACGGAGGTCGGGGGCGACCGCATGTGCGTCGGCGATTTCGAGCGAGCGAGGCGTCGCAAGGGGCGGCGCCCTTCACATCACCTCCTCACGCACGTCGTGCGGACGACGCACGTTGCATGGACGGCGGATGGAATGGGCTGGCTCGGATCGGCGAAGTCGGGGGATCTCGATGGGCATCGAGAGCGACGCGCCGAGCACGTGCGGGAGTATCGGGGCGCGCACGGCGGGAGTCACGCGCGAATTTCGTCCGATGGTGCGGCGGCGCACCGACGCCGGGCGTGTTCAGCAGGAGTGTCCGCCCGTTCGCTCCGGCAGTGCGCGCGGGGCCGGGGCGCCCGCGGTGGCGCGAGTCTCAGCCCACCCGCTTCCAGACGCGGGCCGCGCACTCCTGAGCGCGGGCGAACAGCCGGCGCTCGTCCACGCTGACGAGCACGCCGTTGTCCATCACCACGTTGCCCGCCACGACCACGCCCGCGACGGGCGCGCGGAGCAGTCCCGACCACAGGTGGGCGTTGAGCGTGCGCGACGAGAACTCGGTCGCCGCGTGGTAGTCGAGCAGGATGAAGTCGGCGGGCGCGCCGGGCTTGATCTGGCCCAGTTCCTCACCGAAGTGGTCCGACGCCCAGCGGGCGCCGTTCACGAACAGGCGCCGGTAGTGCGCGTCGGCCATGCTCGGCTGGTAGGCGCCGTCGGGCACCGGCGGCGCGTTGGCGCCGTCGTCGCTGCCCCAGGCGACTTCCGTCTCGCGCACGAGCGCCGCGACGCTGCCGGTGCCCGTCGCGCACAGCGCGTCGCCGCGATCGCGTACGGCGCCGACGAGTCCGCGTGGCGCGCGTTCCGCGTGCGCCCACAGCGCGGGCAGGCGCGTCGCGGGCAGCGACTGCTGGCCGCCCCAGCGCTCGGCCGGCGTCAGGTCGAGCGCGAGATCCACGTGCACGGCCAGGCCGCCCGCGCTCTCCATGGCTTCGGCGAGCAGCGTCTCGATGCCCTGCAGCGTCGTCGCCTGCACGCCGAGCATGCCGCGCAGCCGGCCGCGGCCCGTGCGCTCGAGGTCGCGCGCGAAGCCGACGCACTCGTCGATCGCCGCGCGGCGTTCGAGCGGCGTGTCGTCCTCCGCCGCGCCGTAGCAGGTCGCGACGCGCACGCCGACCTTTTCGGCCGCCGTGATCACCTCGGTCAGCGACAGGTCGAGGCAGGCGCCCGAACGGTGGAAGTCCACGACCGTCGTGACGCCGTGACGCACGCCCTCGACGAGCGCGGCCTGCACGGCCCACGTGACGTCCTCGGCGGACAGCGCGCGGTCGTAGCGCTGCCACTCGGCGCTCGTGCGCAGGCCGAGCCCGCGCGAGAGGTGCCGCGCGAGGTGCGCGTGCGTGTTGACGAAGCCGGGCATGAGCACGCGGCCGCGCGCCGGCCACAGCGTTTCGTCGGGGTACGCCGCGGCGAGGTCGCCGAGCGTCGAGATGTTGGCGATGTGCGAGCCGACCACGCGCACGGCGGCGTTGTCGTAGACGAGCGGCTCGGGGCCGCCCGTCACCACGGTGCACGGGCCGACGATCACCGCAGCGTCCCCGCGGCGCGCGCGCGGTCGAGCAGCGCGAGCCCTTCGCGGCGCGATTCGGCGACGACGGCGAGAGGGTCCATCGTCTTCCAGTCGCCCCAGTCGTAGAGCACCTTGCCCGCGCACATCGTGAGCGTGACGTCGGACGAGTTCGCGCCGTGCACGAGCGCCGTGTACGGATCGTCGAGCCCGAACGGCGCGCAGCGCGGCGTGGACACGTCCACGACCGCGATGTCCGCCTGCTTGCCGCACTCGAGCGAGCCGGTCTCGCGGAACAGCCCGAGCGCGCGGGCGCCGTCGCACGTGGCGAGCGCGACGATGTCGCGCGCGCTCATGGGATCGTCGCGGTGCTTCACGCGGTTGATCCCGGCGGCGAGGCCCATCTCGGTGAACGTGTCGAGCCGGTTGTTGCACGCGGCGCCGTCGGAGCCGAGGCCGCAGCGGATGCCGTGGCGCTTCCACGCGGCGACGTCGGCCCAGCCCGAGGCGAGCTTCATGTTCGAGCCCGGGCAGTGCACGAGCGCGGCGTCGGCGCGCGCCATCATGCCCATCTCTTCCTCGTCGAGCCACACGCCGTGCGCGCCGACGAAGCGTTCGCTCAGCACGCCGTGCTTCTCGAAGTACGGCGTCGCGTGGCAGCCAACCGCGCCCTTGACCGCGGCGCCTTCGGTCGGCGCCTCGGCGATGTGCGTGTGAATGAGCATGCCGCGCTCGCGCGACAGCGCCGCGACGTCGTGCCACAGCCCTTCGGAGCAGGACAGGATGAAGCGCGGCGCGAGCGAGACGTGGAGCCGGCCGTCGCCCGCGCGGTCGTAGCGCTTGGCGATGGCGAGCGTGTCGTCGAGCTGCGCGCGCGCAGGGCGCAGCATGCCGTTCGGCACGCCCTCGCCCGCGTCCATGAGCGCCGGGCCGAACACGGCGCGGATGCCCATGTCGATCAGCGTTTCGGCCACCACGTCGGTGTGGTGGACCGTGCCCATGTCGTTGATGGTCGTGACGCCGCCGGCGATCAGCTCGCAGAGCCCGAGGCGCACGGACGCCGCCATGGAGGCGGGCGTGTGCTGCATCTCGAGCGGCCAGATGCGTTCGCGCAGCCAGAGCAGCAGGTCGCTCTGTTCGGCGGCCCCACGGAACAGCGTCTGGCAGAGGTGCATGTGGCCGTGGACGAAGCCGGGCAGCACGAGGGCACCACGGGCGTCGAAGCGGCGGAGTTCGGCGTCGGGACCGAGGCGCTCGAGGATCGGAGCGACGTCCGAGCCGATCGCCAGGATGCGGTCGTCCAGCACGAGCAGGTCGCCCTGCTCGACGCGGCCGGTGGCGTCCATGCACACCAGCGTCCCGCCATGAATGTGGAAGTAACGCAGAAACTCGCCTCCGTGCGAGACCCGAGGGGGACGGCATCCTTGCCGTCGGAGTGGCCCGCTGCAGAGTCGCGCCGTGCGCGGGGCGAGTCAAGGGATTCGATGGGCTTCCCGGGCCGCTCCGCGCGCCCGACGTGCTCGCGGCGTGACTCACCCACCCGGAGTGGTTCATCATGGATGCACTGGAGGATTCCCCCGCATGCGCCGCGTCCGGTTGTTCATCGCCTCGAGTCTCGACGGATACATCGCGGGACCGAACGAGTCGCTCGACTGGTTGTTCACCGACGAGGACTACGGCTACGACGAGTTCATCGAGCAGGTGGACGTGCTCGCGATGGGCCGCCGCACCTTCGAGACCGTGCTCGGCTTCGGCGAGTGGCCGTACGCGGGCAAGCGCACGTTCGTGTTCTCGCGCAGCGAGAACCCGCCGCTCGATCCGCGCGTGACGTACACGTCGCAGACGCCGGGCGAGTGGCTGGCGGCGCGCTACGCGGAACTCGCGGGCAATCGGAGCGGCGCCGGAGGCGCCGACCCTCCCAAAGACGTGTGGCTCGTCGGTGGCGGCGAACTGATCCGCGGCTTCCTCGACGAGTTCCTCGTGGACGAGCTGATCGTCGCCGTCCATCCGGTCGTGCTAGGCGGCGGCATCCCGCTGATTCCCGCGGGCACGCACCGCCACCGGCTGCGCCTCGTGTCGCAGAAGGCGTTCGACTCGGGGCTCGTGCAACTGCACTACGTCGTCCAGCGCTGAGCGCGGGATCGCACGAAGGCCGAGCCGCGCGGTCCGGGGCGACTCCCCGCCGCATGAACCGCTCAAGCCCGCCGAGCGATCAGACGATATTTGCCCTTATGAGCCCGCTCACGCCTTCACTCTCCGACTACTCGAGGCGCTCGATTCTCGGGCGACCAGTTCCGAACTGGGTCCGCAGCCTCGTTGATGCCCTTGGCGTCGCACTGCTTATCTGCGTACTGATTGGAGTTGTCGATCGCAATGTTCGTACTCAAGGTGACTTTCACACCTATCATACTGCGGGCAGGGCGGCGCGCCTCGGGCTCGATCCATATGTCCAAGAGAACCTGACGGGCCTGAGTGATCGCAAAGTCTTCCCATTCCTGTATCCACCGATCACCTTGTTTCCCTGCATGGCGCTCTCGATGGTGCCCCTCGCGATCGCCAAGCTGGTTTGGATGTGGACACAAGTCTTGCTTCTCAGCGCCCTGGTTGTCCTCTGGGCGAAGCGTTTGGTGCGGGACGACATGATTCTCCCGACGGCCCTGTGTGCGCTATTCGCCTGGAATGCCAGTTCGGTGCGCAACATAGTCACAGGCAACATTGCCATCCTAGAGGCTGTGCTTGTCTGGGCCGGTATCGCGTCTTTCCTGGCAGGCCGTCGGCGGCTATTCGCTTTGCTCATCGTTGCCGCAGCGATGTGCAAACTCGCGCCCGGGCTCTTTCTTGTCCTTCTGCTACTGCCACAGCGGGAAGAGAGACCTCGTTGGAGACTCTTCTGCGTAAGCCTTGGGTTGCTGCTTCTGCTCACCATTGGCCCCGTACTGGTCGGTCCGGCTGCTCATTTTCGGGCGTTCTGGCAGGGAATCCCAAACAGCACCGTGACGGGAAGCGACAATCCGACCGTGATTGGGTTCACTCTTTCCATTCTGGCCGGATTCGGGATCAATCTTTTCGGCGTGCCGCAGGCCCCCTACGTGATTTGGGCGAGCTACGCGACCTTGCTCTGCATGGTCAGTCTCCCGTTTCTCGTCCGCTGTTATCACGGCGGCGACTTGAGGCGGTCGGCAATGGCCGCCGTGTTCATGTACCTCTTGCTCATGCCGCGACCAATGGCCTATGGCTTCGTAATGCTCGCACCGGTGCCTCTCTACTTTGTCCCCAGACCATTCAACACCGGCCACGGACGCTGGCTTCTCGTGCTGATGATTTGCTCGCAAGGCATTTTGAAGACTACGGCGGTTGCGAGCGCATCCCCCTTCTTCACGTACGCTCCGTTTCTCCTTATGCTGTGCACGTGGCTGCTGGTCCTCAATGACGCCGCACCCGCGAACGATTCATGCTCCGCGGGAGACGTGAACGTCACTGAATGCTCGGAACAGGCGGCCTGACGACCTCTTCGAGTGGTGGCGATCGCATTGTCCCGGCGCTACCTTCGGCTGGTGGCGAAGATTCGCCTTGAGCAGCTCATTTCCCAAAGGCGATCGTTTCGCTTCACTGGGGCAGCGGCGCACACGCCTGCGCTCATGATCTCCCCCGCATATTCCATTCTGGAGCGTCCATGCAGCGCGCGGCACTCAAGTTCGGCGGCACTTCGGTCGGCATCGCGTCCAACTTCGCCCAGGCGCAGGACTTGGTCCTCGCGCGCGCGAAGCAGGACGCGAAACCGCCCATCGTGATCGTCAGCGCGCTGACGGGCGTCACCAACCTGCTCGTGGACTACGCGGCGCTGCCCTCGAAGCGCGCGGCCGCCGCGGCGCAGGTCGAGCAGCGGCACACGGCGTTCGCGGCGGAGATCGGCACCGGCACGGCGTGCATCGACGCGCTGCTCGCCGAGTGGCGCGAGACCGTCGCGTCGCACGCGAACGCGACCGCGCTGCAGGGCGCCGAGCGCGACCGCGTGCTCGCGTTCGGCGAGCGCTTCGCCGCGGCGCTGTTCGCCGCCGGGCTCATGGCGCGCGGCGCGAAGGCGACCGCCGTGCTCGCGGGCGACGCCGGGCTCGTGACCGACGAGCGCTTCGGCGCCGCGCACCCGCTGCCCGAGGCGACGGCGCGGCTCGAGCAGGCGCTCGCGCGCCGCGACGACATCGCCGTCGTCACCGGTTTTCTCGGGCGCACGCTCGACGGGCGGGTGACCACGCTCGGCCGCGGCGGCTCGGACTACAGCGCGGCCATCGTCGGCGCGGCCGCCGGCGTGGACGAGATCCAGATCTGGACCGACACGAGCGGCATGCTGAGCGCCGATCCGCGGATCGTGCCCGAGGCGCGCGCGGTCGCCGAGCTGAGCTTCGCCGAGGCGAGCGAGCTCGCGTACTTCGGCGCCAAGGTGCTGCACCCGAAGACGCTCCTGCCGGCCGTCGAGCGCGGCATTCCCGTGCGCATCCTCAACACCGCTCGCCCCGACGACGCGGGCTCGCGCATCACCGCGGCGTCCGCGCCCGAGGCCGGCTCGTGGGGCGTGAAGTCGATCGCGAGCAAGAAGGGCGTGACGGCGGTGACGATCGTGAGCACGCGCATGCTGCTCGCGCACGGCTTCCTCGCGCGCGTGTTCGAGGTGTTCGGCCGGCACCACCTGGTCGTGGACCTCGTGACGACGTCCGAGGTCTCGATCTCGGTGACGCTCGACGACACGTCACGGCTCGACGACGCGCTCGCCGAGCTCGAGGGCATCGGCCGCGTCGAGGTGCGCGAAGGCCTCGCGGTGATCGCGGTCGTCGGCGAGGGCGCGCCCACGCGGCTCGGGCTCGCGGGCCACGTGTTCACGCTGCTCGGCGGCGTGGGCATCGGCGTCGAGATGATTTCGCAGGGCGCCTCGCGCGTGAACCTGTCGTTCGTCGTGCGCGAGGAGGACGCCGACCGCACCGTGCGCCTGCTCCACCGCGGGCTGGGGCTGGACGCGGAGGTGGCAACGTCGGCGCCGGGCGCGGGCGCGACGCGGTAGCCAGTCGTCCGAGCAGTCGTCGCGAGCGACGACCGTCGACGCCCCCTGCTACCGATAGAGGCTCTTCACGCGTCCCCACGTGCTCGTGCGCACCGGCGTGGCCGGGGTCGCCGAGAACTTCTGCACGCGGTGGTTGTTGGCATCGGTGACGTACAACTGGCCCGTCGGACTCACCGCCATGCCGAGCGGCGTCCAGAACTGCCCGGGCTGCGTCCCCCAGCCACCGAGCGTCGCGCGCAGGCTGCCATCCGGGCCGAAGATGAAGACCTCGTTCAGATCGCGGCACATTAGGTAGACCTCGCCAACACTGTTCACCGCCACACCTTCCGGTACGGTGTAGTCGAGGTCCCCGAAGCGGGCCAGCGGGATACCCGTCGGGCTGAACTCATCGACGTGGGTATGGCCGTCGTAGTTGGTCGTCGCATAGATGTTGCCCGTGCCATCGAGCGCGATGTCGCGCACCTGGCCGAGAGATCCCGAATAGGCGTTGAGAAACTCGGTGATGAACACGCCGTCATTCGTGAACTTCTGGATGCCACCCTTGCCTCCGCACCCCACGTAGACGTTGCCCGTTGCATCGACCGCGACCGCAACCGGCGCGCGAAGCTGGCCGGCGTGGAAACCGTAGGTACCCCACTGGCCAAGGAAGGCCCCGGAGGCCGTGAACTTCTGTATGCGGTTGTTGCCGGCGTCTGCAACGTAAACGCTGCCGTCCGCGTCGACGGCGATACCGTCGGGCGAGTCGAACTGGCCTGAGCCCGTCCCCACCCCACCCCATTCGGTCACGTACTCGCCCGAGGAGGTGAACTCCTGTATGCGCCCATTCGCGCCATCCACGGTGTACACGTTCCCGTTGGGCGCGACCGCGACGCTGTAGATCGCCTCGAATTGCCCCGGCCCCGTGCCCTGACTGCCCCACGCGAGCAGGAACGTGGGTGCCTGCGCGCCGGCTTCATGCACTGGCCCCGAAGCCGTGCTGAACAGCAGCCCCGCGGAGACCACTGCCACTCGAATCAACGCGTTCATGTGAGGTCCCTCCCGATTCGAAGTCGCTCCCGTTCGGACGCCTCAAGTCTACGCCCCTCCCCGCCCATTGACCCTGCCCCGTCGCGCCGACTAGCTTCGCGTCCCATGCCCTCCCGCACCCCGCTTCCGCTCATCCACGCGCTCGAACTCGCGCGGCCGCTCGAGCCGCTGCGCGCGCTCGCCGGCCTGCCGCACCGCTTCCTGCTCCACTCCTCGCTGACCGACGGCGCGGGCGAGACGCGACGCGCGCGCTGGTCGTTCTTCGGCGCCGATCCGTTCGCGCTCGTGCGCGGCGGCGATCACGCCGAGGCGATCGGCATGTGGCGCCGCGTCGCGGCGCGCGCGCCGCACGTCGAGGGCGAACAGGCGCCGGGACTGCCGTTCATGGGCGGCGTCGTGGGCTACTGGTCGTACGACTACGGGCGGCGTCTCGAGCGCGTGCCGTCGATCGCGATGGACGACCTCGGGCTGCCGGACTTCGTGCTCGGCTTCTACGACGTGATCGGCGCGTACGACCACGACACGCAGCAGACGTGGATCGTCTCGTCGGGTCTGCCGCTCGAAGGCGACGCGGCCGCGACGCGCGCGCGCGAGCGGCTCGAGATGTTCCGCGCCCGCGTGCTCGGCCCGGGCCGCGCGCCCGCGGCGTTCGAGCACGCGCCCGAGCCGCCGGTCGTGCGCGGTACGTTCCATCCGGCCACGTGGCGCAATGCGGTGCTCGCGGTGCAGGAGCACATCAAGCGCGGCGACATCTTCCAGGCGAACCTCGCGCAGCGCTGGCGGCTCGACCTGGCCGACGCACTCGAGATGGCGCCGGCGCTCTACGAAGCGCTCGCGCGCGTCTCGCCGGCGCCGTACGCCGCGTACTTCGGCGCGGGCGATCACGCGATCCTCTCGGCGAGCCCGGAGCGCTT
>JBGANH010000159.1:0-10621 GCA_044222365.1 Candidatus Eiseniibacteriota bacterium
ACACGATCTCCTCCTCTAGCGCCTGGCCCGAACGTTCGGACATGTTCGAACGGATGTGCATCTAGAGGTCTTCGCTCGCGGCCTTGAGCGCCATCGCGAGATCCTTCGTGTCGATGTCGCGCAGCACGCGCTGGATGCCCTTCGCGTCCACGAGCAGCAGGTCCTCGAAGACGAACATGAGCGCCTTGATCTGGTCGGCGATGTCCATGCTCCGCTGGCCGATCGTGTCGAGCAGTTCCTTCTCGAGGCTCTGGCCCGTGAGGTTGAGCAGCTTCGCGACCGCGTTCGGGCCGCCGGAGACGCGCATTTCCTCGGACAGCGACAGGTCGGTCTTGCTCGAGAGGCCGCTCTCGACGAGCAGCAGCATGTCGGGCGAGATCTTGTCCATGCGGGCGATGCGATAGAGCACTTCCGCCGCGAACGGAGGCTCCATGCCGGTGATGACGCTCGCGGCCTGGCGCTGGTCGAGGTGCGCGAGGATGAGCGCGATGGTCTGGGGGTGCTCGCCGCGCAGGATGCCCGCCAGCACTTCCGGCTGGGCGTTGCGCAGCCGCTTGAGCCCGGTGTCCACGAGCTGTTCCTGGATCTTCTCGAGGATCGCCTTCGCCTTGGTCGGGCCGAGCGCGGTCTCGAGGATCTCCTGCGCGAGGTCCACGCCGCCGCGCGCCACGGATTCGACGGCACGCGAAACCTGCTGGAACTCGCTGAGCACGTGGTTGACACGGTCGGCGCCGACCATCGGCAGCGACGCGATCTCGCGGCCCACCATCTCGACTTCGCGCGGGCTGAGCATCTGCATGATCTTCGCGGAACGCTCCGCCCCGAGCGCCATGCACAGCACGGCTCCCTTCTGGGGTCCGGTCAGGCGCTCGTTCTCCTCGCCGCCGCGGCCACGCTTCGGGACGCTCATCAGTTCTCCGCGAGCCAGGCCTTGAGCACCTGGGCCGTCACTTCGGGACGTTCACTCGACTCGTGCTTGAGCCGGTTCTTGAGCTTCGTGACTTCGCTGTCCTCGCTGAGCCGTGGGAACTTCTCCTCCTCGGCGATGGCGCCGATCGCGGAGGCGCCCGCGGCGAGTGGCCCGCCCCCCGTCATACCGGCCCCACGGGCCGCGGCGACTCCTTTCGGAGGCGTGAGGAGGTTCTTCAGCTGCAGTGCGACGAGCAGCATGACCACGATCGCCACGACGCCGACGAGCGGATGGCTCACGCGCTCGGCGACCGCGACCGGGTCGAGCTTCGGCTTCGCGGCCTTCTCGCCGGCCTCGACCTGCACGGGTTCGAACGGCACGGCGAGCACCGTGAGGCGGTCGCCGCGCGTGCTGTCCACGCCGACCGCGTTGCGCACCATGGACTCGATGTCGGCGAGCTGCTTCTCCTTCTCGCCCGCGCGCATCGCCTTCTCGTCCACGAGCACCGCGACCGTCAGGCGCGTCAGCCGGCCCGCGAGGCTCGTGCTCTTCTCGAGCCGCCGCGAGTTCTGGTACTGGTTGCTCACGATGGTCTGGGGCGTGACGCCGTCGGCCGGGCCGCCCTCGCTGCGCTGCTCCGTCTGCAGCACCTGCCCGTCCGGATTGAACGTCTCGGTCGTCGCGTCCACCTGGTCGAAGCTCACCTGCGCGGTGACCTGGGCGCGCACGCGGCCCACGCCGACCACGGTGCCGACGAGGTCCTGGATCTTGCCGACGACGTTGCCTTCGATGCCGTGCGCGACCTCGAGCTGGCGCCCCGTGAGGCCCGCGCCGCCCGCGCCCGAGCTCGGCAGGGACAGCACCCGGCCCGTGTTGTCCATGACCGCGACGTTGTCGGCCGAAAGCCCCTCGACGCTGTTGCTCACGACGTAGGTGATGCCCTGCACGGCCTCCGTCGAGAGCGGCGTGCCGCCCTTGAGCGTGAGCACGACCGACGCGCCGGTCTGGCGGTCCTGCCGGCGCACCGAGCTGACGTTCGGAAGCAGCAGGTGCACTTCGGCGCGTTCGACGCCCTGCAGCTGGCCGATCGTGCGCGAGAGTTCGCCCTCGAGTGCGCGCTGGTACGTCACGCGCTGCGTGAAGTCGGTCATGCCCCACGACGGCTTGTCGAACAGCTCGAGGCCCGGGCGGCCGTTCGCCGGCAGTCCGGACTTCGCGAGCGCGACGCGGGCGCGCGCCACTTCGGCGGTCGGCACCTGCACCTCGGTGCCGCTCGCGCCGAGCTTGTAGGCGATGTTCGCCTTCGCGAGCGCATCGCCGACCTCGCCCGCCTCCTTGAGGTCCATGTCGTGGAACAGCGTCACGTAGGTCGGCGTCGAGGCCCAGCGGCCGACGAAGCCGATGCCCACGATGAGCGCGACGAGCAGGCCCGCGACCATGAAGCGGCGGGAGCTGTCCATGCCTCGGACGGTGTCGACGATGGGAAGCGCGGAGTCGGCCATGGGGTCCTGTGGTTACTGGATGTTCATCACGGTGCGGTACGCCTCGGTGAGCTTGTTGCGAAGCTCGACGAGCAGCTCGAGCGAGATGGCGGCTTCCTCGCTCGCCGCCATGACCTGGTGCAGTTCCACCGGCTCGCCGCGGAGGAACGCCTGGATCATGTCCTTGGCGTTGTCCTGCATGCCGGAGGTGTCGTTGATGGACTTGCGGAACACGTCGGCGAACGAGCCGCCCGGCGCGGTGGATGCGCCCGGCATTTCGGGACGCTCGAGTCCGCCCGTGAAGGCGGCGCCCACTCCGCCGGGAAGCCCCCGGCCGATGCCGTCGATCGCCATGACTCAGCCCCTCACGTCGAGCCGCTGCCCCGTGGGCGCGGCCGGGACCGCCGCCGCGGCTCGCGACGGGCGGTAGGTGACCGTCCCGAGCGTGGCGGCCTGCTGGAAGAACTCGCGTTCCTCGGCGGTGAGCAGGTCCCAGAGCGAGGGCTCGGCGGCCGGAGCCGCGGCGGCCTCCGGTTCCTGCGCGGCGCGCGCGGCGGCGGCCGGCGCCGCCGGGCGCGCCGGCGAGGCGCCGCCGAGCGGGCGGAACGGGAAGGAGGTCGAGCCGGGGATGTTCATGCGTTCGGTTCCTTTCGCGCTAGATGTCCAGCGCCCGGCGCATCATCGCCTTGGCCGCCTGGAACACACTGACGTTGGCCTCGTGCACGCGGCGCACGATCATGAGATCCACGAGCTCGGTGTTGACGTCGACGTTCGGGTACTCGACGAAGCCCTGCGCGTTCGCGTCCGGATGCGACGGGTCGTAGATCAGCCGGCCGGGGTTCGGGTCCTGCGCGACCTGCAGCGAGGGCTGGCCCGTCGCGGGATCGGTCGCCATCTGCGCGACCTCACGCTTGTACGCGCCGCCTTCGGGCGTGCGCGTCACCTCGGCGTTCGCGAGATTCTTCGCGATCACCTCCATGAAGCGCTGCTGGACCGACATGCCGTCGGCGCTCGTGCCCAGTCCGGGCATGAGCTGCCGCACGGGCCGCGGCCATTGCGGGAACCGCGAGATCGGGCTAGCCACGATCCCTCAGCGCGGTACGCAGGCGTCCGTAAGCGGCCTGCAGCAGTTTGGCGTCCGCTTCGTAGCGCAGCTGCGTGTCCGCGAGCGACGCCATGTCGCGCTCGAGATCGGCCGCGTCCAGCTTGCCCTGGGCGGTGCGCGCCTGCAGGGCGCTGGCGAAGTCCGTGCTCGTACTGGTGCCGAGCACGTTGGCCACACGCTGCGCGATCGCACGGTGCGTCGCGGAGGTCTCTTCGAGACCGCCCCGAAGCATCGAGGTCACGCTTCCATTTCCGAACAGTGAACGGATCATCGCTCTTCCCCCTCAGAAGGCACTGGTCCGACCCGGTCACTGCAAGCGACGGGCCGTTCACGCACGGCGGCCTCCGCGGCGCGCGCACGGCGCGGCGAAGTGGCGGCGAACACGGTGCTTCACGCGCGGAACTTTTCGCGCGCGCGCCGGCGGAATCGTGCCGCGGAGCGCGTTTCGGGGGCTCCGCGGAGGGCCGCGCGGAACTTCCGTCCGGAAGAAAGTGCCGCGCCCGGCGGCGTGAGCCACCGGGCGCGGCGGGTGCGACGCGAAAGTGCGGAGCGGGTGTCAGGCCGCGGCTTCAGGCGGTCCGTTCAGCTTGTTGCGCAGCGTGCGCTCGGAGATGCCGAGCAGGTCGGCCGCGCGCGTGCGGTGCCCGCCGGTCGCGGCGAGCGCGCGCTCGATCGCGATGCGTTCGAGGTCGCGCAGGTTGAGCGGGATCTCCCCCGCCGCTTCGGCCGTCGCCACGGGCTGGCGCCGAAGGCGCGGCCGCCGGACTGGCGCCGACCGGCACACCGAACGCTTCCGGTCCGAGCGGATTGCCGCGGCTCAGCAGCACCGCGCGCTCGACCGCGTTGGCGAGTTCGCGGATGTTGCCCGGCCACGGCCGCTGCTCGAGCGCAGCGAGCGCGTCCGCGCGCACGACGGGCGCCTTCACGCCGAGTTCGCTCGCCGTGACCGCGACGAAGTGCTCGACGAGACGCGGCAGGTCGCCGGCGGTCGCGCAGGGCCGGCGTCTTCACCGGCACGACCGCGAGCCGGTAGTAGAGGTCGCGGCGGAAGCGTCCGGCCTCGACTTCCGCGAGCAGGTCGCGGTTGGTCGTGGCGACGATCCGCACGTCCACGCGCACCGGCTGGCTGCCGCCGACGCGCTCGAACTCCTGTTCCTGGATCGCCCGCAGCAGCTTCGCCTGCAGGTCGAGCCGCATTTCGGAGATTTCGTCGAGCAGCAGCGTGCCGCGATGGGCGCGCTCGAACGCGCCGGCCTGGCGCTGGGTGGCACCGGTGAAGGCGCCGCGTTCGTGCCCGAACAGCGTGCTCTCGACGAGTCCTTCCGGCAGGGCGGCGCAATTGACGGTCACGAAAGGCTCGTCCTTGCGCGGGCTCTGCTCGTGCAGCGCGCGGGCGAAGAGTTCCTTGCCCGTGCCGGATTCCCCTTCGAGCAGCACGGTCGCGCGCGTCGGCGCGACCATCGCGATGGTCTCCATGACCTCGCGCAGGGCCGCCGACTCGCCGACGATCGTGCGCTGGCCGCGCAGCGAGGTGATCTCACAGCGGCGGTGGCCTCGTTCTCGCGGCGCAGGCGGGCGACTTCGATCGCGTTGTTGACCGCGACCGTAGCCTCCTGCCGCAACGGCTTGGTCAGGTAGTCCACCGCGCCGTGACGGATCGAGAGCACCGCGTGCTCGATGCTCGAGTAGCCGGTCATGATGATGACCGGAATCTCGTAGCCCTGCGCCCGCAGCAGCTCGAGCAGGTCGAGCGCGGCGTTCGGCATGCGGTAGTCGGAAATGAGTGGTCGAACGGCTGTTCGGTGACGGCCTTCAACCTTCGTCCACGCTCGTCGCCAGCACCGGATGGTGCCCGATTTCCGTGCGTGGTGCTCGAGCACCACGCCGACGGACGGTTCGTCGTCGATGCAAAGGATGTTGGACATGACTTTCGCGTTATCGGCGGGGAGCACGGAGGGTTCAGGACTCGCCGCGATCGCGAGCCGGGCCNATCCTGGATCGCCCGCAGCAGCTTCGCCTGCAGGTCGAGCCGCATTTCGGAGAGATTTCGTCGAGCAAGGCGCCGCGGTGGCGCGCTCGAACGCGCTCCGCGCTGGGTGGTGCCGGTGAAGGCGCGCTTCGTGGCCGAACAGCGTGCTCACCGGGCGCGGCATCGACGGTCACGTCCTTGCGCGGGCTCTGCTTCAGCAGCGCACGGCGAAGAGTTCTTGCCCGTGCCGGATTCCCCTTCGAGCAGCACGGTCGCGCGCGTCGGCGCGACCATCGCGATGGTCTCCATGACCTCGCGCAGGGCGGCGGATTCGCCGACGATCGTGCGCTGGCCGCGCAGCGAGGTGATCTCGCGGCGGTAGGCCTCGTTCTCGCGGCGCAGGCGGGCGACTTCGATCGCGTTGTTGACCGCGATGCGCAGCGCCTCCTGCCGCAACGGTTTGGTGAGGTAATCAACCGCGCCGTGGCGGATCGACAGCACCGCGTGCTCGATCCTCGAGTAGCCGGTCATGATGATGACCGGGATCTCGTAGCTCTGCGCCCGCAGCAGCTCGAGCAGGTCGAGCCCCGTGGCGTTCGGCATGCGGTAGTCGGAAATGATGAGGTCGAACGGCTGTTCGCGGACGGCCTTCAACCCCTCGTCCACGCTCGTCGCCAGCACCGGATGGTGCCCGATTTCCGTGAGGTGGTGCTCGAGCACCACGCCGACGGACGGTTCGTCGTCGATGCAAAGGATGTTGGACATGACCCTCGCGTTATCGGCGGGGAGCCTGGAGGGGTTCAGGACTCTTTGCGCCGCGATCGCGAGCCGGGCCACCGCGAAACCTCCGTGTCCGCGAGGCATGGCTCAAGACGCTGGCGAATGTAGCCGATACTCCGGGGGCAGGACCACCGCATACCACGAGGGGGAACATGCGGATCTCGACCTTGATGCTTCAGAAGAATCTGACCTCCGGCCTGCGTGGCCGGATGGCATCCATCGCCCGGGCCGCGGCCGAAGCCTCGACCGGACGACGCGTCCGCACCGTGTCCGACGATCCCGTGGACGCCTCGCAGATCATGCGCATGGAGTCCCAGGTCCGCGACATCGACCAGTTCCGGCGCAACGGCACCTTCGCCACGACGAAGCTCACCACGGAGGACGTGGCGCTCTCGACCGTGCGGGACGTGCTGCAGCGCGCGAAGTCGCTGGCCATGTCCACGACGTCCTCCGACGTCGGCGACGCCGGCCGGCTCGCCGCGCTCTCGAGCGTGCGCCAGCTGAAGGAAGAGATGGTCGCGCTCGGCAACACCCGCGTCGGGAACGAGTACATCTTCGGCGGCGACATGAGCACGACCCCGCCCTTCCAGGCCGACGGCACGTACGTGGGCGACACGAACACGCGCTCGCTCACGATCAACGACGGCGTCACCGTCGCGCTCAATCACTCGGGGCAGCCGCTCTTCACGGACGCGATCGCGTCGCTCGACAACCTGATCCAGCAGCTGCAGACGGGCACGCCGGACCAGGTGTCGGCGGCGATCACCGATCTCGAGGACGCGACGCAGCAGGTCATGCAGCTGCAGTCGGAGACCGGCGCGCGGCTCAAGGAGATCGCGGACACGAACTCCGCGCTCGCCAAGCAGAGCGCCGCGCTGCTCGACCGCCGCGACACGCTCCGCGACGTGGATCCGGCGGAGGCGATCATCAAGGCGCAGACCGAGCAGGCCGCGCTCGAACGCGCGTACGCCGTTGTCTCGCGCGTGCTGCAGAGTACGCTGAACGACTACCTGCGCTGATCTTCCCGGCACTTGCGAGGGCCCGCTCGAAATCTTCGAGCGGGCCCTCAAGCTTTTTCGCCGGCGCACGAAGCTACCCCCCGTTGGTCACACAGGCAGCCCGGTAGAACGCCGGATGTCGGTTCTTCAAGACCCTAGAAAGGGGAAATCGCCATGGCGATCAATGACATCACCCTCGCGGGTGGAATGCGGAACAACCTCGTCTCCCTGCAGATGGTCTCCGGACTGCAGGCGCGGACGACCGAACGTCTTGCCACCGGCAAGCGTGTCAACTCCGCTGTGGACGATCCGTCCGCCTACTTCGCCGCGCAGAACCACCGCAATCGCGCGAACGACCTCGCCGGCCGCAAGGACCAGATGGGCGAGGCGATCCAGACGGTGAAGGCCGCGCTCCAGGGCATCGAAGGCATCACGAAGCTCATCGAGCAGGCGAAGGGTCTCGCCGCGTCCGCGCGCTCCGCGAACGCCGCCGACCGCTCCTCGCTGTCCGACCAGTTCGACGCGCTGCGCACGCAGATCGACCAGATGGCCGCCGACGGCAGCTACAAGGGCACGAACTTCCTCGACAGCGACTCGCTGACGGTCGACTTCAACGAAGACGGCAGCTCGAGCCTGACGGTCAGCGGCTTCGACGCCTCCACCACGGGCCTCGCCATCTCCGCCTCGACGAACTCGTGGGTCGCGGACTCCGACATCGACGCGGCCGTGACCGACCTCGACGCCGCGCTCTCGACGCTCCGCGCGAACGCCAAGACGCTCGCCTCGAACAACGGCGACGTCACCGCCCGCCAGGAGTTCACCACCCAGCTGATCAACACGCTGACGACCGGCGCGGACGTCCTGACCGCGGCGGACACGAACGAGGAAGGCGCGAACATGCTCGCCCTGCAGACGCGCCAGCAGCTCGGCATCGTCGCCCTGCAGCTCTCGTCGCAGGCGCAGCAGAGCATCATGCGGCTCTTCTAGGACTGAAGAGCGGCAGCACGAAGGGCAGTACAAGGAACCGGGTCGCGAGGCGCAGGATGCGTCGGCGAACAGGCCCGAGGGTGCCGCCGGCGGGCCGCCACTTCGAGACCCGCCGTCAAGCTCGGGACCTGTTCCAGCCGTCCGGACCCCTGCGGTTCGCAATCGCACGAAGTGCGTTTCGCCCGCGCCAATCGCGGCGAAAACGTACATCGCGCGCACGTTTCACCCCTCAAGTTTCGCGCGTGTCCTCCGACGCTAGCACTGTCGGCATGGTGCCGGCGGCCCGGCAGAAGCCAGGTCTAGAACTTCAAGATCCCGAGAAAGGGATTCGAGACTCATGGCCATCAACGACGTCACCCTCGCCGGCGGAATGCGCAACAACCTCGTGTCGCTCCAGAACGTGACCGGCCTCCAGGCCCGCACGACCGAGCGCCTCGCCACCGGCAAGCGCGTCAACAGCGCGGTCGACGACCCGTCGGCTTTCTTCGCCGCGCAGAACCATCGCAACCGCGCGAGCGACCTCGCCGCGAAGAAGGATGCGATGGGTGAAGCGGTTCAGACCGTCAAGGCCGCCCTTCAGGGCATCGAGGGCATCACCAAGCTCATCGAGCAGGCCAAGGGTCTCGCGGCGTCCGCCCGCTCCGCTTCGACCGCCGACCGCTCCACGCTGTCGGATCAGTTCGACTCGCTCCGCACCCAGATCGACGAGCTCGCGGCCGACGCCGGCTACAAGGGCACGAACTTCCTGGACAGCGGCTCGCTGACCGTCGAGTTCAACGAAGACTCCTCGTCGACGCTGACGGTGTCGGGCTTCGACGCCTCGACCACGGGTCTCTCGATCTCCGCCGCCGCCGGCAAC
This sequence comes from Candidatus Eiseniibacteriota bacterium, assembly GCA_044222365.1. Lineage (GTDB taxonomy): Bacteria > Eisenbacteria > RBG-16-71-46 > RBG-16-71-46 > RBG-16-71-46 > CAIXRL01. The sequence goes on from JBGANH010000159.1 coordinate 9,090, forward strand.
TGGGCGTCGGACGCGAACATCGACGCGGCCGTGACCGACCTCGACGACGCGCTCTCGACCCTGCGCTCGAACGCCAAGACCCTGGCCTCGAACAACGGCGTCGTGACCACCCGTCAGGAGTTCACCACGCAGATGATCAACACGCTGACGAGCGGCGCCGACGCGCTGACCGCGGCGGATTCGAACGAGGAAGGCGCCAACATGCTCGCGCTGCAGACGCGTCAGCAGCTCGGCATCGTCGCCCTCCAGCTGTCGTCGCAGGCCCAGCAGTCGGTGATGCGACTTTTCTAAGTGAGGCGGGTACCACCGCGGCGTAGGCGGAAACGCCGCCGCCGCGGAACCCACTGAAGTTCGCGAAGTGCGGGCCGGTGAGCGGAAAACCCCCGGTTTTCCGGCTCACCGGTACCCGCCGGTCGCAAGGGATCGCGGCCGGACCAGAACGGTCAAGACGACCAGAAAGCAGCCACCTCATGGCACTGCGGCTCACACTCAAACCCAACGAGAGAGCGATTCTCGGTGGAGCCGTCCTCACGAACGGGAAGCATCGTGCCGAACTATTCGTGGAGACGGAAGTGCCGGTGCTTCGTGGTTCGGACATTCTCAGTCCGTCGATGGTGCGGACCCCGTGCGAACGGATCGTTCTCGCCATCCAGCTGATGTACGTGGATCCGCAGCGGCGCTCCGCTCACGAGCAGACGTACCGGACGCTCGTGGACGACGTGCTCGACGCCAGCCCGACTTCACGGCGCTGGATCGAGCCGATCGAGGAATGTGTCGCGGCGGGCCAGTACTACCAGGCTCTGAAGCACGGCAAGCAGCTGCTCTCCTTCGAAAAGGAACTGCTCTCGAATGTTCGCTAGTGCACGACGCGCATACGAGTCCGGAACGAAGGCCGCGCCTTCGGGACGTGAACTGGAGGCGGCGGCCCTCTACAAGGCCGCCCGGCAGCTCGAGCAGTGCCGCCAGGACTGGAACACGCCCGATCGCGACCGCCGGCTCGACGAAGCGTTGCGTTACAACCAGCGGCTCTGGACGTTCTTCCAGGGCGAGTGGATGGCCGAGGACTGCCCGCTTCCCGCGGGACTCCGGGCCAATCTCCTCCGCCTGAGCGCGTTCGTGGACCGCAGGACTTTCGAACTGATGGCGGCACCCACACCGGAGGGCCTGCGAGCCCTCGTCGAGATCGACCGGCAGATCGCCGCCGGGCTCTCGACGCCGGTGGGCGCCGCCGAGACGAGCGCCCGGGCGGCCTGAGAGCCGCCCTGCGAAATGCAACATTGGTTGCTCAAGTCGGGCAAGGATCCGACCGATAATGCCTCCCGAAGGCAGTGGGCCCGGATGGCCCCGGGACGCCGGAAGCGTCCGCATCTCGCCGACGCATCCACGTACCGTTCGACTGCATCGAGGGGAACATGACCATTCGTCCGCCACAGTCCGGCCAGACGTCCCGGGCGCCGCTCCAGCGTGCGAGCACGCCCGCGGCCCAGGGCCAGCCGCGCCCGGCCGACAGCGGCCCGGCGTCCGCGCCTTCC
>JBGANH010000160.1:0-10605 GCA_044222365.1 Candidatus Eiseniibacteriota bacterium
GACCTCGACACGCTCGACGAGCCCGAGATCCTCCAGCGCATCAACGACGAGGATCGCGCCGTGGCCGACGCGGTCGCGGCCGAACTGCCGCACATCGCGATGGCGGTGGACTTCGTGGTGGCGTCGTTCCACGCGGGTGGCCGCCTCGTGTACGTCGGCGCCGGCACCAGCGGGCGGCTCGGCGTGCTCGACGCGTCGGAATGTCCCCCCACGTTCGGCTCCGATCCCGAGCAGGTGGTCGGCGTGATCGCCGGCGGCTACACGGCCGTCGTGCGCGCGGTGGAGGGCGCCGAGGACCGGCGTGAAGAAGGCGCGCGCGCCATGGACGACCTCGAGATCCGCGCCGAGGACACGGTCGTCGGCGTCGCCGCCAGCCGGCGCACGCCGTACGTCGTGGCGGCGATCGAGCGCGCGCGGGAGCGCGGCGCCCGCACCGTGTACCTCACGTGCACGCCGCGCGAGGAGTTCGAGATTCCGGTGGACGTCGCGATCTGCCCGGTGGTGGGGCCCGAGGTGCTCATGGGCTCCACGCGCATGAAGGCGGGCACCGCGCAGAAGATGGTGCTCAACATGATCTCGACCGCCGCGTTCGTGCGCTCCGGCAAGGTGTACGAGAACATGATGGTGGACCTCACGGCGAACAGCCAGAAACTGGTCGAGCGCAGCCGCCGCACCGTGATGACGAGCACGGGCGTCGGTTACGACGAGGCCGCGCGCGCGATCGAGGCCGCCGGCCGCAGCGTGAAGACCGCCATCGTCATGCTGAAGCGCCAGTGCGACCGCACCGAGGCGGAACACCGGCTGCACCAGACGAACGGCTTCGTGCGCCGCGCCATCGAACTGGGCGCGGGGAGCGAGCCGCGGACGTGAGCGTGCGACCGGCCGTTCGCGCCGCGATCGCGGCTCTCGCCGTGGGCGTCGCGGTGCTCGCCGGCTGCGCACCGGGGGCGCCGAAGCGCACCGCGGTCGAGTTCTGGCAGCCGTTCGAGGCGTCGCGCTACGACAGCGTGATCGCGCGCTTCGAGCGCGCGAACCCGTCGCTCGCCGTGCACGTGCGCACGATCGAGCCGGGCGCGATGCGCGATTCGCTCGCCGCGGCGCTCGCCTCGGGCGCGTTGCCCGATCTGTGCGTGCTCGATTCGACGATGCTGCCCGAGTTGCTCGAGCACGGCGACCTGAGCGACTGGTCCGCCGGCGTGGCGGACCTGCGCGATTCGCTCGCGGGCTGGGAACAGTGTTCGGTCGGCGATGCGCTGTACGGAATGCCGTGGCTCGCCGCGCCGCGCGTGCTGGTGCACGACCTCGGGCGGTTCGCGCGTGCGAAGCTCGATCCGGCGGAGACGCTCTCGAGCTGGGAGGCCTTCTCGCGCGCGGCCGCGAAGCTCCACCGAGCGGGCGGCGTGCCGGCGTTCGGGTTCACGCGAGACGCGCTGTTCGCCGCGTGCCTGCCCGCGCTCGCCGAGGACGACAGCGTGCGCTGGGACGACGACGGCCGCGTCGCCGCGCTCGAGTCGCTCGCGCGTCTGCACGCGCAGGGCATGGTGGCGACGCAGGACTCGCTCGAGCGCGCGTTCGAGGAGGGCGAACTCGCCGTGATCGCCGCCGGGCCGGATTTCGCACGGCGCGTGGCCGGTCGTCCACACGTCGGCTTCGCTGCGGTGCCCGGCCGCGTCACGACGGCCACGTGCCTCGTGCTGGCGAGCTTCTCGCGTTCGCACCACAAGGAGGCGGCGCTGCGCTTCGCGCGCGCGCTGGACTCCGAGGCCGAGGCGGCCGAACTCGCCGCACGCATTCCCGAATGGGTTCCCGCGCGCCGCGCCGCGTTCGCCGGTGCGGGTGATCGCGGGCCGTTCGCCTCCCAGGTCTCGCGCGCGTGGTTCGCATCCGCCGGCGCCGCCGAAGTCTCTCGTCGCAGCGTGCTCGAAGCGGCTTTGACCGGCGTACTCCTGCACGGAGCCGGCGTGCGCGCGTCCCTCGCCGCGGCTCAGGCCTCGCTCGATTCGCTCGAGGGGACGCATCCGTGAACGGCGTGCGCACGGTCTGGGACCGCATCGCCGCGTATCGCTCGCGGCCGGAGCGCTTCGTGGTCGGGCTCATGACGGGCACGTCGGCGGACGGCGTGGACGCCGCCCTCGTGCGCTTCACCGGTGTGGGGCTCGACGCGAAGCACGAGATCGTCGCGTACGAGGAATCGCCGCTTCCGGCCGATCTGCGCGAGGAAGTGCTGCAGGTCGCCGGCGCCGATGCGGTCGCGCCCGAGCGCCTCATGCGCCTCGACGCGACGCTCGCCGAGGCGTACGCCGGCGCCGTCGCCCGGCTGCTCGCGGGTGCGAAGGTGAGCGCCCGCGACGTCGCGGCGATCGGTTCGCACGGCCAGACCGTGCGCCACCTGCCCCGAGCGGCCAACGACGGGCGTGCGCTCACGCTGCAGCTCGGCTCGCCCTCGGCGCTCGCCGAGCGCACGGGCATCGACGTCGTGTCCGATTTCCGCTCGCGCGACACCGACGCGGGCGGGGAAGGCGCGCCGCTCGTGCCGATCGTGGACTGGTGGCTCTTCCGCGACGCGCGCGAGTCGCGCGTGCTCCTCAACCTCGGCGGCATGGCCAACGTGACGCACCTGCCCGCGGGCGGCGCGCTCGAGCGCACGCTCGCGTTCGACACCGGTCCGGGCAACGCCGTGCTCGACGGGCTGGTGAGCGAGGCGACCGCGGGGCTCGCGCGCCAGGACGAGGGCGGCCGCATGGCGGCGCAGGGGCGCGCACACGAGGGCCTGCTCGAGGAGCTGCTCGCCGATCCGTTCTTCGCGCTCGCGCCGCCGCGCTCCACCGGGCGCGAGCGCTTCGGCATGCGCTACGCGGCGCACCTTCGCGAGATCGCCGAATCGCTCGGCCTGACGCTGGAGGACACCCTCGCGACCGCGGTGGAACTGACCGCGGCGAGCATCGCCGACGCCGTCCGGCGCCACCTCGTGCCACGCGGCGGCGTGGACGCCGTGTACGCGAGCGGCGGCGGGGTGCGCAACGCCACGCTCATGGTCGCGTTGCGGCGGAGGCTCGAAGGCATCAAGGTGGCGCGCCTCGACGCGCTGGGGGTCGCGCCCGACGCCAAGGAGGCGCTGGCATTCGCGCTGCTCGCGCATCTCACGCTCTGCGGCGAGACGGGCAACGTTCCGTCCGCCACGGGAGCCCGCCATGCGGCGCTCCTCGGATCCGTCACTCCCGGCGCGATGCCGGACAAGGAGAATGCATGACGAGTGTTCGCACCGCGCTGGCGTCGGCGCTGGCCCTCCTGCTCGGACTGGCCACCACGGTGGCCGCGCAGCCGTCCTCCCGCGAGCCGGTGTTCGACATCGGGCTCGCCGTGGACCTCGACTCCGTCACCGTGGAGCCCGTGGGCGAACTGTCGCTCGCCTGGCGCGCCGTGGACGGGAACGAGCGCGCGCTGTCGCTGAACGAGCCGCTGCGCGTGCGCCGCTCCGGGACGCAATTGCTCGTGGAGGGCGTCGGGCGCCCGCGCGCGGTGCCGCTCGCGATCCTCGAGGTGCCCGACACGCTGTGGCTGGGCGACGCGAACGACGAAGCCGGCAAGGGCCCGCGCTTCCTGTGGAACGGCAAGCACTGGCGCGGCCGCTTCAAGGTGTTCGTCAACGCGCGCGGCAAGCTGACCCTCGCGACGCGGCTCTCGCTCGAGAGCTACCTGCTCGGCGTGGTGCCCGGCGAAATCGGCGCGCTGCGCGATTCGCTGCTCGAGGCCGGTCGCGCGCAGGCGGTGGCGGCGCGGAGCTATTCGCTCTTCTACCGCGGCCGGCGCGGGCCGGAGGGTTTCGATCTCTACGCGACCGTCGAGGACCAACTCTACAGCCCGGTCGAGGCCGAACGTCCGCTCGCGACGAAGTGCGTCGAGACCACGCGCGGCATGGTCGCGCTCGCCGACGGCGCGCCGATCCGCGCGAACTACTGCTCGACGTGCGGCGGCGTGTCGGCCGAGGTGTGGGAGGCGTGGCCGGCCGACGCGCGCAGCTACCTGCGCAGCGTCGCGGATCGCGGCGTCGGCGAGGGCGACCACTGCGCGTTGTCGCCGCAGTACCGCTGGCGCGAGGAATGGACGGCCGCGGAGTTCGCGGGGAATCTCGCGCGCTTCGGTCCGGCCCAGAAGGTGGCGATCCCGGCGGCGGGCGTCGGCGAGATCCGGGATGTCGAAGTGGACGCGCGCTCGCGCTCCGGTCGCGTCTGGCGCCTGCGCGTGACGACTTCGACGGGCGAGATCGTGATTCCGGCGTACTCGCTCCGCCAGGTGCTTCGCCGTCCGGGAGCGCCGGGCAGCATCCTGCGTTCGAACCTGTTCAAGATCGCCGTGCGGCGCGACACGAACGGGCGCGCGGGCATGATCGTGGCGTCGGGCGCGGGCTCCGGGCACGGCGTGGGCCTGTGCCAGACGGGTGCGCTGGCGATGGCGCGCGGCGGTGCCAAGGCGGAGTCGATCCTCACGCACTACTACGCGGGCGCCGACCTGCGGCAGCTCTACTGAACTTTTCCTCGCCGGGAGTGAGGATCCCTTTGACAGCGTCACGCTGCGCGGCTATTTTCCGCGGCCTTGATGCCCGGTGGCGGTATGGCTGTGCATCGGAGCGGGGTTGTAGTTCAGTTGGTTAGAACGCCTGCCTGTCACGCAGGAGGTCGCGGGTTCGAGTCCCGTCAACCCCGCCATCATCTTCTTCGGCCGAGTCCCTCGCTCGCCGAAACGGAAGCGCCGGTCCCTGGACCGGCGTTTTTCTGTTTTCAGCCATGAAATCGGGGTCGTCGGCCGGCCGGCGACCGGTCTGCGAGCCGTGCCTGCCGGGGTGGATTCTCCGCCTCGGCACGGGGCGCGCAGCCCGGCGGGGGCCGCGATCGACCGTGCGCCGGGGCACGAAATGCGTCCGCGTTTTCCATTGACCACCTCGAAGTGCTCCGTATACTGCGCCTGCTTTCGTGAAGAAGCGTCACGCAAATCCGCGTGGCACTTCGACAAACAGCGGACTTTCGTCTTTTCGAGGGTGACATGAAGCGCAAGAAGGGCGAGGGCGACGACGAGTTCGACGTCTTCGGCGACGACGAAGCCAACGAATTCGAAGAAGAAGAACTCGATGACGAAGAGGGCGACCTCTACGACGACGAGCTCGAGGACGACGACGAGTTCGGCGACGACGACGACGAGTTCGGTGACGACTTCGAAGGCGAAGACGACTTCGACGCCGAGGAAGACGAGTTCGGCGGCGACGACTACGGCAACGACGACGAATAAGACCTTGCAGCGACGCGCTCCGGAGCTTCACCCGAGCGCGTCCTGCGTTTCGGTGGCGTGTGCCGGTCCGGCCGGCGGCGCTTCCGGGGGATGGTGGGCGACATGACCGGTTTCGGTCCGCACCTGATGCTCGACGGCTACGGGTGCGACAAAGAGCGGCTCACGGATCTGAACCTGATCTACCGGATCCTCGAGGAGCTTCCCGCCCGCATCGGCGTGACCCGGATCATGCCGCCGTACGTGTTCAAGTACAGCGGCCTGAAGCCCGAGGACTGGGGCCTTTCCGGCTTCGTGCTCATCGCCGAGAGCCACATGAGCATCCACACCTTTCCCGAGAAGAGCTCCGTCAGCGTGGACATCTTCTCGTGCAAGGCGTTCGACACCGAGCTCGCGACGGAGTACCTCAAGTCCACGTTCGCGATGGGCAAGGTCGAGTGCAACGTGCTCGACCGCGGCTCGGAGTTCCCGAAGGAATGGCAGCGCCGCCGGCGCCGATGCGCCACAGCGCCGGCGCGTCGGACCGGCCGCGGCGCGAACGCAGCACCCACGGACGAGGCCCGGCCGGACCAACCGGCGGGGCCCTCATCGCCGAATCCAGACGAAGAGTCCCGCGACGCCAGCACCAACCCCACCGGCACGCTCATCCTGCGCCGCGGCGAAGACCGCCGCGTGCGCGGCGGGCATCCGTGGATCTTCAGCAACGAAGTCGAGCGCTGGGACGGCACGGTCGAGGACGGCGGCCTCGTCGAGATCACCGATTCGCGCGGGCATTCCTCGGCATCAGCGACGTGGCACCTTCATCTGCGGCATCGCCACCGTGATCGACCGCGCGTTCTTCCCCGTGAAGCCTCGAGCGCGCGATCTGCGCACGCATGCTCACGCGTGGCCTCGGTGCAGCGCCGAGTCGACAGTTGCGGCTTCGTGGTCGCTACGGCGACCCACCTCGCCGTCAAGGTGCTCCCGCGCGGCATGGACGCGCGCACGGACACGTCCTGCGCGAGGCGCTCGAGAAATGTTCGCGCCCAGGGCTGATGCCGTTACGACTCCCCGCGCTGCGCAAACTCAAGGGTTGTACGGCGAATCCGACCGGCGTCGGCGACCGTCGGCGGATTACCAGCGCAACGTCGACCTCGCGGTGCAGAAGATGCTGACGCCGTCGGCATCGCGCGGACGCGCGCGCGGACCTGCTCCGGGCACTTGCACGCTGGCGCACGGCAGATCGAGCAAGTCGCGTCGCGATCGATTCCGGCGGGAGCCGTGTACGTCGGCGATTCGGCGCTGCGGGAGCTCGAGGGGCTGCCGCAGCGACGAAGACCGTGGTGGTGGTGCCGGCGCGAGACCTGAGCGGAGTTCTCGCTGCGCGTGGACCTCGTCGGCGGGCAGAAGACCGGGCTGTTCCTCGACAAGGCCAACGCCGGGCAGATCAGCGCGCGAAGAAGGCCGCCAATGCGCTCGACGCTGCTATCAGGGCGAGTGGGCGCTGCACATGGCCCGCGGCGGCGCGAGCGAAGTCGTCGCGATCGACTCGAGCGAGCCGGCGCTGCAGCTCGCGCAGGGCAACGCCTCGCGCGCGGGCTACGACGGCCTGATCTCGTTCCGGCGTGGCACGGCGTTCGACGAGCTCCGCAAGCTCGAGCGCGACGGCGAGCGGTTCGGGATCGCGGTCGTGGATCCGCCCGCGCTCATCAAGTCGCGCAAGCACATCGCGGCCGGCGTGCGGGCGTATCGCGAGCTCAACCGAGCGGCCATGGGCCTGCTCGAGGAGGACGGGGTACTCGTGACCTGCTCGTGCAGCCATCACCTCGACGACGCCATGTTCCGCCAGGTGCTGCTCGAGGCGGCCCGGCTCGCGCGGCGGCCCATGCGCGTGCTCGACTGGGCGGGGGAGGCGCCGGATCATCCGCAGCTGCTCGCGGTGCCGGAGACGCACTACCTCAAGTGCGCGGTGCTGCAGGCGCTCTAGCGGATCAAGCGCCCTTCTTCACCTCGTCCACGTAGTTCATGCGCAGGTCCGTGAGCACCTGCGTGAGCACGCGCTGCTCGTCCGGCTCGAGGTTGCCGCGCACGCGGGCCTCGATCGCGCCGAGCGTGTCGATCGTGTTCTTGGCGGCCTCGAGGTTGCGCTCGATCTTGCCCGAGACCGGGTTCATGAGCTTGCCGAGGCCGACCATCGCCGCCTGCTGGAGGCCGAGGACGAACTGCAGGAAGAGGGCGGCTTCGCGCGACAGGTTGCGTTCGTTCACGACGGATTCTCCGGTGCGGGAGTCGGGGCAGCGGCGCGTTCGCGTTCGAGGCGCTTGGCCTCGTCCCAGAACACGTCCATCTCCTCGAGCGTGGATTGGGTCGGCGTGCGTCCCGACTCGGCGAGGCGCCGCTCGACGTGGAGGAAGCGTTCACGGAAGCGGAGCGACGTGGCGCGCAGTTCGCGTTCGGGGTCGATCCGCAGCTTGCGTGCGAGATTGACGGTCGCGAACAGCAGGTCGCCGATCTCCCGCGCCGTGGCGCCCTCGGGCCCGGGCAGCGCGGCCTCGACCTCGCCGAGCTCCTCGTGGATCTTCGCGACCGGGCCGGCGAGGTCCGGCCAGTCGAATCCGACCGCCGCGGCCTTCTCCTGCAGCCGGTAGGCGGCCACCAGTGCGGGCAGGCCCTTCGGCTGGTCACCGAGCAACGACGGAGTGGCGTCGCCGCGCGGTTTTTCGGCCTTCTTGATCTCCTGCCACTGCCGGTACGCCTGCTCGCCGTCCGCGACCTGGGCGCCGCCGTAGACGTGCGGGTGCCGGCGTACGAGCTTGTCGCTCGCCATCTCGAGCGCGGGAGCCAGCCCGAGCCCGCTGCGCTCGCCGAGCAGTTCCAGGCAGAAGATGACGAGGAAGCCGAGGTCACCCAGCTCCTCGGCGGCATGCTCGGGATCGCCGGAGGCGATGGCCTCCACGGCCTCGACGGCCTCCTCGGTGAGGTAGGGCGTCATGGACTCGAGTGTCTGCTCGCGGTCCCAGGGGCAGCCTTCGGGGCCGCGCAGGCGACGGCAGACTCCGACGAGGCGTTCGAATGCGAGGCGTTCGGGTTCGGTCATGGCGCGGCACGATAACCGAGAACGGCAGCGCACGCATGGGGCGCGCGGGAGCGCTCAGGCGCGCTGGAGCTGGCTCGTCACGGCGCCCTGGATGACGGCGCGGAGCTCGTCGTTGGGCACCGGGGGCACGGCGAAGTAGTACGGCCGCAGGGGGTGAATGCGGGCCCGCGTCTCGAGCGAGGCGTTGGGCGCCACGATCACGAGCGGCGTCGTCGGCAGCGCGCGTCGGAGGAGCTGCAGCAGGCTGAAGGCGTTTTCGGAGTTCTCGGGCAGTTCGACGAGCACGGCGGAAGGGGAGGACTGCGGCGCGATGCGCAGGCAGTCGTCGAGCGTCGGGCAGTGCACCGTGTCGTAGCCCAGGGCGTCGATCGCTTCGCGCAGCCGGGGCGCGTCACCGGTGGGGCTCTCGCAGACCAGCACCCTCGACTGGCGGGCCTGCCGGGCCACCGCGAGGCGACGGCGCTTGGCGCGATCCGATGCGTGCGCGGAGGCCGTCGAAGAGTACGCTGCTCGAGGCCGGGACATGCTGCCTCAGTGGGTAGAAGAAAGGCGCGGCGTCACGGTCCATCCTCCCCGCTCGGAAGAGACGGTTGGGGCGTCAGCTTCCGCGCGTGCACGTGAGCGCCGCGCCGAATAACGGAGTCCCGAAAGACTCCGGATTGTTTGTTGCGGCAACCGCCGCGGCCCGAGATGTCCGGCTTGACGCCGGTTGGGCCGCCCCAGCTCGCAGGGTTCGGTTGCCGCTCGTAAGACACCAACAGCAAGACGCGGGCCGCGGGGGAAACCGAAAACAACACCGGAAATCGTTACGAAATCAGGGCCGGTCCCGAAAGGTCGGAACCGGCCCTGCGTGCTGCCAACGACTTCCGCTGCCAGACTGACAGTCCTGCTGTCGGGCTGTCAGGACTCTGTGCTGCTACCCGCCGAGGGCTGCTCGAGCTCCTTGAGCTTGCGATAGAGGTTCCGCTCGCTGATGCCGAGCATGCGTGCTGCGTTCTGGCGGTGGCCACGGCAGTGATCGAGCACGCGCTTGATGTATCGCATCTCGAGCTCCTCGAGGGTCGGCCACTCGCCGGCGCCCGGCTCGGGCTCGAACTGCGGCGCCATGCGTACACCCATGGGCAGGTGCTCGGGGCGGATCAGGCCGTCGTCGCAAAGGATGAGCGCACGTTCGATGACGTTTTCGAGTTCGCGCACGTTGCCCGGCCACGAGTAGCGCTTGAGCACCTCGATGGCTTCGGGCGAGACCTGCGTGCCACGTCGCGGAGCGACCGAGGACGTCTTGCAGAAGTGCTCGATCAGGGCCGGCAGGTCGTCGCGACGCTGGCGCAGCGGCGGAATGTGCAGCGGCACGACGTTGAGGCGGAAGAAGAGGTCCTCACGGAACGACCCCTCCTTGATCATGTTCTCGAGAGAACGGTTGGTCGCAGCGATGACGCGCACGTCCACCGTGATGTCCGAGTTGCCGCCCAGTCGGCGGAAGGTGTGGTTCTGGAGTACGCGCAGCAGGCGGACCTGGAGCCCCGGTGTGAGCTCGGCGATTTCGTCGAGGAACAGCGTGCCGCGATTCGCGACTTCGAAAAGCCCGTGCTTGAGCGAACCGGCGCCCGTGTATGCGCCCTTCTCGTGACCGAAGAGCTCGCTCTGCAGCAGGTTCTCGTGCAGCGCCGCGCAGTCCACCACGATGAACGGCTGGTGGGAGCGGAGGCTCTGGCGGTGGACGGCCCGCGCCACGACTTCCTTGCCCACGCCGCTCTCACCGCGAATGAGTACGGTCGTGTCCGTGCGCGCGACGCGCGTGACGAGGTCGAACAGTTCCTTCATGTCGTTCGTGGAGCCGATCACGCCGTCCGTCGGCTGCAGGCGTTCGACCTCGAGGTTCAGGGCGGTGTTGCTGCGCTGCAGTTGCTGGCGCTCGAGCGCCTTCTCGAGCACGGCTTCGAGTTCGGCGAGCTTGCACGGCTTCGTGAGGAAGTCGTAGGCGCCCTGCTTCATGGCGCGGATCGCCTCTTCGACCGTGCCGAACGCCGTCAGCATGATGACTTCCGTCGTCGGCCACTGTTCCTTGATCTCGGGCAGCAGTTCGAGACCGGAACCGTCCGGCATGCGCACGTCGAGCAGCACGAGATCGCACGCGCGCGCCAGCGCGCGGCGCGCCTCGCCGATGCCCGCGACGCCCGAGACCTCGTACCCGGCGCGTTCGAGTTCGCGGCCGATCAGGGTACGGAACGAGTTCTCGTCGTCGACGA